>CAMUZA010000031.1 GCA_947165085.1 uncultured Clostridia bacterium | reverse complement strand
GAAGCTATTTCTTTCCCACCGGCACAGCCGGTGGTTCTCTTTGGTCAACCAAAAGCCGCGCGCCGCGTCAGATTACTGACGCGGCGCGCGATTCATTTCGTATCTTACTATTTGCTCAGCCGGTAGGTATTGCCGTCCTTGACGAAGCCCATGGCGTTGAGGTACTTCACGTGCTTTTCCGACGGATCAACAAACTCCAGCCGTGTGTACTGTTCCTTTGCCAGCAGCTTCTTATACATGAATCTGCCGACCGAGGCGTCGCGGTACTTCGGCGTGGAATAGTCCACAAGGATGCGCAGCGAGCCGTCGTCCTGCTTTTTGCCCAGCAGGACGCCCACCGGCACAAGGTCATAGTAGACGAAATAGGCTGCGTCCGCCTCGTCCTTTTCCAGCGCGACCTCGGGGAAGAACCGCTGCATATCCGCGCCGTAGAAGGTCATGAATTCCTTGAGATAGGCGTTGTCCGTCTCGATCGGCAGCATGGTCGTGAGCTTCTCCGCCCGCAGCAGACGGAAGAGGAAGTAGATATTGATGGTGACGATACCGAGATTCAGGATCGCCGTGGGATACGAGCCGATCAGCAGCGCGTAGACCACGAAGATGCCGGAGCCGATCGTGTTGATGATACGCAGCTTGACGACCGAAGCCATCAGGAACGATACCAGCACGAGCACCGTTGAAGCATAGCCTATGATTTCATATATGGTATTCGTATCCATTCGGTACCTCCCGCTTACTTTCCTGCGACAGACAGACGGTTGAGCGCACGCGACAGCTTCGCCGTCGCGATCTCAATATCCTTTGCCTCCTGCGCCGCGGCAAGACGCTCCTCGGCGCGCTTTTTTGCGTTCTCGGCGCGCGCCACGTCGATGTTCTCCGCGTACTCGAAGGTCGTCGCGACCAACTGCACTTCGCCCTTGCTGACGCTCAGGAAGCCGCCGCCGCAGGCAGCGTTCTTCGTTTCGCCGCTGCGCGTGACCGACACGGTGCCGATCTCCAGAGCGGCAATATAGTCCGCGTGATGTGCGCGGATGCTGACGTAGCCCTCCGTCGTGCGAAGGCGCAGCGCCTCCGCCTCACCGTCAAACACGCTGCCGTCCGGCGTGACGATCTGTAAACGGAAGCTGCTCATTGCGCAGCACCCTTTCTCGCCTTCTCGACCGCCTCGTCGATCGTGCCGACGTAGAGGAAGGCAGACTCGGGCAGATCGTCATGCTTGCCCTCGAGGATCTCCTTGAAGCCGCGGATCGTCTCCTTGATCGGGACGTACTTGCCCTCATAGCCGGTGAACTGCTCGGCGACGGAGAACGGCTGCGACAGGAAACGCTGGATCTTTCTCGCGCGGGCGACGGTCAGCTTGTCCTCCTCGGAAAGCTCGTCCATGCCCATGATCGCGATGATGTCCTGCAGCTCCTTATACCGCTGCAAAATGCGCTGCGTCTCGCGGGCGACCTCGTAATGCTCCACGCCGACCACGTCCGGCGTGAGGATACGGGAGGTGGATTCCAGCGGATCGACCGCCGGATAGATGCCCAGAGAGGCGATGCCGCGGTCAAGAACCGTCGTTGCGTCCAGATGGGCGAAGGTCGTCGCCGGCGCGGGGTCGGTCAGGTCATCCGCGGGGACGTAGACCGCCTGCACGGAGGTGATAGAGCCCTTCTTCGTGGAGGTAATGCGCTCCTGCAGGGCGCCCATCTCGGTTGCCAGCGTCGGCTGATAGCCGACGGCGGAGGGCATGCGCCCCAGCAGCGCCGAAACCTCGGAGCCTGCCTGGGTGAAACGGAAAATATTGTCGATAAACAGCAGAACGTCCTGACCCTCGCGGTCGCGGAAGTACTCCGCCATCGTCAGACCGGACAGCGCGACGCGCATACGCGCTCCGGGCGGCTCGTTCATCTGACCGTAGACCAGCGCGGTCTTGTTGATAACGCCGGACTCCTGCATTTCGTTATACAAGTCGTTTCCCTCACGGGTACGCTCGCCGACGCCCGCAAAGACGGAAATACCGCCGTGCTGCTTGGCGACGTTGTTGATGAGCTCCATGATCAGGACGGTCTTGCCGACGCCTGCGCCGCCGAACAGACCGATCTTGCCGCCCTTGGCATAGGGCGCGATCAGGTCGACGACCTTGATGCCGGTCTCGAGAATCTCCGTCGTGCTCTCCTGCTCGTCGTAGGCGGGCGGATCGCGGTGGATGCTCCATTTTTCGCAGGTGACGGGCTGCGGCTTATTGTCGATGGCGCGCCCGAGCAGATTGAAGACTCTGCCGAGCGTTTCCTTGCCGACCGGGACCTTGATGCCCGTGCCGGTATCGACCGCCTCCATGCCGCGCACCATGCCGTCGGTGGAGCTCATGGCGATGCAGCGCACCACGCCGTCTCCAAGCTGCTGGGCGACCTCGCAGACGAGCTTGCCTTGTTCCTTTTCAATTTCGATCGCATTGAGCAGATCGGGCAGATGACCGTTCGGAAACCGGATATCCAGCACCGGTCCGATGATCTGCACGACGCGCCCGATGTTCTTTTCCTGCATGTGGATTGCTCCTTTCTACAGCGCTTCTGCGCCGGAGACAATTTCTGTGATTTCCTGCGTAATGACCGCCTGACGCGCGCGGTTGTAATGCAGCACCAGCGTGTCGATGATCTCCGAAGCGTTCTTGTTCGCAGAGTTCATCGCGGTGCGGCGCGCACCGTGTTCGGAAGCGGACGCCTCGCAGAGCGCGGCAAAGAGGATGCCGGAAACGTACTGCGGAACGATCTTTGCGATCAGAGCTTCCGCAGAGCCTTCCACCAGCGCGCCGGCGTTGGTCTTAACCTCCGTCAGACGGAGCGGCAGAAGCTCCTCCGTCACGGGTACCTGTGACAGCATGGACTGGAAGCGCGTATAGGCGACGACCACGCGGTCATACTTCCCTTCCGCGAAGCCGTCGCACAGCAGCTTTGCCATCTGCGCGCAGTCGCTGACGCCGACGGTGCCGGTCACGCCGAAGTAGGCGCTGACAATCTCCGCGCCGATGCGCTGAAACTGCTCCATGGACTTCTTGCCCACGGGCAGCACGCAGTAGTCCTGCCCCTGCGTCATGCTCTTGACCATGCGGAAGAGGTTGGCGTTATAACCGCCCGCCAGACCGCGGTCGCCCGCGATGACGACGTAGCAGGTGCGCTTGACCTCGCGCTGGGCGGCGTAGACGGTCGGCGCATCCGCCGCGCCCGCCTGCAAAGAGGAGATCGCCTTTGCCAGCACCTCATGGTACGGACGGGTCGCTTCCGCGCGCTGCTTTGCCTTGCGCAGCTTGCTCGTCGCCACGAGCTCCATCGCCTTGGTGATCTGCCGGGTGCTTTCGACGCTTCTGATCCGCGTCTTGATTTGCTTCATCGACGCTCCCGACATGGCTTACTCCTTCTTGGCGAACTGCTCCTTGACCACATTGATGGCCTGACGCAGTTCTTCCTCGTTGGGCTTCGTGAGCACGGCCTCATCCCGGATGCTCTCTAAGATCGCGGGACGCTGCACCGTCAGATACTCGAACAGCGCCGTCTCGAAGTCGTGGATCTTCTCCACGGGGACCTCCGCCAGCAGATCCTGCGTGACGGCGTAGATGATGCAGACCTGCAGCTCCACGTCGATGGGGCTGTTGCGGTTCTGCTTGAGAATCTCCACGATCCGCGCGCCCTGCGCCAGCCGCGCCTTGGTATCGGCGTCCAGATCGGAGCCGAACTGCGCGAACGACTGCAGCTCGCGGTACTGGGAGTACATCAGCTTCAGAGAGCCCGCGACCTTCTTCATCGCCTTGATCTGCGCGTTGCCGCCGACACGGGAAACGGAAATGCCCGGGTTGATGGCGGGACGGACGCCGGCGTGGAACAGCTCGGACTCCAGATAGATCTGACCGTCAGTGATGGAGATGACGTTCGTCGGGATATAGGCGGAGACGTCGCCCGCCTGCGTCTCGATGATCGGCAGGGCGGTCAGAGAGCCGCCGCCGTACTCCGGCGCGACGCGCGCCGCGCGCTCGAGGAGACGGGAATGCAGATAGAACACGTCGCCGGGATACGCCTCGCGTCCGGGCGGACGGCGGATCAGCAGGGACAGAGCGCGGTAAGCGACCGCGTGCTTGGACAGGTCGTCGTAGATGATGAGGACGTCCTTGCCCTGATCCATGAAGTATTCGCCCATCGTGCAGCCGGAGTAGGGCGCGATATACTGCAAAGGCGCCAGCTCCGAGGCAGTGGCGGAGACGACGATGGTATAGTTCATCGCGCCGTTTTTCTCTAACGTATCGACCAACTGGGCGACCGTGGAGCGTTTCTGACCGATCGCAACGTAGATGCAGGTCACGCCTTTGCCCTTCTGGTTGATGATGGTGTCCGTCGCGATGACCGTTTTGCCGGTCTGACGGTCGCCGATGATCAGCTCGCGCTGTCCGCGTCCGATCGGGATCATGGAGTCGATCGCCTTGATGCCGGTCTGCAGCGGAACGGAGACGGATTTGCGCTCGATGATGCCGGGCGCGTTGCGCTCGATGGGGCGCATTTCCGTCGAGCTGATCGGACCCTTGCCGTCGATCGGCTGACCCAGCGCGTCCACGACGCGGCCGATCAGTGCTTCGCCGACGGGGACGGAAACGACCTGTCCCGTGCGCTTGACCAAGCTGCCCTCGGAAATGCCGACGTCCGTGCCGAGCATAACGACGCTGACGAAGCTCTCCTCGAGGTTCAGCGCCATGCCGAACGAGTCGTTCTCAAAGCGCAGAAGCTCGTTCGCCTTGCACTTGTCCAGACCGTGCACCTTCGCGATGCCGTCGCCGACCTGGATGACGTAGCCGATCTCGTCCTGCTGCGTCTTGGATGCGTATGTTTTGATCTGATCCTTAATGATCTTGCTGATATCGTCAATTTTCAGATTCACGGTATCACCATCCTTATACTATCGTTTCGGACAAGCTGCGGCGCAGCTTGTCCAGCCTTGACCGGATGCTGTCGTCCAACTGCACACCGCCGTAGCGGAGCGTGATGCCGCCGATCAGCGTTTCGTCGACGCGGTTGGTCAGGATCACGGTCTTGCCGGTAATGGCAGAAAGCTTCTCCTTCAGCGCGTCCATCTGCCGCTCCTGCATCGGTACTGCCGTAATCGCGGTAGCCCGCAGAAGCCCGTGCGCCTCATCATAGCAGGCGTCAAAGGCGTCCGCACAGGCGGAGAATTGGTAACACGAGCGTTTTTCGCACAAAATACTGAGGAAATTCAGCGCCATGGGGTCGATCGCACCGAAGGCTTCACGCAGAAGCCCCAGCTTTTCCTCCGTGGCGACCGCCGGCGTATCCAGCAGCGTCACGTAGTCCGGGTGCGCTTTGAACGCCGCGCGGACGACCTCCAGCTCCTCGCGCACCTGCGTGTCGCTGCCCGCTTCCGTGGTCAGCTCGAACAGCGCTTTGCCGTAGCCCGCCGTATCAATCATGGCTCTCCCCCAGATTCTCGATGAAAGAGTCGATCAGCTCCGAATGCTCGCTGCGCTTGATGTCGCGCGCCAGCACGGCCGACGCGATATCGACCGCCATCACGGACACCTCGTCCTTGATGTCGTTCATCGCGCGTTTTTTCTCCAGCGCGATCTGCTCGTCGGCGCGGCGGAGCGTCTGCGCCGCCTTTTCCTGCGCCTCGCGGAGCATTTCCTCGTCGCGAAGCTGCGCCTTGCGGTAGGCGTCCTTCAAGATCGCTTCCTTCTCGGCGTTCGCCTCGGTCAGACGCGCCTCATACTGACGCTTCAGCTCAGCGGCGGCTTCCTTGGACGCATTGGCGTCGGCGTAGAGATCGTCGATCTCCTGCTGGCGCGAATCGATCATTTCCTTGACTGGCTTGAACAGGAGCTTTTTCATGAACCTGTAGAGAATCAGAAGATTCAGCAGGGTAAACAGACACGTCCACGGATTGACGCCCACAAACTGTTCAAATCCGGTTAAAAATGCCAAGCCGCATCTCTCCTTTCGTTAGATTTCTGACGCTTCAATATCAGAAAACGAAGAGAAGCAGCAGTGCGATAACCAGAGAATAGATGCCGGTGGATTCAGTAATCGCGCAGCCGAGAATCATGTTGGTACGCAGCGTGCTGGTAACCTCCGGCTGACGCGCCATGCCCTCAAGCGCCTTGCCGACGGCGTTGCCTTCGCCGATTGCCGGACCGATCGCGCCGAAGCCCATGCAGATGCCTGCGCCGATTGCGATTAAACCTTTTACGAGATCCATAATATATACCTCCAAAAAATAGTTTACAGATTAAGCTGCCGTTTCTTCCGGCGGCGGGCAGGCAGCGCCCACGTAGACCATGGTCAGCATGCAGAAGACCAGCGCCTGAATAAAGCCGGTGAAAAGGTCGAAATAGATGGACAGGAAGGCGGGAATGCCGACCTGCAGGATCGGAATGGAGCGGATGATCTCATTGGGGATCCAGCTCAAAAGCAGGGAGCTTCCCGCTGCCAGCGCGCCGTAGATCATCGTCGTCAGCACGCTGCCGCCGGCGATGTTGCCGAAGTGACGGAACGACATGGAGATCGGCTGCGCGATCTCGCTCATGATGTTCATCGGCGTCATCACGGCGACCGGCTCCGCGAAGCCCTTGAGCCAGCCGAAGAAGCCGTTGCGCTTGATGTTGTGATACCAGACCATGACGGTCACGATCAGCGCCCAGGTGAGCGTCGTGCTGAGGTCCGCCGTCGAGCTGCGAAGCACGCCGCCGAACATACTGATCAGCGAGCCGAGCACGGACGAGCAGAACAGCGCGCCGATAAAGGGCGTGAAGTGGCTGTTGTGCTTGCCCATGGTGTCCTCGACCAGATTGTAAAGGATCGAAACGCCCTTTTCCACCAGCACCTGCCGGCGCGTCGGACGCTTCTGCAGCCCCTTGCCGAGCCGCCAGCTCAGGATCAGCAGAACCACCATGACAACGAAGGAAGAAAGCACCGTCTGGGTGATGCTCACGTTCAGTCCGAAGAGCTTGAATTCCAGCAAAATCCTCGGACCGTTTCCGATACCGTCCATGATCAGTTCGCCTCCTTTTTTCGAAAAATCTCTGAAATGAAAATCGCGATTCGGATGAAGCAGAGCGGGAGCACCGTTGCCACCGGATCAAATACGTTGGTTTTTAATGCGACGATCAGTACCGCCGCAAGCACAACCATTCGGATAACATAGTTAAAACGCACCTGCAGTGCGCCGCGCTCCGGACTGTCCGCGCTCTCCGCCTTGACGACGGAAAAAGTCATCACCGCGAAGTTGAGCAGCGCAGCCGCCGTGCCGAGGGCGGCGCCGAGCAGGACGTTCGCCGTCAGCCTGCCCAAAAGCGCGTAGACGCCGATCATGATGCCGGTCATCACCAGCGTGATCAGCAGGATCGGCAGCATGGAACGCAGCGCTTCGATCGCCTTATTTCGGTGTTCCATTGTCCTCTCCTTTGTGCTCCGTCGGATCAATATAGTCCTTGGTCTTGACGATGTAGTAGATCATGCTGTAAAAGCCGAAGACGACGCCGAGCACGATCGCGGTGATCAGTACCCACCTGCCCCAGCCGCACCGGCTGTTCAGATACCAGCCGCCGAGGATCAGCAGTCCCGCGGGAACGATCATGCTGAACGCCGCCTGGAAGATAAAATTCAGCGCGTAGACCGCTTTGAACAGCTTTTTCGGCATTGCGCAGTCTTCCCCTTTCGACGGCATAATCCAAAACTTCCCTTATACATAACTATACAGCAAAAGCGCAAAAAAAGCAACCAGTTCTTTCCCGCTCGGCGATAAAAACCGCGCGAAAAAAACTTTTTCCGTCGGTTGACAAGCAAAGCCGTTTTCAATATAATGGATAAAACAATTTTCTGACCCAGTTTCTTTGAAAGAGGTGTTGGTCATGGACAAGCTCCATAACGAAACGCTATGCATTCAGGCAGGCTACAGTCCGCGCAACGGCGAGCCGCGCCAGATCCCCATTATTCAGAGCACGACCTTCCGCTACGAGACCGCCGACGCGATGGCGAAGCTGTTCGATTTAGAGGCAAACGGCTATTTCTACTCCCGTCTTGCCAACCCGACCTGCGACATGGTGGCGGCGAAGATCGCCGCGCTGGAGGGCGGCACGGCGGCCATGCTGACCGGCTCCGGCCAGGCGGCAAACTTCTTCGCGGTCTTTAACCTTGCCGGCTGCGGCGACCACGTTGTCAGCGCATCGAGCATCTACGGCGGCACGTTCAATCTCTTTGCCGTCACGATGAAGCGCATGGGGGTAGACTTCACCTTCGTCGATCCCGACTGCTCCGAGGAGGAGCTGAACGCCGCGTTCCGCCCCAACACCAAGGCGCTCTTCGGCGAGACGATCGCCAATCCCGCGCTGACCGTGCTGGATATTGAAAAATTCGCCCGCGCCGCGCATGCGCACGGCGTTCCCCTGATCGTGGACAACACCTTTGCCACGCCGATCAACTGCCGCCCGATCGAATGGGGCGCGGACATCGTGACGCACTCGACCACGAAGTATCTGGACGGTCACGCGGCGACGGTCGGCGGCTGCATCGTCGACGGCGGCAGGTTCGACTGGATGGCGCACGCGGAGAAGTTCCCCGGACTCTGCACGCCGGACGAGAGCTACCACGGCGTCATCTACGCCGAGCGCTTCGGCAAAGAAGGCGCGTTCATCACCAAGGCGACCGCGCAGCTCATGCGCGACTTCGGCTCCGTGCAGTCGCCGCAGAACGCTTTTTATCTCAACCTCGGTCTGGAGAGTCTGCCCTTGCGCGTGCGCCAGCACTGCGCGACCGCGCAGAAGGTCGCGGAGCATTTGCAGCAACATGAAAAGATCGGATGGATCCGCTACTGCGGCCTGCCGGGCGACAAATACTACGAGCGTGCGAAGAAGTACCTGCCCAACGGCTCGTGCGGCGTGATTTCCTTCGGCGTGAAGGGCGGCAGACGCGCCGCGGCTGCCTTCATGGGCAATCTGAAGCTCGCCGCGATCGAAACGCACGTCGCCGACGCGCGCACCTGCTGCCTGCACCCGGCAGGCACGACCCACCGCCAGATGACCGACGAACAGCTTGCCGCCGCCGGCGTCAGCGCCGACCTTGTCCGTCTGAGCTGCGGTCTGGAAAACGCGGACGACCTGATCGCAGACATCGACCGGGCGCTCGCCGCAATTTGAATCAAAAGGAACCTGTCAAATGCCCATAAAAATCCCAAACGATCTTCCGGCGACCGCTACCCTGCAGTCGGAAAACATCTTCGTCATGACGGAGACCCGCGCGCTGACGCAGGACATCCGACCGCTGGAGATCCTCATTCTCAACCTGATGCCGACCAAGATCGAGACCGAGACGCAGTTTGCGCGTCTGCTCGGAAACTCCCCGCTGCAGGTGCATCTGGAATTCATTCACACCCGCTCCCACGTGGCGAAGAACGTCTCCGCCGAGCACCTGTTCACCTTCTACAAGACCTTTGACGAGATCAAAGCGAAGAAATACGACGGCATGGTCATCACCGGCGCGCCGGTGGAGCATCTGCCCTTTGAGGAAGTCGAATACTGGGACGAGCTGTGTCAGATCATGGAGTGGAGCAAGACCCACGTTCATAGCACGCTCCATATCTGCTGGGGCGCGCAGGCGGGTCTTTACTACCACTTCGGCGTCAGGAAATACCCCCTGCCCAAGAAGCTCTTCGGCGTGTTTCCGCACCGGGTCGAGTACAAAAATCCGATCCTCCTGCGCGGCTTTGACGAGGTCTTCATGGTCCCGCATTCGCGCCACACCACGGTGCGGCGCGAGGATATCGAGGCGATCCCCGAGCTGAAGATCGCCGCCGGCAGCGAGGAGGCGGGCGTTTACGCCGTCTTCACCGCGGGCGGACATCAGGTCTTCCTGACCGGGCATTCGGAGTATGATCCCGACACGCTCAAGCGCGAATATGAACGCGACAAGGCGCTGGGACTTCCGATCGACGTGCCGAAGAACTACTTCCCGAACGACGACGATACCAAGCCGCCGATCGTAAGCTGGCGCGGTCACGCGCACCTGCTGTTCTCCAACTGGCTGAACTACTTTGTCTACCAGACCACGCCGTACGACTTCACGAAATAACCCGCCGCCTCGCAATGCCGCAGTTCTCGGATCGTGTCATTGCGAGCCTGCGCGAGCAGGCTCGCAATGACGCGGCGGGGAACGGCTTTCCTCGCAAAGACGCAGTGCAGGAATCACAATGACGCGGCTGGATCGTTTTCCTATCTCATACAAAGACGGATGTGCCGATCAGCACATCCGTCTTTCATATTATGCGCCGAAGGGCGCGATTCATTTCTTCGGGTACGGCTTGCCCGTCAAGGCTTCAAAGGAGGTCTTGACCGCTTCCTCCGAGATGTCGCAGTGCAGCAGATACACCGGCGTTTTCTGCAGGATCCGGTCGAGCAGATCCAGCGTCAGAACGAGCGCCTGCTTGTCGCGCGGCAGATAGACCTGCTGGACGATCAGCCGCATGCAGTCCTTCGGCTCGACGCGCTCGATTTTGTTTTCCTCGCCGCGGCACAGAAGGCAGATCCCGCGCAGCGGGACGATGCAGTTCTTCTGCCAGCCTTCCTTGCCCGCCCACGGGGTCGAGCAGATCTCCGGCTCCCCGCCCGTCATGCGCAGCAGCGGCTTGTCGCCGTTGACGATCTCGACCTTGTCGCCGAGATGCTCCCGCCAGAGGCTGATGTGCGTGGACTTGCCCGTGCCGCTCAGCGCGCCGAAGAGATAGCCCTCTCCCTCATAGGAGATCGCGGCGCAGTGGAACAGGAAGCTGCCGAAATACGGACTGCGCTCTGCGATGCAGCGGAAGATGCACGCCGTTTCCGCATTGAACGCGCCCGCTTCCGGCACCGCCGACAGCTCTTCCTCCACGCCCTCCGGCGTCACGGTGGCGACAATGTCCACGCCGTTTTCCGGCTTTTCGATCAGATAGTCGCTGAAAAAAACCGGAATCCTTTTACGAATATAGTTGATCTCCACGGTCAGACCCGCGAGAGAAATATACAGTTGTCTTTCCATATTGCCTCACGTTCCTGCCGCGGACAGATATGCGGCAAAACTGTAAAGATCGGTATAGCGCGACACATAGTAGCGGTTGACGAGGAACGGGTCGGCGGAGGTATTATACAAGCCGCCGTTCATCTTGATGCCGAACATGTAATAGTCCGGTCCGAGCTCAAGCGTATAGCCGCTGTATCTGCCGCTCGGATAGCACAGCACGATGGGCTCCTTGCCCGCGATGCGCGTGATGATCTTCTTGGACTGCGCCAGCTCGTACTGCGTCTTCCCGTAGTCCAGCTCGTCCAGATACGCATGGGAGTAGGTGTGGCTCTGAATGGACACGAGGCCCGAGGTGGACATCTCGCGGATCTGCTGCTCCGTCGCCATGTGCTCCTCGTTGCTGGGCGATTTGGCGATCACGAAGATGGTCGCCTTGACTCCGTACTTCTGCAGGAGCGGGAACAGCTCCGTGTAGTTGTCCTCGTAGCCGTCGTCAAACGTCAGGATCACCGGCTTGTCGTAATCCTCCACGTGCGCGAGGTCTTCAAACCAGATCGCGTCGTAGCCGTTATCGACGATGTAGGCAAGCTGCGCTTCCATATCCGACGGGCTGACGAACAGCTCGGCGCCGCCCCAGATATCGTCGCTGACGGCGTGATACATCAGCACGGGGACGTTGACGCCCTGCGGGATCTCAAAGCGGCGGGCGGACGGCGTGTAGTAATGTGCGCCCGTGTCCTCGTCGACGTATTCCGGGCAGTCCAGCGCGGCGATCAGCTCGTCAAAGGGCAGATAAACCGTGCCGTTTGCCTCAACGCCGGTCAGTTCCGCGCCGTTCAGACGCAGACCGTTTTCGGTCGATTCAAACGTGTCTCTGCCGAAGAGTTTTTGCGGTTCTTTGTTTTCCGCGTCCCAGCCGATCGCGTCGGCAAATGCTTCCTTCGCAATCATCCGCTCACCGTCAACGAAGAACGTCTCGATCCGGAAGCCGTTGAGAACGCTCACCTGCTCGTCCGGCACGATCTCAATTGCCGGCTCGGTCGGGAGCTCTTCGGTCGCAGTCGGCTCCGTGGCCTCCTGCGTCGGCTCGGTTGGCTGAGCGCTCTCCGCCGCGGGCGTTTCCGCCGACGGGATCTGCGCCTGCTCCGGCTGCTTCGGCTCCAGCACGTCCGTAAACAGCAGAATCGCCGCGACGATCGCCAAAACCGCGAGCAGGACAGAAAGGATCATTATCGCTTTTTTCATTTTGGTTACTTCTCTTCCAGGATCTTATTCAGTTCGTGCATGAAGCTGTTGATATCCTTGAACTGGCGGTAGACCGAGGCGAAGCGCACGTAGGCGACCTCGTCGAGGGGCTTCAGTCGCTCCATGACCAGCTCGCCGATCTTGCCGGTGCTGACCTCGCGCTCAAGGGAATTCTGTACGATCTGCTCGATCTCCGTGACCGCCTCTTCCAGCTTCGCCATGGGAACCGGACGCTTCTCGCAGGCGCGTACCATGCCGCGCAGGATCTTGTTGCGGTCGAACGGCTCGCGGCTGTTGTCCTTCTTCACCACGACGATGGGCAGGCTCTCAACGGTCTCGTAGGTGGTAAAGCGTTTCTGGCAGGACAGGCACTCTCTGCGGCGGCGGATGCTGCTGCCGTCGTCGGAGTGGCGGGAGTCAACGACCTTGCTTTCCTGATAACCACAATACGGGCACTTCATGGCAATTTCTCCTTTATTGCACAATATCTAGCTATATATTATCAGACAAGCCACAAATTGTCTATCCCTTTTTCAAATTTTATTTAACGTGTCCTCCACCACGTCTAACAGCGTGCATGGCGTTACAGTATTTGCGGAAAGCAGCGCGAGCAGCTCGCGGATCTTTCCGTACGACTGCGTAATGCCGCACACGGCGGCGCGCTCCGTGCGGCAGCCGCGACGCATCTCGATTTCCGCGCCGTACTCCGGCATGCCGTCAGTTTCCTCCTTCACGATGCGGTACAGCAGTGCGGCGTACTCGCCGTTTTCACAGCGGACGCTGCGCGCTTCAACGTCTTTCGTCATTCTGTGTTCCCTCCTTTTTGCCAAACGCGGCATCTATGATTGAAACACACTTTTATGCATTATTCTATCTTTTTCGCCCGTCAGGTTTCGACCGTTTCCGCACTATCATCCTCAAAAAGTTCGGTTCTGCGCGAAATATCGGGAATCGACCCGTTACGCGGCGCGGAATTCTTCTTTTCGCCTGTCGTTTTGTGTCGATAAGTTTATTTTTTCGCAAGTTTTTTCGGGAAAAGATTGCGCAGCTTTTTCCATTATGCTATAATCATAATATCTTTTGAAAAGGGAGGACTCCAATGAAACTGAAAACTGTGCTCTGGGGCGGCGACAAGCCCGGCAGAGCCGTCACGCTCGGCATCCAGCACGTCTTCGCCATGTTCGGCTCCACGGTCCTCGTTCCCGCGCTGACCGGTCTGGATCCCGCCGTCACCCTGTTCTGCATGGGCGTCGGCACGCTGATTTTCCACCTGATCACCAAGGGCGTCGTACCTGCGTTCATGGGCTCGAGCTTCTCGTTTATCGCGTCGATCTGCGCGGTCGCGGCAAAGTGCGGCGGCGAGACCGCGGACTTTGCGCCCTACGTCGGCTGGGGCATTATGGCGTCCGGCGTTCTGTACTTAATTCTGTCGCTTCTGGTCAAGCTGCTCGGCACCAAGCGCATCACCTCGTTCTTCCCGCCGATCGTCACCGGCTGCATGATCATCATCATCGGCATGATGCTCGCGCCGACTGCGATGAGCAACATCACCACGGTCCACGGCGACGTCCCTGCAAATGCCACCGTCGTTGTAACGGAAGGTTCCGTGGAAAGCGATCCTTACGTCCTGTGCGACTATCACTACGACGCGAAACACAAGGTATCCGGCTATATTGAATCCAAGTATCTGACCCTGAAGGACGACTGTGAGGCGGACGAGGTCAACGGAATCGACGCCTATACCAACACTGGCAGCGATTACGTTGTCGCGAACGTAAACGGCGTTTCCATGCGCAGCGAGGCTGCAGAGGACGCCGCAAACGTCGCAGGCACCGCCCTTTGGAAAAACTGGGTCGTCGCGATCGTCACGATCGCCATGATCGTCATCGTCATGTTCTTCTTCCGCGGCTTCTGGAAGCTCATCCCGATCCTCTTCGGCATCGTGGCGGGCTATCTGACCGCGCTCGCGCTCGGCATGGTCGATACCCAGCCGCTTGCTGATGCAAGCTGGTTCGCCCTGCCGAAGTTCACGCCGTTCTTCCAGGGGACGAACTGGGGTATGGTCGTCTTTGCGATCACGATGATCGCCCCGATCTCCATCGTCACCTTCGTCGAGCACGTCGGCGACATCACCGCCAACGGCGCGGTCACCGGCCACAACTACATCGAAGATCCCGGTCTGCACCGGACGCTCCTCGGCTGCGGTCTTGCCTCCGTCTTCTCCGGCGGCATGGGCGGTCCCGCCGCCACCACCTACTCCGAGAACACCGGCGTTCTCGCCGCGACCCGCAACTATAACCCCGCAACCTTGCGCATCGCCGCCGTCTTCGCCATCGTGCTGTCCCTGTTCGGCAAGGTCTCGGGCCTCCTCGGCAGCATTCCGTCCGCCGTCATGGGCGGCGTGTCCGTCGTCCTGTTCGGCATGATCGCCTCCGTCGGTCTGCGCATGCTCGTGGAGAACCATGTGGACTTCACCAAGAGCTATAACCTGATCATCGCCGCCGTCATGCTCGTGATCGGTCTCGGTCTGTCGAGCGGCATCACCGTCGGCAGCGTCACCGTCAGCGGCACCGCGATCGCGGCCGTTCTCGGCGTGATCCTCGCCAAGATCCTCCCGCAGGAGGACAGCGAAGAGCGTCAGAAGAAAGTGCCTGCAGGCCAGAAGGGAAAGTAACTCATCAACGATTCGCAGGGGCAGAGTTCTCTGCCCCTGCTGTTTCTTTCCGAAGGAGGGATCTCTATGGCGCTGCAACAGGGGCGCAATTACGGCATTGATCTGCTGCGCATGGTCGCCATGTTTATGGTCGCAGTGCTGCACGTGCTCGGTCAGGGCGGCGTGCTGGGCAGCGCGGTCAACAGCACACAATATCATATCACCTGGTTCCTGGAGCTCGCGGCATACGGCTCGGTCAATCTGTTTGCGATGATCTCCGGCTACGTCGGCGTGAAAAGCAGGTTCAAGGCGGCGAATCTCGCCGCTCTGTGGGTACAGGTCTTTTTCTACTCTTTCGGCATCGCCGTCATTTTTGCGTTCTTCCGACCGGATCTATGCAGCGCGTCCGATCTGCTCGGATACGCTTTCCCCGTTATCACAAGAAAATACTGGTATTTTTCCGCATATTTCTCTCTGTTCCTCTTTACGCCGCTTCTGAACGCGGGTCTCAATGCGCTGAGCAAGCAGACCTTGCGCCGCCTGAGCGTTGCCATGATCCTCGTGTTCTCCGTTGCGGCTTCCGCAGGCAAAGAAGCGTCTCAAGACTCTTTCACCCTCGTCGGCGGCTATACCGGCTTGTGGCTGATGGTCCTGTACGTCGTCGGCGGTTACATCGGAAAGTACGGTATGTGGGAGAACGTTCCGAAGCCCGCGCTGTTCGGTATATGGCTCGGCTGCACCGCGCTATCGTTCGGTCTGCAGTTCTATCTGCCGAAGATTGTCGCGTACACGCCGAAGTTTGTGATTAGCTATATTTCGCCGCTGATCGTGCTGGGAAGCATCGCCCTGCTGCTCTTCTTCTCGCGGCTGGAATGCGGCAACGCCGCGAAAAAACTGATTACCATTTTCTCCCCTGCCGCTTTCAGCGTTTACATCATCCATGTCCATCCGCTGATCTGGGAGAACGTGATGCACGGCCGTTTTTCCTTCCTTGGAACGCTCCATCCGCTTTACATCGCGGGCGCGGTGCTGCTGAGCGCATTCGGCATTTATCTGGTCTGTTCTCTGATCGACCTGCTGCGGATTCAGCTCTTCAAGCTGCTGCGGATCAAAAAGGGTCTTTCATCGCTGGAGAACAAGCTGTTCAAAGAGAAACAACAAATCGGGAATCGCTGATTGCGATTCCCGATTTTGTTTTGACGTATCATTCTGTCGGCTGCGTGGGCACGACTTCATCCGCATAGCCGGAGATGTAGAGATCCTCGTAGATCGTCCGGTAGATCCAGTCGCTGGCACGGTTCAGATCGTAGACGAAGTATACGTACCGCTCCGCACCGAGCTCGCCTGCCCAGCAGTTCATGTGCTCCATCACGGCGGAGGATTCGACCGTGTAGCCGTTCTGCACCGCTTCCAGGCAGATCTCCAGCAGCTCATCCGCCGTGAACGAGGTCGTGCACATGCCGAAGCAGCTTCGGATAAACTCGGGATAATCCGACATCGGCATCTGACGCACCTTGTCCATCATGGCGCGGACAACGTTGCGCTGCCGTCCGGCGCGGTTGATTTCGCTGTCTTTACGGTCGCGGGAGTACTGCAGCGCCTCCCAGCCGCCCATGTGGCTGTGGTATTTCCACTGATCGTCCCCGCTCAATTCCACGTCGATGCCGCCGAGAAGATCTACGATATCAATGAGCTGATCGAAGTCAACGGTAATATAGTTCTGGATGTTCAGCGAGAAATTGTGATTGACCGTGCGAACGGCGCCCAGCGCTCCGCCGAAGTTATAGGCATAAGTGATTCTGGAATAACTGCCCCACTGCGGCATCATGACGTAGGAGTCGCGCCCGATGGAGATCACCTTGATCTTGCGGTGCACGCGGTCCACGGAGAGAATGATATTGGCGTCCGAAGAGCCTTGCTTGTCCAGACCGAACAGCATGAAATTCGTGATCTGATCCGCACCCTCCAGCAGATAGCTCGGACCCTGCGGGTCGCCGCTGTGCATCGCCGCAAGCGCTTCCTCCGGCAGATCCTCGTTGGTCAGGTTTTCGAAATCGATCTCCATTCCCTTGGCCTGCTCGCTGATCTTTTCCGGACTGTCCACGGGATCCGGCAGCGTCTTTTCGCGGATGACCTCGCCGTTATTGATCCTGACGATGCCCAGATCCTCTTCGCTCAGGCTGCTGAACATCTCGTCGTGGTTCAGCTCGCTGAAGATGTACTGGTAGGCGTACATTGCGCCGATGCAGATCAGCAGCACCACCAAAGCGACCAGAACCGCGCTGATGGCGAAGCCCTTTCTCTGCCGCTTGAGGAACAGCGCGACGATGCCGAGAACAAAGCCGATCCCCGCAAGGATCGCGCCGACCGTGATCGCGATCGAGAAGATCCTGATGTCCGTTCCGGCGAGCACGCGGCCGCGGTAGCGAGCGAAACCGTAAATGCCGGTCGCGGCGAGCAGCAGCAGCGCGGCAAATGCCAGAACAAACGCAGTCACGCCCAACGCTCTGCTGCGCTTCTTTTTCGGGATCAGCCGCACGTTATTGTCGGTTTTTTCCTCGGCAGCCTCCGTTTTTTCTTCCTCGGGGAATCGATCGATATTCAAATCCGTTTGCCTCCTTCCGGTGTCCACACAACGGTGGAACCCCTTATGAGATGATTCTTGGACGTCATTATATCACAACTCGTTCCAAAATTCAAGCGGAGGGGAAAATCCCCTCCGCGCAGCAATAGGCTGAACCTTATGGCTTCGTTCAGCAGCCGCAGCCGTTATCGCAGCCACAGCCGCAGCCGTTGTTATTCCCGCAGCCGCAGCCGTTGCCGCAGCCGCCGAAGCCGTTCCCGCAGCTGAACAGCAGGATCAGGACGATGATCCACCAGTAATTATTCCCGCAGTTATTGCAACCCATAACGAAGTACCTCCTGATAAGTTCTGAGCATCACGCTCATTCCATGTTATGACAGGCGGGAATTTTGGTGACAAACGAAAAAGGAAGCTGACCGGAAAAGTCAGCTTCCTTTTTCTATCCGTTTTCGATTACCTGTCGCTGTAGTTGACGACCTTGTCAAACTTCTCTGCGACCAGGCTCGCGCCGCCGATCAGACCGCCGTCGATCTCCGGCTGGCTCATCAGCTCGTTCGCGTTCTTGTCGTTCATACTGCCGCCGTAGAGAATGCGCACGTTCTCGGCGACGTAGCCGAACATGTCCTTGATCGCGCCGCGGATGGCGGCGATCGTGCGGTTGGCGTCGGCAGCCGTCGCGGTCATGCCCGTGCCGATCGCCCAGACCGGCTCATAGGCGATCACGCAGTCGGTGATCTGCGCGGTGGAAACGCCGCACAGCGCCGCCTTGGTCTGGAGGCACACGACCTCGTTCGTGATGCCGGTCTGCTTCTGCTCGAGGCTCTCGCCGACGCAGATGATCGGCTTCATGCCGTTTTCGAGCACCTTCAGCACCTTCTTGTTGACGGTCTCGTCCGTCTCCGCAAAGTACTGGCGGCGTTCGGAGTGTCCGAGGATGACGTACTCCACGCCCAGCTCCTTCAGGCTCGCGCAGTTTGCCTCGCCGGTGAAGGCGCCCTTATCCTCAAAATGCACGTTCTGCGCGCCGAGGTGCAGCTCAGAGCCCTTGATCTGCGCGGAGGCGGCGAACAGGCTGACCGTCATCGGGCAGACGACGATCTCCACGTTCGTCCGCGGATGGATTTTTTTCAGCTCCTGGATCAGCGCGACGGTTTCCGCAGGCGTCTTGTTCATCTTCCAGTTGCCCGCGATCATGGGTCTTCTCATGCCGTTTCCCTCAGATCAATAGAGCTTCGGACGGATTTCGACGTTGCCCGTCGGGCAGTTCTTGCAGTTGCCGCAGTTGATGCACTTGTGCTCGTCCTCGGTGACGCCGGAGACGATCTTGCCGGTAGAGCTCGCGCCGATACGGTTTGCGCCGGCGTTGATCATATTGACCGCGTCGGAGTAGGTGCGCACGCCGCCGGACGCCTTGACGCCCATGTCGGGACCGACCGTCTCACGCATCAGACGGACGTCCTCGACGGTCGCGCCGCCGGTGGAGAAGCCGGTGGAGGTCTTGACGAAGTGCGCGCCCGCCAGCTTGGAGACGGTGCACGCCTTGACCTTCTCTTCGTCGGTCAGCAGGCAGCATTCGATGATGACCTTGACCAGCGCGCGGCCGCGGACGGCGTTGACGACGCCCTCGATATCGCGCTTGACAAGCTGCCAGTCGCCGGACTTGACCGCGCCGATGTTGATGACCATGTCGATCTCGCGCGCGCCCTTGCTCGCCGCGTCGGACGCCTCAAACGCCTTGGTTTCGGGCGTGCAGGCGCCGAGCGGGAAGGCGATGACGCAGCAGGGCGTCACGCCGCTGCCCTCGAGCTGCTGGGCGACGTACTGGATATACGACGGGTTGACGCAGACGCTGGCGGTGTGGTACTTCTTCGCCTCATCGCAGATCTTGCGGATGTCCGAGATGCTGGCTTCCGGCTTCAGATAGGTATGGTCGATGTATTTTGCCATGTCGGCGGCGTTGTTGCCGGCAGGCGCTGCAGGCGCGGAAACGGCTACGCCGTACTTTGAGCAGATTTCCTCCGTCACCTGGCGGATAATTTCATTGATATCCATGAACAGTGTTCCTTTCGTAGTTTTTACTTTCTTGCCTCTTCGGCGATCTTTGCCGTGGCGGTCAGTCCGAGGCGGGTCGCGCCTGCTGCAAGCAGCTCCTGCGCCTGCGCAAGGGTCTTGATGCCGCCGTCGATCTTGATGCCGACGTTTCTGCCGAGGATGTCGTAGGCAAAGCGGACGTCCTCCACTCTTGCGCCGTGACCGCTGAGCATGTTCTGGATCTTGACGAAGTCCACGCCGCTTCCGCGCAGCATGGTCAGAACCGCCCGTTTTTCATCCGGCGTGTAGAGCGAATGCTCGAAGACCGCCTTGAGCTTTGCTTTGCCGCAGGCAAAGCGCACCAGCTCCTCCAGCTCTCTCTGCGCAACGTCCAGCCGGCCCGACTTGATCGCCAGCACATTGATTGCGACGTCGACCTCAGTCGCGCCGTTCGCCATGCACTCGCGCAGTTCCGCGAGCTTCGCCGCCTGCGACATGCAGCCGTGCGGGAAGCCGATCGCGGTGCCGACGGCAACGGGGCTGCCGAGCAGCGCCTCTCTTGCCGCGGGAACATAGTACGGGGCGACGCAGACCGCCGCGACGGAGTATTTGCGCGCCACGGCGCACTCCGCTTTGATCTTGTCCAGCGTCGTATCGGGGTTGAGCAGAGAATGCTCCAGATGCGCGACCACATCCGCGCCCGTCACCAGTCCCGCGAGCGGGGCAGGCTTGGCGTCGAGATGGAAGTACGCCATGACCTGGCGCTCCACTTCTTTTCTGATAGCTTCAACGTCCATTTAATGATACTCCCTGATTTCGCCGTCGATGGTCAGATGGTCAATGACGCCGCAGATCGTGATATCTCCGATGCAGTGACGGCCCAGCAGAATATTCGCCGCGCCGCCGTCGCAGACGGCGACCACCGTATCTCCGATGCCGGCGTCCGCCACGTCGAAGGCGATCGCCTGATTTCCGGTCAGATTGCCCGCTTCATCGAGCCAGTCGATGATCATCAGCTTCTGCCCCTGAAATCCGACGTCCTTGATCGTGGAAACGACGTTCCCGACGACTCTTGCCAGCTTCATCCCATTCTCGGGAGGATGCCCTCCACGTCGTCGTGCGGGGACGGGATCACGTGGCAGCCGTACAGCTCGCCCACGCGCTTGGCAGCCGTCGCGCCTGCGTCGACCGCAGCCTTGACCGCGCCGACGTCGCCGCGTACCATGACGGTAACGAGTCCGCTGCCGATCTGTTCCTTGCCGATCAAATGAACGTCTGCCGCCTTGACCATGGCATCAGCCGCTTCAATGGAGCCGATGAGACCGCGGGTCTCGACCATTCCGAGTGCTAATTTCATAATTGTTCCTCCAATAATGTTATTGTTCTTCCGGTTGAATGACTACGTTGTAAGAGTCGATAAAGCCGACGATGGCAGAATCGGCGGGGGTGCGTTTTGTGCGGAACATCCGCCCTGCCTCCTTGGAGCCGATCATGTAGACAATATCGCCCTTGCCTGCCTGTCGGGTGGAATCCGCCGCAACGATCATTTTTGTTTTTTTGCCTTTTTCAATCAGATGCACGATGAGGAGCGGAATATTCTCGAGATTCGGCTCCTTCACGGTAGCAACGACTGTTCCGACGACCTCCCCGATATACATGGCTTAGCCGATCGTGGGCAGGATGCCCTCGACGTCGTCGTGCGGGGACGGGATCACGTGGCAGCCGTACAGCTCGCCGACGC
>CAMUZA010000030.1 GCA_947165085.1 uncultured Clostridia bacterium | reverse complement strand
AGGGGATCTCGATGCCGGCGCGGTCGAGGGCCTGCTTGCCCTCCTCGATGAGGAAAAAGTTGACGTCCCAGTAGTTCTCGTTGCTGGCCCAGGCGCGGATGACGAAATTGAGAGAGCTGTCGCCGCAGGCGGTCAGCTTGACCTCATCCGCGCCGGCGCGGACAGCGGCGGCAGCGCAGGCGTTGGCAAGGTACAGAGCATTGGAAATGCGCACGCCGAGACGAACGTTTTCCGGCAGCGCGGCGCGCAGAGCCGCGATCGCGGTCTCCAATTCCTCCGGCAGCGCGTCGCCCGCCGTGTCGCAGAAGGTCACTGTCGAGGCGCCGGCATTCACCGCGCAGTCCATGGCAGCTTGTAAAAACGCCGGCTCACTGCGGCTTGCGTCCTCTGCGACAAATTCCACGTCGTCACAAAGCGATTTGCACGCCGAGATCTCTTTTCCGATCAACGCAAGCATCGCGTCAGGCTTTTTGTGACAGAGATACTCCATCTGCACGGTGGAAACCGGGAGCGCCACCTGCAAACGGGCGTGCTTTGCCTCCTGCATGCAGCTGAAGACAAAGTCCGGTCCGTCGTCGCTCTGCGGCACCGGCACGGTAAGACAGGCGTTCTTCACCGCCGAGCACAGGGATTTGAGGAGCAATCCGCCCTCCCTGCGATTCGTGATCGGCGCGGTCTCAATGGCGTCGACACCGAGCCGATCAAGGAGCTTGCACAGTTCAATTTTTTCACGGAAGGAAAGGGACGCCTCCCGCTGCATGGTCGTATCGGTAATCTGTATGGTTCGCATACGTACGCCTCCGGACGGTGGAGCGTCGTTCCGCAGCGAAGGAGCCTCACGCGGTATGCAGAGAGTCCTTACGCGGGAACGGCGTCATACTTTGACTGAATAAAAAATTTGCAATTATTTTATCGCTCAAGACGCGATATGTCAACTGTTTTTGCCGGTTATTCCTGCATAATTGTGCATATTTTTCCGCAATATCTGTATTTCAATATGTATTTGCAAAGACTGTGCAATTATAATGCAATATTATATGGAAATCCGCCTCTTGAAACGATCATAACCGGGCGGGTGCAAAAAATCATCTTGTATCTTTGCCGCGAACGGAGTAAAATCAAGTTGTGATCTGCTGCAAGGGAGGATGAATCATGCATCGTAACATCGGTTTTGACAACGAAAAATACCTCCGTATCCAGTCTGCGAGGATCCGCGAACGCATCGAGCAGTTCGGCGGCAAGCTCTATTTGGAGTTCGGCGGCAAGCTCTTCGACGACTTCCACGCGGCGCGCGTGCTGCCCGGCTTTGCACCGGACAGTAAAATCCACATGCTCAAAGAGCTTGCGCAGAGCGTCGAGATCGTGATTGCCATCAACGCCGCCGACATTGCCAAGAGCAAAGTGCGCGGCGATCTCGGCATCACCTACGATGAAGACGTTCTTCGCCTGATTGATCAGTTCCGTCAGGAAGGCTTGTACGTCGGCAGCGTCGTTATCACGCAGTACGCAGGTCAGGCTGCCGCCGATCGCTTTCGGGCGCGTCTGATCTCGCTCGGAATAAAGGTCTTCCTGCACTATCCGATTCCCGGTTATCCGCACGACGTCGCGCGCATCGTTTCTGAAGACGGTTTCGGAAAGAACGACGACGTGATCACGGAGCGGCCGCTGGTGGTCGTGACCGCGCCGGGCCCAGGCTCCGGCAAGATGGCGACCTGTCTTTCCCAGCTCTACCATGAGCAAAGGCGCGGCGTTTTTGCCGGCTACGCCAAATTTGAGACCTTCCCCGTGTGGAATCTGCCGCTCAAGCACCCGGTCAATCTTGCCTACGAATCCGCCACGGCGGATCTGGACGACGTGAATATGATCGACCCCTTCCATCTGCAGGCCTACGGTGTGACTGCCGTGAACTACAACCGCGACGTGGAGGTCTTCCCTGTTCTGCAGGCGATCTTCACCGGTCTGTTCGGCAGCAGTCCTTACCGCTCTCCGACGGATATGGGCGTCAACACCATCGCGAGCTGCATCGTAGACGAACAGATCGTCTCGGAGGCGGCTCTGCAGGAGATCGTCAGGCGTTACTATGCCGCCGCCTGCGCTCATCGCAAGGGCAGCGGCACAGAGCGTGAGGTGTTCAAGCTGGAGCTTCTGATGAAGCAGGCAGGGATCACCGCCGCGATCCGTCCCTGCGTTGCGGCGGCAAACGCGCTGGCAGCAGAAACAAACGCCCCGGCAGTCGCCATTGAGCTGCCGGACGGCGCGCTGATCTGCGGCAAGACCTCCGAACTGATGGAGCCGCTGTCTTCCGCCCTTCTGAACGCGCTGAAGATGCTGGCGGGCATTGATCCCAAGCGGCATCTGATCGCGCGCAGCGCCATCGAGCCGATCCAGTGCATGAAAACCGACTATCTTGGAAGCACGACGCCGCGCCTTCGCTGCAGCGAGGTCCTGATCGCGCTGGCGATCTCTGCGTCCGAAGACGAATACGCCGCGATGGCTCTGGAGCAGCTCCCCGCCCTGCGAAACTGTGAGGCGCATTGTTCTGTCATCGTTCCCGATGCGGACGCCTCGGTCTACAGCCGTCTCGGGATGCGCCTGACGGAAAACCCGCAGTATCAAAGCAGCAGCTTATATCACAGCAACAGCGGAACTCTTCTTTGATCGCAGAAAAACAGTGGAGCAGTCCGGATGGACCGCTCCGCTGTTCTGTTTTCATTATCATTTCGCCTCAAAGCTGGTTTCCCATCATTGAATCGAAGCATTGAATTCGACACTTACACGCTCACAGCCCTCCGCGCTTAGCGTCAGGGTCGCCTTGCCCGCTCTGCCCGTCGTACGAACGTACATGCCGCCCATGCCCGCCGACGATATTCCCGCTGCGTTCCTCCGTCATTATCCCGCATACAAGGCAGGCAGATTGAATGTCAGCGAGCTTGCGCGGGTGTGCGATTTGAGCAGGACGACGATTTATAAGTATATCAGCCTTTTGGAGGCGTAAACAGGGAGCAGGCCTAAATCCTGCTCCCTGTTTGAATTATTCTGTAATAACAATATCATCACTATTCAAAACATAATCCGTTATAATCCCTGTGGCCGAAATCTTCAACTTTTCATAGCGATTCCATTGAGCGTTAGAAATTTGTTTATCAGTCAGTTCAACTTTGATTGGGCCTAAAACACTGTCACTGATTACAGCATTATAATTATAATTTGTTCGACTATAAGACATACTGCTAAAACTTGCATTGTTTATCTCATAGATATTTGTGATAAAGAAAGCATCTTGCATACTGATAATCGTTCGAGGAATGGAATACTCGTAGACTTGCTCAGTTTCATCAAAAATATCTGTAATAATTCCGACAACCTGTATGGCTTCGTTCTGGTTCAGTTGGATTAATTCGTCAACTGGGAGATATACTCTTACAAATACTTGAGGGTATTTATAGACAGAAATATCACAGGAATCACTATTAATTTCTATAATTGTTCCCCAAATGCTGTAGGTTCCGTTTGCATATTTGCCTTTTGCACGTGCTTTGTTATTATATATCTCTTCTGCAATTTCGTTAATTGTTAATGGCTGCGATTTGTTAATCATTTCTTCCTTTGATAATGATACCTCGTCAGTAGTAGTGGTATTATCAGTTGCATTATTATCAATAGACTCTGTTCCATTTTCATGCGGACTTGATTGCTGGTTCCCACCGCAGGCCACGAGCGAAAGAACCATAACAAGAGCCAGTATAATAGTGATTGCTTTCTTCATTGTGTTTTCCTCCTTCAAAATAAAAAAGTGTGTGGCATCCAAATGGAACCACACACCGAAAAACGCATAGCTCCATTTGCTACCACACAAAACCTTTCACGCCTAATCATAGTGCACGAAAAGTAAGCCTGCGTTTTTACCGATAGATAAGAACGCACACTATGACAAGGACAATATTAGGTTTTGTGTGGTAGATTTATTCTATCATAACCAACCGCAAAAAACAATCCTCAAATCTTTGAATTGTTCGCTTTATTTCAGCCTTTTCTTGTGCTAGAATAGCATTACTAACAGCGGAGGGGCGAACAATGAACAGAAACAACGGGCGTGAGATCGGCGCAAGGCTTATCATTCTGCGCGATTATCTCTATTCCAATGCTGACAAGACCCACGCAGTCAGTATGAAGGACATACAGCGCGAATACGCCAACAGAGGATTTTCAGGCAAAAATGGTGCTCCCCTGAATATTAAAACGATATACAGCGATCTTGCCGCGCTCGAAGGAGATTTCGGCTTGGAATTGGAATACGTAGAGAAGCACAAGGGCTATATTCTCCTGAACCCGCCCTTTGAAGCCTACGAACTGCGCTTGATCGTGGACAGCGTTCAAGCCTCAAAATTCATCACGCAGGCAGAAGCAAAGAAGCTGTCTGAAAAAATCGTAAAGCATTTTGGCAATGGACGCCGTCAAAATCTTAACCGTCAAGCCTACGTCTATGACCGCATCCGCAGTCAAAATGACAGCGTGGTAAAAGAGACTGACCGCATCTATGAGGCGATCACTACAGATCGAAAAATTGGTTTTCGCTATTTCCACCTGCACCCTGACCGCAAGAAGGAATACTCCAAAGGCGGCAAGCAAATCATAGTCAGCCCATTTGCCCTCTATTGGAACGGCGGCAACCTCTATCTGTATGCCTACGATAGAAAGAAGTTCCGCTATTATCGCGTTGACAGGATGGAGCGCATCACGCAGCCCCTCACCGAAGAGCGCGAAGGAAAAGACCTGTTCAACGAAAAGAGCCTGACAACCCAAAAGGCGAAAGTGTTTCAGATGTTCAGCGGCAAGGCTTACAGCGTCAAAATGCGTTTCCGCAACGAACTAACGGACGCCGTGATAGACCAATTCGGCAGGGATTTGTTGATGATACCCGACGGAGCCGAGCATTTCACAATAACCGCCGCCGTGGAGGTCAGCCCTCCCTTCTATGCGTGGATTGCCTCTTTTGGATGCAGGGCAAAGATTATTAGCCCTCCTGAAGCGGTGGAGGGGATGAAAGACTTCCTCCAAAAGGCAGCAGATATGTATAAAGATGATGGGAACACCTGAAAAGATGTTCCCATTCGTTTTGATGTTGTGCCGAGATGTAAAAAGATGTTCGTAGATGTTCAAAGTCCAAAGGCAGCGGCGTATTTGTTCGTAGAGCTCCGCATCTGCGACAGGTCAGACCTGACATAGAAATTCAGCGTTGTGCTGGCGTTTGCGTGTCCTAATATCTCTTGGACGCTTTTTATATCTGCGCCATTCGCCAAAAGCAAAGAACCGCAGGAATGCCGCAAGTCGTGTGGCGACATATCAGGCAGATTGTGGAGACGCATAAAACGCTTTACTCTGCGCGTCACAGAATTAGGGTCACGCGCTTCAAAAATGTTGCCCTCTTTTGGAAACAGGAACGCATCTTCAATCTGTTTATCAGGGTATGAGGATTGAAACTGCGCCCGATCCACTATGAGTAACTTCCGCAGCTGCTTGAACAGTTATAGAAAGCCCTTGCAAACGAGGCGTTTGCAAGGGCTTTCGTGTGTTGATCGTTCTTATTCTGGGCTTGCCACGCTGGTGCAGTAACGCATCAGCATCGTAGCGACCTCGGCGCGGGTTGCGCTCTTTCCGGGACTGAGGACCGTGGCGGAGGTGCCTCTGATAATGCCGACGGTGACAGCCCACTGCATCGGAAGCCGTGCAAAGTCGGAAACCGCATTTGCGTCGGTGTAGACGGAAAGATCGGCGTCAGCGCCGGCGTTCACGTCCAATCCCTTGTATGCAGCGTACCGATAGAGGAAGGCAGCAAGCTGTTCTCTTGTGAGCTCTGCATACGGGGAGAAGGTCGCTGTGCTGGTGCCGAGCGTAATGCCCGTATCCGTTGCCCAGAGGACCGCCTTCTCATACCAGCTTCCTGCCTCGACGTCTATAAAGGACGTTTCTGACTTAGCCGGCTCCGGAGCGCCCTCCAAGCGCCAGAGCATGGTGACAAGCATCGCGCGGTTCGTAGCTGTTTGCGGAGAGAATTCGTCTGCGCCGGTGCCGCGCATCACGCCCTCGTCCAGCGCCCAGTGGATGCCGTCGTGGTACCATTCGTTGACGTTTACGTCGGTGAATTTCGCCATCGGGCAGCTATCGTCCTTCGGGCAGTCGTCCGGCTGCGGGCCGCTGCCATCTCCGACCTTGACCGTAATGCTGACGCTCGTTCCGCTGGGAAGGAGGGTCGCGGTCAGAGTCGTCGTGCCGTTCATCAGGCCGGTCAAGTTACCGGCAGCATCCACGGAGGCAATATTGGGATCGTCAACAGTGTAGATGACAGTACCGCTCGTGTCCATAAACAGGGTGGACTCATAGCTGAGATTAACCTGCGCCTGTTTGCCGACCTCGACGGACATCGCCTTGCCGCCGTTCAGCGTCAGGTGGATGGGAGCATCCAGAGAGATGAGGGTCTGCTCGGTGGCGGCAACGGCTGCGCCGCGCTCATCGCGCACGATTGCGGAGACGGCGTCGTAGCCGCAGAACTGGAAGACGCTGACCGGAAGCTCGACGGCTTTCTCCACCGTCCGTGTCTCGCCCGGCTTGAGTCCGGAGATATCCTCGAAGATCAAAACGGCGTCGTCCATGCCGTAGCGCTCCGTGATGTCGCCGTAAAGGGCTTCCAGCTCGAGCGTCGCGCTATAGCCCTCGGGCGCGGGCAGATTACCGGTATTGGTGACATGGTACTTCATATCGAAGCTGTCGCCGTTCTGCACGGCGCTGTCAACCTCCAGCTCATAAACCGGCTTCAGCTCGAAGGGCGAAGAGGCGTTCTCAATAGGATCGTAATAGGTGCCGTCCGCCTTCTTTTCGCGGCTCACCGCCAGAAGCGTATAACCCTCGGGGCCGTCGGCGGGGATCGTCCATTCGAAGATGACCTGCTGCGCCGTGTTCACGGGGAAGCGACCGTCGCTTTCGATGGAGTAAACCTCCTTGCCGCGCTGACCGTCCTTGCATTCATAGACCGTGATGTCGCAGCCCTCTGCGGCGGTCAGACCGGTATTCTCAACGATGGTAACGACGTTGACCGTCTGCCCTGCAACGGGCGTATCGTCGGAGAAGCGGAATTCGGTCGCTTCCACCGAGCCGATCGGCGCGAAGGTGGTCACGGTCAGATTGATGTCGGAGGGATAGAACGGAGAGCCGATGAAGTACAGCCGTCCGTCAATCTCCTGCACGCCTGCCAGCCCCTTGTCGATCATCATTGCCTGTTTTTCCTCGGTGTCGGCATAGAGCATACGGAGCTGATTGTGTACGATGATCAGGCCGCCGTCGTCAGCCAGCGCGATGGACAGACCGTCGTTATAGCTGTTATCCCGCGTGAGCAGGTACGGCTTGGACCAGGCGGCGACGAAGCCGGCTTCCTCGCCCTCTTCCGTTCCGCCGGAGCGGTCCTCTTCCTTGATCATCGCGGAGGCATAGATGCCGAGCGTCGGGTAGTTGACGGCTATGCCGTCGGTGTATTCCTCGGTGTAGACGTCCGAATCGGTCCAGACCACGTAGATGTTGTCATCCTTATCGGTGATGACATGATACTCTGTGGCGTTCAGCTTATCGTCCGTCATAATGGAGCCGAAGTCCACACGCTGCACGTTCGGCTGATAGGGCTTGCCAGTGGTCGCGTCAACGGCGAAGGTGCCGTCGCTGCGAAGCGCGTAGGTCATCTCTGTCTCGCCGTCATAGTACCACTCGCCGTCGCCGCTCTGTGCAACGGAGACCGGCACCTTTGCGTTGAGGAGCTCGGAAATGTTCAGATAGCGCAGTCCGTCGTCGCCCTGCCGCCAGAAGAGCCAGGTGGAGCCGTCGGCGCGGATCAGCTTGGGATCGGAAACGCCAACCTCCTCCATCGTCGTACCGGTGACGTCGCCGGTGAGCGGGTCGTATACGTCGACCTCTTCTTCGCCAGCAACCTTGATCGGAACGTAGATGCTGTGCTCCTTGAAGCGGTAGAACTGCATAAACATGTCACGATCGTCCGCAGTTTCGAGATTGAAGTCCTTATCCACGGTGAAGGTGAACGCCGCCAGTCCGTTGTAGCCCTGCGCCACGGTCAGATCAGAGATGGGCATATCGGTCTGCCCTCCGTCCTCATCGCGCAGCGCGGAGTTGAGGAAGCGCTGGCCCTTCCAGGTTGCAAGCATCTGCGCCTGCGTCTCCGGGGAGGCAGCGGTTTCGTTCGGGAAGTAGTAATCCCGCGCCCAGCCGGGCTCATGGGTGTTTCCGAGGGTGTCCGATGCATCGGTCTGGTTGTTGTAAAGCATGTAGCACAGCACGGAGTAGGTATGCTCGTCCGGGTTGGAGCTGAGGAGGTTATTGAGCTTATCCTCAGCGGTGTCATATTCCTCGTCGTCCTGTGCGGTCTTGTAGTAGAGGATGATATAGTCGCCTGTCTCGGCGTCGTAGACCGCCTGCGGCGTGGCGTCATAGTAATCGTCGTCCGTGAGCTGCTCGATCGGTCCGAAGGTGCAGGTCTCCTTATCGAAGAGGACGGTAAACACGTCCATCTTCTCCAGCAAGCGGGCAGGATCGCGTTCCAGAGCGTCCTGCACCAGTCCGTCCGTAGCCGCCGCGCCGTTCTGCGCGGTGAGCTCGTCTGCGACCTGCGCCTTGAGCGCGTCGTACTTCTCCTGTGCAATGGACGTCCATGTGACAATGATCTTGTCGCCCGCGTCCACCAGGTTAGCGCTGCTGTCGGCGGTCTCGTCGAGCTGGATCGCCTTCGGCTCCGTCCAGGTTTCTGCGTTGGCGTCGAAGACCGTATACTTGAGCGTGTACGCCTGCTGACGGTCGCGGGTCACGTCGTCGTCCAGGAAGGTCACTAAGAAACGGTTGTCGCCCAAAGCGATGATCTTGCTGGCGGTAGACGCCGGCGCGTTCTCCAGGATCGGGTGGCTGCTGACCTGTCCGAACGCCGCCATCAGGGAGGCGTCGTTTGCAACCCAGTTGGAATTCACATGGTCGTTGACGTGGAAGGACAGGGACTTGTCCTGCGCATCCTCGGTCAGAACCGCCTGATTGATTGCGCCGCCGATCACGCCGGACATGCGGAGCATGTCGATCATATTATACTCGTTCCATGTGATGATGCCGTTCTTATAGCAGTATTCCTGCACGGCGTTGACACGTTGCCGGACGTCCTGATAGCCGCCGGTATAGAGATCCAGCCATGCCGCCAGATCATCCACCTGCTTGCGCGCCTCGGCGCGAGCAGCCGCAGTGCCGCGGCCGGCGTTGATTCCCTTGTTGGCAAGAAGAATCAGCTTTTCGGCGCGGCTCGCCTGCTGGAACCAGCCGAGCCAGCCGTCGTTGAAGGGCAGCGGCCAGGAGGCGCTGAACAGCTCGATGGAGCCGAAAACATAGTCGATGGTGCCGGTGGCGGTGAAGTCCGTGGAGTAGCTGATCCATTTCGTTCCGTCCAGATCTGGGTACCATTTGCCCATGTTGTTGCTCATGCCCATATTGACGCCGATCGTCGCGGTGGCGCGAACGCCGATAATCTTATACGCGCCGACGCCGACGGTGCCGGAGAAGCCGCCTCTGCCGACGAGCTCCACGTTGAAGCCCCAGTCGTTGCCGAAGACCTGATCGGAGTTATAATATGCCTCGTCCAGCGTTTTGTTCGGGTCTGCCTCTGCGCCGAGGAAGACCGTGACGTCGATCGCCGCCTCAAAGTTGATGTACCACGGGATCACCGTGTAAAAGGCGAAGGTATAGCCTGCCGTGACCTTGCCGCCGACGAAGCCGCCTGCGGCGAGCAGCACGTGATCGTGGCTGATTTCCGTATGACCGCTCGCGTCGGTATCCTGATTGGCGATAAAGCCGAAGTCCACGTACAGTCCCAGATAGAGGCTGAAGGTAAACGCGCCCCCGCCGAAGTTGCTCTTGAAGATTCTCTCCATCGCCTTGTTAGGGTCGCCGTAACCGTGAACGCCCCTGCTGAGGAACTCGTCCCAGAAATCGAAGGTCTGTTTTGCCTCGTAGGGATTGGCTGTTTTCTGGAAGCCCTCGGTGCCGGTGGTAAACGCCACGCCGACCATCACGCGCACGCCGCCGAAGTTATTCTCCTTGACGACCGCCGCCGCGCTGACCGCCCATTGGCGACCGAAGCCCATCAGTTCCGCTTCGGCTTCGTCGTCCGACTGCAGACCTCTTTTTCCCATGTCTTCCAGTGCCTTAATAACCTCCTGCGCACCGCGGTCGGACACGGAGGCGGAGAGGACGTTGAAGGTATGGACGACAGCAGTGATCTCGCCCATCCACGGCCACTGGCCGAAGCTGCGGCGGCTGCCTTCCTGCAAGCCGTCGCCCGCGAGGAAGTCGGCGAAGTTCACTTCGAGGTCCATGGTCTTGGGCTCGAACTGCTGATCGGCGATGACTGTGAAGCCGGTCGAGGCGGACTGATAGACCATTTTCGTCTCCTGGGAGAAGCCGCCGGGGCGGCGGTCGGTGGTCAGCCGCGCCATCAGCACATCGCCGTAGGTGTAGAGCTCCGGGCTCTCCGGGGAGAATTCCATAATGGTCAGCGTCGCGGTGTTGGTCTCCGCGTCCCATTTCAGCTTCTTCCCGTCCTCCTCCGAGGTCGTGGAATATACCCCGTGAATCTCGCCGGTGAGCTGATTCTGGAAGTAAAGCGTCACGTCCACGACATTTTCGGGGATCGTGACGGTATTGCCGTCCTTGTCTGCGCCGAGGTAGCCAGTGCCGGGATTAACGACGACGTTGATCTCCAGCTTCTTGCCGTTCATCTCCATGGCGCTGATCGCCTTGCAGTTGAAGCCGTCGAGCTTCACGGTCACGTTCTCGAAGCGCGCGCCGCCGACCGCCCAGCTTTGCACCTGCACGCCGCCCAAGCTCATAGGCACCGCCTGCACCTTCGTCTGCTTGCCGTTCTGCAGTGCGTTAAAGACAGCTTCCTGCTTCGGCGCGTTCGCCTCGGCGAGCTTGACCTCGCGGACGGCGGTCTGGCCGTTGTAGGAGACGAGGTAGCGCATCCACGTGCCGCCCTTGAGATAAATGGCGGAGGTTGTAAAGGTGCCGTCGATGGTGCTGGTCGCGCCGCCGAACGGAATTTCGATGCCTGCGCCGTTCACCGGGATGATGTCATCGGCGCTTTGACCGGTGGTGAGGTTCAGCGTGGAGGTGTATGCCGTGCCGTCAAAGGTATAGTATGCGTGATCCGCTTCGGTGCGGTCCACGCGCAGGGTGACGACGTTGTCGCTCGCCTTGACGCCGGCGTAGAACCAGAAGACGTTGCCGGAGAAGGTCTTGCTGTTGTTCGGCAACGACCACAGCGGAACGTGCGTACTGTCCTTGGTCAGCGCAGTCAGCTCGATAAATTCGTTGGTGACCACGGAGGGCTTCACCGTGTAGTAGGCATAGCCGCCGCTGGTCTCGGTCTGCGTCAAGCCGGCGAAGATTCCCTTGCCGGTGTCAAGATACTGCAGATCGCTTTCCGGCACGCGCAGCCGCACGGCGTTCGCCTTATCGCTGAACACCTGCCAGAATTCGTAATAATCCTCCTCCAGAAGGAACGTGGGAGAATCGTCCTTATTCGGGTCGGGACTCTTGATGAAGTAACTGCAATCAGTTCCGCCGCTCATCCAACCGGAAGCGCTGCCCATACGGCTGATGTAGCCGATGCCGACGGGCGTCATGGCGGCAGCCGTGCTTTCGGGCGTATTGACCGGCACGAAGGTCAGCTTGTCGCCGTAGTGGAAGGTATGGGTTCCGGGCGCAAACACCTTTGCGGCGTCCGTTCCGGAAAGGAAGATCTCTGCCGACTCCTTCGTCCGGAAGAAGGCAACGTAGTCGATCTGGATCTTGTCGCCGGATTTCTCCGTGTCGTTGGCATACCAGATCGGATCGATGCGGAGCCAGTTCACCGTCCCCTTCCAGGTCGTCTGCGTGATCGTCTCGCCCTTATAGGCGTTGACCGTCCGCACGTTCTCCTCAGGAACGTTGATCAGATAGGTATGCCATTGCGTGTCGTGCGCAAGATCGACGTGAACACATGACGAGCCGGAAGGCCCGCTGTTGTTGAATTTTCCGTACAGCTCGATGGCGTCTGCGTTGCAGAGGTTTTTGGCGCGTACCGCTGCCCAAACGAGATTGGAGGCGTTGTCATAGGGCATATCAATGGAGACATAAGGATCCGCTGCCGTGGCAGTGAAGGTATAATAGCTGTTGCCCTCGGCGTCCTTCTCTCCCGCCCAGTTGACGTTATGCCGGGAGCCGGCGCCCATCACTTTGCTCATTGCTCCGTCGGCGTTGAAATCCCACAGGAGCTCGGGCGCGCCCTTGATGCCCACGCCGCCGTAGCCGGTATCGAGCACCTGCACGGTGACGTCTTTCACATACTTGAAGACCGGGCGGATCTGAATGGTACCGGAATAAGAGCCGTTGGAGGCCTTCTTCCAGGTGATGTAGCCGCGTCTTGCGAGCGCGTCGATGACGCTCTCGGTGAGATCGACGCTGATGGAGCCGGAGTTTCCGTTGTTCGTTCCCAGCGTGTAGGTCGCGCCGGTGGTCGGATGTACCGCGACCAGCTGGTAGAATCTGGACCATTCCTTCGATCCCAGACGGGAAACGGAGAAGTGTCCGTTCGTCCAGTAGGTGCCGGTCGTCTCAAAGCTGTCGTCCAAAACGACGTGCTCATAGTCGTCCAGAATCTGCTCGTCCGTCAAGCCCTCATAGTGCAGGACCTGCGCCTGCTGGAGCTGGACGGTGAACTTGCGCTTGATGGGTTGGACGGAATAGATCGTGAGATCCGTGTAGCTGTCGCGGAAGCCGTTGTGCACCTCGTAGCACCAGTCCTTGAGCTTGATATAGTTCGGCGATGCTTCCGTTCCGTAATAGACCTCTACGGTCTGATTGTCCCGGGTAGAGCAGTCGCCGTACTTATGGTCATACAGATTGACCCAAGAGTTCGAGTCCCAATCCCACTTTTTGATCAAAAACTGGATCATGGAATACCAGGTGTGGAGCTTACAATAGACGCTGATGCCGTCCCATGCGTAGCTCGTGGAGTGGTATAAGTCGATGTATTCGCCGCAGCACTTATCCTCCGGTGTCTCCATATACACGCCGTAGCCGTTAGAGCGGAAGCTGACGTGGCTCGACTTTTCGTCGAGGCAGTTTTGCAGATTCCACTGATCGCCGAGGCGGTCGTCGTCCTTTGCCTCCATCAGCGCCGCCTCGATCTCGGCAGCGGCGATAACGACCCGCGCGCAGGACGTGCCGATCGTGACGCCGTCGTCGTCGGGAAGCGGCGAGATATAGACCTTAAAATCCTTCTCCGTGACGCCGTGGGTCACGGGGAGCTCCACGGTGCGCTGCGTGACGCCCATGGGGAAATAGAGCTTCGCGCCAACGCCGCCGTAGTCGTCGCCGGCAGTCGCAGTGCCGTCGGCGGACTGCAGCATCACGCCGACTACGGAATTGACGCGCCCTTCACGGGTCACTGTGATGGAGGCAGTTCCGTTTTCCGCCTTGATTTCCGCCTGCGCAAAGCTGACCGTCACGGGCGTGCGGGGATCCTCGTCCTGAATGACGACCGTGCGCATATTGAAGTCCTCCGGCGCAGTGAAGCCGTCCGGCAGGTTCTTGAGGAGCAGCATGATGATGCTGTCGCCCTCGGCAGCGTCGGAATACAGGGGCGTGATAACAAGGATTTTTGCCTCCTCGCCGGCGTCAAAATGCAGATCGTAGTCTCTGCCGGGATAGGAATCCTCGACGGACGGCGTCACTGCCTCGTCCAAGCCGCTCATGGGATTGGCGCCGGACAGCGAGTCTGCAAAGCCGGTGGGGCCTTCCAGCTGCTGCCGGTCGGAGGTCGTGCCGGTATAGGCGTTTCTCGCCGCACGCAGGGATTGCGCGGAAGAGCCCTCAATGACTTCCTCCGTCGCTGCTGCGATGGTCTCCTCCGGCGTATCCGCACGCGGGCTCTCTTCGGTCATAGGGTTGCCCTCGTCGTCGAGGGGGAAGCCCGTCAGATGCCCGATGACCTCACCGTCGGTCGAAAGGAGGTCTGCGCCGCCTTCCTCATAGGCCGCCTGACCGATCGCGTCGTTAAATTCGTCCGGCTCAATCTCCTCGTACTCGCCGTTCAGGAACAGATCAACAACAGAAACACCGCCCAGCTCCAGAACGGGCTCGGTCTCGGCTTTGAAAATTTCCGCCGTATAGTTGACGCCGTAATGAGCGGTCATGTCCACCAGCTTCAGGGTGATGTCCGCCGCCGCGCTGACGTCGCCGGTTCTCTGAATGGGGATATAGAGCTTGTCCGTGCTCTTTTCGGAAATGCTGAAATCCTCGCGGATGAAGAAGTAGTTTCCGCCGTCCTGCAGCGTCTGCGGCACAGAGAGCGGAATGTCGATTGCCGGATCTGCAAAAACGGGGGCAATGATGCCCTCGGAGCTCTGGAACAGCATCAGCGTGCAGAGGAAGACGGCAAGCAGTCGAGTAAAAGCTTTTTTCATGGTTTTCCCCTCAATTTCATTTGATGGTACGGGGGAATATGCCCCCCGTATGCAAAGAATGCCTGGCTGCCTCAGCCGTCGTTGCGCAGCTCATCGTCAATCGGCTGCTCGGGTACGCGGTCCGTATTGGCAAAGGGATCGTCGCCGCCGCTGACCTTTGCAAGCTCGTCCTGCGTCAGTTCGAGCACTTCGTTTTCGACCATTTTCTGCTTTTCAAGCTTCTTGTTTTCCATGATGAAATCCTCCTAAAAAATATGATTTTTTTATTGATTATGTATGAATCTGCACAGCCGCAGCAGCATGGCTGCCAGCTGCGCGCGGGTTGCGCCGGCTTTCGGAGCAAGCAGCGTTTGCCCATCCGGGGCGGTTGTGCCGCGTAGTATATCCGCCTGCACTGCCCAACGCAAAGCGTCCTGCGCGTATTGTGCTGCCTGTCCTGCATCCGGATAATCCGCCGGCTGTCCTTCCGGTGCGATTGCCGCGCCGTTCCAGGCGGCGTACCGGCAGAGCATCGTCACCGTTTCTTCCCTTGTGATCGGAGCGTCAGGGTGAAAGGAGCCGTCGGGATAGCCCTGCACGATTTTGTTCTCGGCTGCCCAGAGAACGGCGTTGGTATAATACTTCTCCGGAGAGACGTCAGAGAACAGCATCGTTTCGGTTTCCGTCTGCGGCATTTTTTCCGCGCGGTAAAGCACCGTTGCCAGCATCCCGCGTGTGGTAATGCCGGCAGGGTCAAAGCGCAGCTCGCCGATCCCTGTCATCCATCCCGTGTGCAGAACGAAATGGACGCCGTCGTGATACCACGCGCTCGGCTGTAAGTCCGCGAAGCGATACAGGGGGCATTCCTCTCCCTGCCCGCAGGCGGAGACAATCTCAAAAATTGACGGCTCCGGCGGAGCCGGCGGCTCGTCTGACTGCAGGCATGCCAGACTGTTTGCAACGTTGACAATCCCGCAGCCATAGGACGTATCTTTGCCTTCAATGCCTGCATCGACTGCGCCGTCCCGGAGCAGTTCTGCAAGATCATTCGGCAAAAGAGAGGCATTCGCGCTTTTCAGCACGGCTGCCGCAGCAGACACCAGCGGCACGGCAAAGGAGGTTCCTGTCGCCGTCGTATAGCCGCCGAGCGGGTGGAGCGTCGGGACATTGACGCCCGGTGCAGTCAAAAAGACCGTGTGATTGCGGTTGGAGTTGTTGGAGAGAGACCCGTCCCGCTCCACCGCGCCGACGCCGAGCACGCCCTCATAGCCCGCGGGATAGAAAACCGTCGAACCGCCGCCGTTGCCGACAGCGGCGATTACCAGAACGCCCTGCTTCTGCGCATAAGCCACTGCCTCGAGCAAGCTCTCATAGTCCGTTGTCAGTCCGAGACTCATGTTCAGAATGTCACAGTCGAAGTCGTCCACGCCGCCGTAGACGGCGCGGCAAATCGCGCTGACTTTTACTGTTTTTCCGTCGGTGCACTTGAGGGGAACGATCGTTGCGCCGGGAGCAGCGCCGGTGCTTGACGTTTCGCTGTGTCCTGCAATCAGGCCTGCCACTCTGGTTCCATGTCCGTAGGAGTCCGTAGTATCCGAAGGGTCGGCTGCGCCGTCTATGTAGTTTCTGCCTTCGACAAGGTTATCCAGCAGATCGGCATGCGGCGCAACACCGGAGTCGACGACGCCGATGCGGATGCCCTGCCCGATACAGCCGGCCTTCGCCGCAGCAGAGGCGCCGATCATATCCAGAGCCCAGTGTTCCTGCGCCAAACGCCGCGGTTTTTCCGCCTCCTGCGGCAGAAGGTCTTCCAGCGGAAGCTCCGCATCCGGCTCGTACCAGAGAAGCGCCTCCTCCGCCAGCAGCCGTTCCAGCTCCGCTGCGCCGACCACGTGGAAGGGTTCATCATCCGGCGGGATCTTATATTTTATCAGGTAGTCCGTTTCTCCCCTCGGACCGTCTGGTGCCGCGCCGATAACAGGAAGTGTGCCGAGCAAAACGCCAAGCGCAAGAAAAATCCATAAGAGCCGCTTCGTATTTCTCACCTTCTTATTTCAGCAGCAGAAGTCAGCAGGAACGCATGTCATTCAACATTCCCTAATTCTTGAGATATTATTATAGCATAATATTTTATATTTTACCATGAAAAACTTGCCGAAGCAAGGATTTCGTGATAAAATATAATCAAAGATATGTTTGCCAAAATCGGAAGGATGGAGCACGATGTCAGATAACGATCAGAGAATTTTCAGGCGAAAAACGATAGACCGCATTTCCTCTCCGGAGAGGCTCAACGACTATCTGCGCGTGACAAATCCGGGGGTTTGGGTGCTGCTGGCCGCGGTAATCCTGCTTCTGAGCGGCATCTTCGCCTGGTCGATTATGGGAACGCTGGAAACCACCGCGGATGTCAAAATCATCGTAGAGGATCACGCAGCGGTGGTTGTTCCGCTCGGATCTGAGACGCTGACGGACGGCATGCCGCTGCGCATTTCCGGAGAGGAATACCGGATCGCCGCCGCCTCGTTGGATGAATACGGCCGCTCCGTTGGCAATGCTGAAGTCTGGCTTCCGGACGGGACTTACGACGGCATCGTTGTGACGGGAACGGTGCATCCCATCAGCTTCCTGCTGGAAAGCAGGTGAACGCATGGAAAAACGCAAAGGAAAGCTCCCACGGACAAGCGGCGTTGCCAAGGTCCCCGTCGTGATGCAGCTGGAGACGCTGGAGTGCGGCGCTGCCGCGCTCGCCATGGTGATGGCGTATTACGGCAAATGGGTACCGCTGGAGCAGGTGCGCGTAGATTGCGGCGTAAGCCGGGACGGCTCCACGGCGAAGAATATCTACCGCGCCGCCGAGCGCTACGGTTTTTCGGTAAAGGCCTTCCGTATGGAGCCGGAGACGCTGAAGGAGAAGGGACAGTTCCCCTGTATTCTTCACTGGAATATGAACCACTTTGTCGTGCTCTGCGGATTTCAGGGCAGCCATGTGTACATCAACGACCCCGCCAGAGGAACGGTCAAGTTGAGTTGGGAAGAATTCGATAAAGCGTTTACCGGCGTTGTCATCCTTCCCGTTCCGGGAAAGGACTTTCAGCCCGATGGCAAGCGCCGCAGCACGCTTACATTCGCCCGCAGACGGCTGATCGGCGCGGGCGCTGCCGTGGTGTTCGTCATACTGACCACGGTGATCACTTATCTGTTTGGAATTGCAAATTCGGTAACCTCCCGCATTTTTATGGATCGGCTGCTGAGCGGAAGCAGCCGCGGCTGGCTGTATCCCTTCCTCTGGGTAATGCTCTTACTGGCGGCGATCCAGCTGATCGTCGCCTGGGTGCAGGCAATCTATTCCCTGCGAATCAACGGCAAAATGTCCGTGCTCGGCAGCACCGGCTATATGTGGAAGGTGCTGCACCTGCCCATGGAGTTTTTCTCGCAGCGGCTGGCGGGCGATATTCAGTCCCGCGCCTCCATGAACGCCTCCATCGCAGGCACGCTGGTAAACACCTTCGCGCCGCTGCTGCTGAACTCCGTTATGATGGTGTTCTATCTGATCCTGATGCTGACCCAGAGCCCGCTTTTGTGCCTCATCGGCATCGTGACGCTTGCGCTGAACGCCGTCATGTCCCGGATCATCTCCACAAGGCGCATGAACATTGCCCGCGTGCAGATGCGCGACGCGGGTAAGCTGGAGGCGACGACGGTCTCAGGTCTCGACATGATTGAGACCATCAAGGCAAGCGGCGCGGAAAACGGGTTTTTCCGGAAGTGGGCGGGATACCAGGCGTCTGTGAATGCGCAGAGCGTCAAAGCGACCCGTACAAATCAACTTCTCGGCATGATCCCTACGGTTTTCTCCACTCTCGCCAACTACGCCGTGCTTGCAGTCGGCGTGTGGATGACGATGGAAGGCCGCTTCACCCTCGGCGCAGTGATGATGTTTCAGGGCTTTTTGAGTTCCTTCCTCTCCCCTGCCATGACGCTGGTCAGCGCAGGGCAGACCATGCAGGAGATGCGCACACAGATGGAGCGTGTCGAGGACGTGATGGAGTACCCCGTGGACGAAAACGTTGTTGAGCGCGAAACAGAGGTAACAGAACTGGCAAAGCTTCACGGCGACATCGAACTGAAAAACGTCACCTTTGGCTATTCCCGGCTGGATGAGCCGCTGATCAGCGATTTCTCCCTGTCCGTCAAGGCCGGACAACGGATCGCCCTTGTCGGCGTTTCCGGCTGCGGCAAGTCCACGATCTCCAAGCTGATTGCCGGTTTATATCAGCCCTGGAGCGGCGAGATTCTCTTTGACGGCAAGCCGCGTTCCGCCTATCCGCGGGAGGTCATGGTCGGCTCTCTGGCGGTAGTGGATCAGGACATCATCCTGTTTGATGACACCGTAGCAAACAACATCAAGATGTGGGACGACTCCATTCAGGATTTTGAAATGATCCTGGCGGCGCGGGATGCACAGCTCCACGATGAGATTTCGCAGCTGCCCGGCGGCTATCAGCACATGCTGATCAGCGGCGGCAAAAACTTCTCCGGCGGGCAGCGGCAGCGGCTGGAGATCGCCCGTGTGCTGGCACAGGATCCGACGATTATCATTCTGGACGAGGCGACAAGCGCGCTGGACGCAGGAACGGAGTATAAGGTTGTGAATGCCATCCGGGATCGGGGCGTCACCTGTATTGTCATTGCCCACCGTCTGTCTACCGTGCGTGACTGCGACGAGATCATCGTGCTCGATCACGGTAATGCTGTTGAGCGCGGCACGCACGACGAGCTGATGTCACTGAACGGCATGTATGCCGATTTAGTGGCAGGCGAGTAAGGGGGTGACGGTATGGGATGGTTTGAAAACCAGATTGAAGAGCGCAGAAATGCCGATCAGCAGCTTCTTGAAGACTCCTTCGTCAAGATTGCAGGCGTCGTTCTTGGAAATCGGACTGCTGAAAAAAGCGACAACGCGCAGATCGTTACGAAAAGCGCAATCGACGAAATATTGAAATACTACCACGATAAGCCGGTCGAAGTCCCCGAAGAGATCAAAACTGTCGACGAGCAATTGGACTACTGCCTTCGGTCCTGCGGACTCATGCGCCGGGACGTGGAGCTGACAGACGGCTGGTACAGGGACGCCTGCGGGCCGATCCTCGCCTTTATGAAAGAAGACGGCTTACCCGTTGCGCTGCTGCCTGGCGCGTTTACGGGCTACCGGTACATCGACCCGAAAACCGGGAAACGGGTCAAGCTGAACGCAAAAACCGCTCCCCTCTTTGCAGCACAGGCGGTGTGCTTCTACCGTCCGCTTCCGCAGAAAAAGCTGGACATCCCCGATCTGCTGCTGTACATGAAGCGCTGCGTGTCTCTCAGCGACGTCATTCTGATCGCGGCTGCGACCCTTGGGGTTACGCTGGTCGGGATGTTTATGCCGCGCATCACCCGTGCGCTGACGGGTCCTGTGCTGACCTCCGGACAGGCAAGCGCCCTCATCTGTGCCGCCGTTTGCATCCTCTGCGTATCGCTGTCCTCGCAGCTTCTTTCCGTCATCAAAGCCCTCGCGCAAAGCCGGCTGGACGCCAAGGTCACCCTCGGCGTGCAGGCATCCATGATGATGCGGCTGCTGTCTCTTCCCGCAGACTTCTTTCGCAAGCACAGCCCCGGTGAGCTGAAAAGCCGCGCCGCGGCGGTCAACCAGCTTTGCGCAACCTTGTTGAGCACGGTCGTCAGCGCCGCTCTGACCGCCCTGACCTCGTTGCTGTACGTCACGCAGATTTTCCGCTTCGCCCCGACGCTGGTACTCCCGTCGCTTCTCATTGTTGCCGTGACAGTGTGCTTTTCCGTCGCCTCCACGCTGGTCCAGATTCGGATCAACCGAAAGAAGCTGGCGCAAAACGCGAAGGAATCCGGCATGAGCTACAGTCTCATCACCGGCGTCCAGAAAATCAAGCTCTCCGGCGCGGAAAAGCGCGTCTTTGCCAAATGGCTGGGTCTGTATTCCGAAGGCGCGGAGCTCACCTACAATCCGCCGACCTTTCTCAAAATCAACAGCGTGATTGCTGCCGCCATTACGCTGACGTCAACGATTTTGCTGTACTATCTGGCAGCAAAAAGCAATATCGGCCAATCCAATTACTTTGCCTTCACGGCTGCGTACGGCATGCTGATGGGCGCGTTCCTGTCGGTATCCTCTATTGCCTTGTCCGCCGCGCAGATCCAGCCCGCGCTGGAGATGGCAGAGCCGTTTTTAAAGGCCGAGCCGGAGTCGACGGAGCGCAAGCAGATCGTCACCGGCATCACCGGCGAGGTCGCGCTGGAGCGCGTATCTTTCCGCTATGACGCCAACTCACCGTACGTTCTGAGCGACCTGTCGCTGAACATTGCCCCCGGCGAATACGTCGCCGTTGTGGGGCGAACCGGCTGCGGAAAATCCACGTTGGTGCGTCTGCTGCTGGGCTTTGAGACGCCGGAAAACGGCGCGGTCTATTACGACGGGCGGGATATGGAAAAGCTGGACTTGCCTTCACTGCGCCGGAAAATCGGCACGGTCATGCAGGACGCAGGCCTGTTTCAGGGCGACATCTATTCCAACATCGTCATCACCTCTCCGGAGCTGACGCTTGAAGACGCCTGGGAAGCGGCGGAGAAAGCGGGTATCGCGGACGATATCCGCGCCATGCCCATGGGAATGTTTACCGTCGTCTCCGAAGGACAGGGCGGCATCTCCGGCGGACAGCGTCAGCGGCTGATGATCGCCCGCGCCATCGCCCCGGAGCCGAAGCTGCTGATCTTTGATGAAGCAACCTCTGCCTTGGACAACAAGACGCAAAAGCAGGTCGCCGATGCGCTGGACGCAATGGGCTGCACCCGTATCGTTATAGCGCATCGGCTTTCTACGATCAAACACTGCGACCGCATTCTGGTGCTGGACGGCGGCAAGATCGCAGAAGACGGCACCTATGACGAGTTGATTAAAAAAGGCGGCGTCTTCACGGAGCTGGTCAAGCAGCAGCAATTGCTGCACAACGGAGCTGATTGAACTTTTCTGCCGGAAGGTGAGCGTTCCACATCCTTTCCGTGACGCCGTCTCATTTCCTCGCCGCTGCGCGGCAACCGCGAAGGGATGACAATTCAAGAGGCCGCCGGTTCTCCCTTCCCCGTAAATGCAAAAACTCCGCAGAGCTAATGCCCTGCGGAGTTTTTGGTCCGAGTGACTGGATTCGCTTTTCTGCGGAAAAGCCACGGCGGGGACGTTTGCGACCGCCGCCTGTGGCGGAGGAAGGGAGCAAAAAGGAGTGGCAGCAACACGGCGATTGGCAAGTGCCGCTCGACGGCACGCAGACAGAGCCAATGTTGCAACAGGTTGCGACAGTCCACAGGACTGTCGCCAAGAGCCGCCTTTCGAACCCAGTCACACAAGAAAGAAGAACAATCGGGGTAGTCCGAAAGGACTGCCCCGATTGTTGGTCCGAGTGACTGGAGTCGCTTTTCTGCGGGAAAGCCACG
>CAMUZA010000029.1 GCA_947165085.1 uncultured Clostridia bacterium | reverse complement strand
GGCGGGGAGAGTCGTTTGCGTCCGCTGCGCGGACTAATGGATCGACCAGTGTTTGCACTGGTCGAAGCGGCTTCTCACTGAGAAGCCGCGATTTAGTTTTTCGACTCTCCCTTTTCTGCCTCCACCAAAAAGGAGCACTGCTCATGCAGTGCTCCTTTTTGGTGGAGGCGGGGAGAGGCGAACTCCCGTCCGAAAACAGCTTGACAGGAACTTCTCCGGGTGCAGTCTGTTATTTGCATTCCCTCATCCGGCCGGGAGCAGACACTCTGCCGGATTCAGTAGCTTCATGAATTCATGGTACGGGCAAAGCTTACCGCACGCACGTTCTCCACTCAGATGACACCCGAGCCCGACTCGTGGACCTTTCGGGGCGGATGGGCCGGCCTAATTAGGCAGCCAGAGCAAACTGATTGTTGTCAGTTAATTTATAAAAAGTTACCCGTTTTATCGTGGTCAGGCGCCACGACCCGCTATTCAAGCCTCACTGCCCCCGTCGAAACCGGTGCGCCCCCGTATTTCGCGGTGAGCGGTTGTCAACCCCGCTCACCGACGGGCAGTATATATTATATATATTATCTGTGGAACGGATCCGGCAGTTTCTTCGGCTCCGGATAGGTCTCGCCCTGCGTATCGACGCGGATGGACTTGATCTTCTGCTCCGTCGTCGGGCGGTCGTTGCCGTCGGTCTTGACCTTGCAGATGGCGTCGACGACGTCCATGCCGCTCAGCACCTTGCCGAACGCGGCATACTGCTTGTCCAGATGCGGCGCGTCCTGGTGCATGATAAAGAACTGCGAGCCGGCGGAATTGGGAGACATCGCTCTTGCCATGGATAGAACGCCGCGCTTGTGCTTGAGGGGATTGTCCACGCCGTTGAAGAGGAATTCGCCCTTGATGCAGTAGCCGGGACCGCCCATGCCGGTGCCTTCGGGGCAGCCGCCCTGGATCATAAAGCCGGGGATAACGCGGTGGAAGATCAACCCGTCATAGAAGCCGCTGTTTGCCAGCGCGATGAAGTTATACACGGACTGCGGCGCTTTGTCGGGGTAGAGCTCTGCGGTGATGACGCCGCCGTTTTCCATTTCCAGTGTCATAATGGGATTTGCCATATCAGTGATTCCTTTCTTTCATCGCGCGGTCGATCTGACGGCGCGCGTCTTTGTTCGCGGCATCCTGCCGTTTGTCGTAGAGCTTTTTGCCCTTGCAGAGCGCGATCTCTACCTTCACGCGGGAATTCTTGAGATACACGGAGAGGGGAATGATCGAATAGCCCTCCAGCTTGACCTTGGAGAACAGCCGCATGATTTCCCGCTTATGCAGGAGCAGTCTGCGCGGACGCATCGGGTCTTTGTTGAATATATTGCCCTGTTCATAGGGGCTGATATGCATTTGGCGGAGCCAAAGCTCGCCGTTTTTCACCTGACACCATGCGTCTTTCAGATTCAGCGTGCCGAGACGGATGGATTTGACCTCGGTGCCGAACAGCTCGATTCCTGCCTCAAAACGCTCTTCCACGAAGTACTCGTGGAACGCCTTGGCGTTCTTCGCTATGATCTTGACGCCATTGTTCTCCATTCGCTCACCGCCTTTCGCTGAATTCTTACTTATTATATCATCTCTGTCAAGTCTTCACCGCAGAATTTTGCCGAAACTGCAAGTTCCGTAAAATTCCTCTTGATATTCGAACATTTGTTTGATATAATAGAAATATCAAAAGGAAAGGACGTGCGCGGCATGAATTTGCAGATTGAAATGATCTCCGTCTTCGCGACGGACGGCACTATCACGCCGCTGCGCTTCCGGCTGGAAAACGAGGAACACTGTCTGGAAACAGTCGTGATCTCGCAGGTCGTCAGCGCAAAGCCGATCTGCTTCGCGGGGATCGACGCGATCCAGTATCTGTGCAAGGCGATCGTAGAAGAGAAGGAAAAGCTCTTTGAGGTGCGTTATACGGTCAAAACGCACCGCTGGACGCTGTTTCGGGTGGTGTACTAATGAACAAGGTTATTTTTCACGTTGACGTGAACAGCGCTTTTTTATCCTGGTCCGCCGCCTACCGCGTCCGTGTGCTTGGCGAAAAGCTCGATCTGCGCGACGTGCCATCCGCTGTCGCAGGCAGCAAAGAGAGCCGGCAGGGGGTTATCCTAGCCAAAAGCATGTCTGCCAAGAAATGCGGCGTCAAGACCGGCGAGCCGATCTTTCAAGCGCAGCAGAAGTGCCCGAATCTGATCATCGTTCCGCCGGATTACGGTCTTTACGTCGAGGCGTCGCGTCATCTGACCGCGCTGCTGCGGGAAGTCTCGCCCGTCGTGGAGCAGTATTCCATTGACGAGGCGTGGGCGGATATGACCGGCACGGAGGGCTTGTACGGCTCGCCGGTCGCCGCGGCGGAGATGCTGCGGCAGCGGATCTATGACGAACTCGGCTTCACGGTCAATATCGGCATTTCCTCCAACAAGCTGCTGGCGAAGATGGCCGGGGAGTTTGAAAAGCCGAACAAGGTGCATACGCTCTTTCCCTGGGAAATAGAGGAGAAGCTCTGGCCGCTTCCGGTGCGTGAGCTCTTTATGGTCGGCTCTGCGACGGAGCGGAAGCTGCACCTTCTCGGCATTGACACCATCGGACAGCTTGCGCGCGCCGATCCCGCCGTCTTGCGGCAAAAACTGCATAAGCCCGGCGTGGATCTGTGGCATTCCGCCAACGGGCGGTATTCCTGCACGCTGCTCCCGCAGCCGCCGGAAAACAAGGGTTACGGCAACGCAACGACGACGCCTGCGGACGTTGCAGACGCACCGAGCGCCTATCGTATTCTGCTTTCGCTGTGTGAAACGGTCGGAATGCGGATGCGGCGGGACAAAAAATCCGCCCGCTGCATCGCCGTCAGTCTCCGCACCAGTCAGTTTGATACCTTTTCCCATCAGATGACGCTGCCCAACGCTACGGACAGCACGGAGGAGATGTTCCGCTACGCCTGCCGTGTCTTTGACGAGGCGTGGGACGGCGTGACGCCGCTGCGGCAGCTCGGCGTGCATGCGTTCCGCCTGGAGGAGCGCGGCATGCGGCAGTATGATCTGTTCGCCGTTGTCAGCGCGGAGCAGTATGAAAAGAAAGCGGCGCTGGACAATACCGTGGACGACCTGCGCGATAAATACGGCGAGGGGATCTTGCGCCGGGCGCGATTCGTCGGAGAGAAGGTCGTCCTTGCCGGCGGACTTTCCAAGGAACGCAGGACCGGCATTACGAAGCCCGTTTAATGGTTGACAGTCAACAAAAAAATGATAAAATAAAATAGTAACGCACCCCGCCGCGGCATAAGGTGGTGTGGGGGTGTTTTCATGTCCTACTTCAAAAAGTATTGGCTTTTCTACGTTTTCGTCTGCGCGACAGTTCTGCTGTCCGCCGCGCTGCTCTCACGGATCAGCACCGCGATTTCCGTCAGTTCCGTGCAGCCGTCTGCGCCGGTCATCGTGATCGACGCGGGGCACGGCGGGGAAGACGGCGGCGCGGTCTCCGTCTCCGGCATACGGGAGAGCGGTATCAACCTTGCAATCTCCCTGCGGCTGAACGATATGCTGCATTTTCTCGGCGCACAGACGCGGATGATCCGCACAGAGGACGTTTCCGTCTATACGGAAGGGGATACCATTGCGAAGAAAAAAGTCTCCGACATCAAAAACCGCGTCGCGTTTGTGCAGAACACGCCGAACGCCGTTCTGATCAGCATTCATCAGAATCAGTTTTCGGAGGAAAAATACCGCGGCGCGCAGGTCTTCTACGCCGCCGGCAGCGAAGACCTCGCAAAACGCCTGCAGGACGCGCTGATCGCGCAGGTCGACCCGCGCAACCATCGCGTATGCAAACCGGCAAAGGACATTTATTTAATGGAGCACGTCTCGTGCCCCGCAGCGCTGATCGAATGCGGCTTTCTGTCGAATTACGCGGAGGAACAGCTTCTGCGTGATCCGTCCTATCAAAAGAAACTGGCTGCCGCCATCGCAGGCAGTCTGCTGACCTATCTGGAGGAACCGAATGAAGTCTAAAACTGTCTTTGTCTGCACAAATTGCGGCAACGAGTCGCCAAAGTGGGCGGGCCGCTGTCCGTCGTGCGGGCAGTGGAATACGTTGGAAGAATACACGCCGTCCCCGGCGGTAAAAACCGCCGTCCGTTCCGGCGTGACGCCGAAGCGGCTTTCCGAGATCACCTCGGACGTGGCGCTGCGCTTCTCCACCGGCATGGGCGAGTTGGATCGCGTGCTCGGAGGCGGCGCTGTGCGCGGCTCTCTGGTGCTGGTCAGCGGCGCGCCGGGCATCGGTAAATCCACACTCCTGCTTCAGATCTGCGAACATATTCTGAAAAAGCAGACCGTCCTCTACGTCTCCGGCGAGGAAAGCGAAAGCCAGCTCAAGCTGCGCGCACAGCGGCTCGGCGTGAAAAGCGACGATCTGTATCTGCTGTGTGAGACGAATCTGGACAACCTTCTCGCCGCCGCGGATAACGTCAGTCCCGACGTTTTGATCGTCGACTCCGTCCAGACCCTTTATACCGAGGACAAGCCCGCCAGTGCCGGCTCCGTCACGCAGGTGCGAGACTGCACGCTGCGCCTGATGCAGTACTGCAAGGGGAGCGGCGTGACCGTCTTCTTAGTCGGCCATATCAACAAAGAAGGCGCGATCGCAGGACCGAAAGTATTGGAGCATATGGTCGACTGCGTGCTGTATTTCGAGGGCGAAGCGCATACCTCGTACCGTCTGCTCCGCGCAGCGAAGAACCGTTTTGGCTCGACGAATGAGATCGGCGTGTTTGAGATGCACGACACGGGTCTTTGCGAAGTGCCGAATCCATCGGAAATGCTCCTGGCAGGCAGACCGCTCGGCACGCCGGGTACCTGCGTCGCCTGCGTGATGGAGGGCACGCGCCCAATCCTCGCAGAGGTGCAGGCGCTCGTTTCGCCTTCGTCGCTGTCCGTACCGCGACGGACGAGCAACGGTCTGGACTATAACCGTGCAGCGATGCTGCTGGCTGTATTGGAAAAACGCGGCGGTATTCGGTTTTCGAACGCGGACGTCTATCTGAACGTCATCGGCGGTCTTCGATTGGACGAGCCTTCCGCCGATCTGTCCGTTGTGATCGCCGCCGCCTCGGCGGCGCAGGATAAGCCCGTTTCCGATCTGCTCGCCGCAGTCGGTGAGGTCGGTCTGACCGGCGAGATTCGTGCGGTCGGTCAGCTCCCGCAGAGGCTCGCAGAGATCCGCAGGCTCGGTTTTACGCAGTGCATCATCCCACGCAGCGGCACGAAGGAACTGATCATTCCTGACGGTCTGGAGCTTTTGCGTGTAAAAAACGTCCGCGAGGCGATCGCCGTCGCGTTCTGAGGGAGAGAAGTCTATGCCCGGAATCAAGTATATCGCCCGCGTCGTGCGTGGGATGAAATTCGACAAGGTCAAACAGATGACTGAGATCGTCAAGCAAAAGTGCGGACAGAGCAAGGTGCGGACGCTTTGCTCGATGGCGTGGTGCGCCCTTCGCTACGGCGCTGGTTACTACGATTACGTCATGTTCGGCTTCTACGACATGAACGGCAAACAGCGCGACACCTATCTGACGCGCGTGCGCAACAAGAAGGTCTGCGAGCTGATGAACGACTATTCGATCGCGGAGGAATTCGACGACAAGCTGCGCTTCAACGAGCGGTTTGCGCCCTTCCTGCACCGTAAAACGCTCAACGGCGAAACGGCGACTGCGGACGACTTGGAGGACTTTCTCAAAGGTCAGACCTGCTTCTTTGCCAAGCCGAATCACGGCTCCTGCGGCGCGGGCGTGGAAAAGGTCAACGTCGCAGATTTCGAGAACACGAAAGCGATTCTGAACTACGTACACGAGAAGAATCTCCCGATTCTGGAGCACGCGATCAAGCAGCATCCGGATATGGCGAAGCTCCATCCATCGTCCGTCAACTCCATGCGCATCGTGACGGACGTTGTCGGCGACGACGTGCTGATCGCCTATATCATCGTCAAGATCGGCAGGGGCGGCTGCGCCTGCGACAATACCGGCCGCGGCGGAATGCTCTGCCGCGTGGACGAGAATACCGGCAGGATCCGCTCCGTCGCGACGGACGATTATTTCAACGTTTTCTCCGCGCATCCGGATACCGGCGTAGTCTTTGAGGGCTATCAGCTTCCGATGGTGCCGGACGCCATCGCGCTGGCGAAAAAGGCGGCGAGGGTGCTGCCGCAAATGCGGCACGTCGGCTGGGATGTTGCAATCACGCCGGACGGCCCCGTGATCATTGAGGGCAACGAGTACCCGGGCACCGATCTGTGTCAGCTCGCACCGCATTACCCCGAAAAGTGCGGACTCTGGCCGTATTACAAGAAAATTCTGAATATTTCATGATAAAAGGAGCCGTTTCAGGCTCCTTTTATTGCTTCATATAACTCTTGCGGCGTGCGACAGAGCGTACCCGCGCCTGCCGCAAGCAGCGCTTCCTCGGAACGGAAGCCCCAGCCGACGGACAGGCAGGGAAGTCCCGCATTCTGCGCGGTTTCGATGTCCACCTCGGAATCGCCGATACAGATCGCGTCGTTCCGATCCGTTCCAAGCTGCCGTATCGCTTCAAATACCATATCCGGGGCAGGTTTCCTTCGAAAATGCTCCGTTTCGCCGATGGCGACATGGATCGTATCGGAGAAGAAAACACGATGCAGCTCCTTCGTCATAGCGTCTGCCTTGTTGGAGACGAGCGCGATCCGATAACCCTCGGCATGAAGACGAGAAAGCAGCTCCGCAACACCGGGATATGGCTTTGTTTCATCATGACAGTGCAGAAGATAATGCTCCTTCATCGCGGCAAGCACGGCGTAGACCGTCGCGTCGTCCGTCTCTGCCGGAAGGACGCGCCGAATCAACATTTTCAGACCGTTTCCGACTGATTTTTTAACTTCTGCAAGCGATTTTTCAGTATATCCGTATGATTTTAGTGCGAAATTCACACTATTTCTTAAATCATTAAGCGTATTGAGAACAGTGCCGTCCAAATCAAATATCAGTGTCTTCTTCATCGGATTCCTCCGGTTTTTCCAGTCTGGAGAGGGGATTGGCCTCTGCTGCGATCTTCAGCTCGGTGCTTTCAATGTGCGTATAGATCTCCGTGGTGTTCAGGTGCTCGTGTCCGAGGACCTCCTGCACCGTGCGGATATCCACGCCGTTTTTCAGCATCAGCGTCGCCGCCGTATGACGGAGCTTGTGCGCGGAAAAACGATCGGGGTCGAGACCGGCGGCAAGAATGTGCTTTTTAACCAGTCTATGTACCGCCGTCACGCTGATTCGGTTGCTGTCGCGCGAGCCGAACAAGGCCCTGTCGTCGCTCAAGACCTGTTTTTTGCGCTCCGGCAGATAAGCGTCGATCGCCGCCTTGCAGGCGGAACCGAAATAGACGAAGCGCTCCTTGTTGCCTTTGCCTAAAACGCGGATTCTGTCCTCGTAAACGTCCGACAAATTGAGTCCGACCAGCTCGGAGCGGCGGATGCCGCAGTTAAGGAACAGCATTAAAATCGCATAATCTCTGACTTGATTCGGTCCTTTTACCGACAAAAGCAGCTTTTTTGACTCTTCCAGGGTTAAATAGCGGGGGAGGGACTTCTGCAATTTCGGATACTCCAGATCCTTGACGGGATTGACCGTCAGGAGCTTTGTGCGGACAGTCAGATACTTATAAAACGACTTGATCGCGGACAGCTTGCGGAAGCGAGCCGCAGCGCCGATCCCGGCGTCCGCATATTCGTCAGTCTTGCGGTCATTGGCAAGATAGGATAAAAAATCATAAATATCAGTAATAGTTATCGTTTTTATAAATTCCAAATCAACATCTTTAATTGAAATCGTATTGAGGTCGGTCGTATAGGGCATTTCATTTTTGACCAGCTTCATGAAACGCAAGAAAAGCCGCAGATCGAGATAGTATTCGCTGATCGTGCGGGCGGACTGACCCTTGATCGTTTCATGATACGACAGAAACTCGCGCAATACCTGCGGACAGTCGGCATACTGCTGCATAAGAAAAACCTCCGGAAAGAAGTCTGCTCTGGAGCCGATAAAAATGTTTGAAAGGAACAATTCATCGTTTCAAATAGTTTTATCGGACGGACGCGCGCAGGAAACATAAAGAAATAATGAATAGACTCAAAGAATTCTTCATATCACGGCAAGCGGTATAATGAATCGGAAAAAACCAACAGAACGGCCTAAAAGAAAGCACAGAAAGCAGCGATATGACAAAAGCAGAATAAACCGTCCCGAGAATCACAGACGTACCGCATAATAACGGTGATCCACCCGTTCTTGACTATATTGTAGCACAAACCTCCTCCGAACGCAACAAAATTTTTATTTTGTTGCGTTCGGTTTGCAATTTCGGTTTGCAATTTCGGTGAAATGGCTGTTCAGGCGTCATTCTGCGCGCGCTGCTCCTCCCTGCGGACCGTCCCGATCGTTTCATAGGAAAACCACGGAGTGATCCGCCGTTTATCATCTTTAATGGTCATTCCTCCGGCTGGTATGGGAAAACGTCCATGAAGCGGACTTTGAAGCGATTGAGCGCATACAGGCGGTCGATGCGCGCTTTCGTTTCCGGCTCCGGCTCAATGCCGTCACGGATGTACTTATCGAGCGTTTCGTAGGTGAAGCCGAGCTTGTCCTCGTCCGTCAGACCGCACAGACCGTCGATCGGCACCTTCTCAATCAGCGCCTCCGGCAGTCCCAGTGCCCTGCCGATCGCCTTGACCTCTCGCACGCAGATCATGGACAGCGGACTGAAATCGCCGACGCTGTCGCCGTATCGGGTCGAATAACCGACCCAGTCCTCAGAGAGATTACAGGTGTTGACCACTCTGCCGTTTCTGCTCTGGCAGACGGCGTAGAGCGTCGCCATGCGGATGCGCGGCGCGAGATTGATCTTCGTGTCGCTGCTCGCCTCTCCGATCGCTTCTTCTACGCTGTGCAGCAGTCCGTCGTAGCCATCCTTGATGTTCACGACGTAGTGTTCAATTCCAAGATGATTCACAAGCAGATATGCCATGTCGATATCGTGCTGTTCACCATTCGGCATCAGAACGCCGATTACACGATCCTTACCGAGCGCCTCCACGCACAGCGCGGCGGCGACGGAGCTGTCCTTGCCGCCGGAAATGCCGATGATGGCATTGCAGCCCTTGCCGTTCCGCTCAAACCAGTCCCGGATCCATGCGACGATATCATTTTTTACCTTTTTTGCGTCAAAGCTCATTGTTTTTTACCTCCGCAGTCATTGTTTGACGCTATTATAACACAGTTTTCACAAAAAACAAACCCCGCACTTCCCTCTCGGGAAATACGGGGATCTGTTTTGATTAAACTCTTTCCTTGACCTTGGCAGCCTTGCCGAGACGGTCACGCAGGTAGTACAGCTTCGCACGGCGAACCTTGCCGCGGCGAACGGTCTCCACCTTGACGATGTTCGGCGAATGCACGGGGAAAACCTTCTCACAGCCGACGCCGTAGCTCAGACGGCGAACGGTGATGGACTCTTCAATGCCGCCATGCTTGCGGGCAATGATCGTTCCCTCGAAAGCCTGCACTCTCTCACGAGCGCCTTCTTTGATTTTTACATGAACGCGAACGGTGTCGCCGACGTTCATTTCCGGCAACTCTTCTTTCATGTACTGGCTGGTCAGAGCCTTCATCAGATCCATATTCATGTCCTCCTTGTTTATTAGGCGTTCATGCCGGCGTTGACCGCGCCGCAGAGGACCACCCATTTGCAGACTTGCATATACTACCACAACGACTATCGAAAATCAAGTGCTTTTTTCGATATTTGCATAACTTTTTTCGCATGATTGCGGCAGATATCGGATTTCGACGGATTTTTGGAAAAAAGAAAGATTCCTGTGTCCTTTTCCTGCAAACTATGCTATAATAGTATTCAGAAAAGTATGGATACGGGGTGCGAAATGAAACGAGACAAGTACTTCCCTGCCAAAACTTTATATCGTGAGATTCCGGTCGTCGATGCAGATATCGAACTGGGTCTGACCTCGGAGCAGGTCGTCGCACGGCAGAACAACGGTCTGCGGAACGTGACGCCCGCAAGCAACACGAAGAGCGAAAAGCAGATCGTCAGAGAAAAGGTTTTCACCTTCTTCAATCTCATCTTCATCGTGCTTGCCGTCGCCCTGCTGATCGTCGGCTCGTTCAAAAACATGACGTTCCTGATCATCGCCGTGATCAACACGGTCATCGGCATCGTCCAGGAGATCCGCGCAAAACGCGCTGTAGATAAGCTGACGCTGGTCGCCGCAGGCAGACTTCGTGTTTTCCGCGACGGAAAACGGCATGAGATCCCGACGGATCAGCTCGTCCGTGACGATATCGTGGAATTTGCCGCGGGCAACCAGATCTGTGCCGACGCGATCGTCCGCGACGGGCAGATGCAGGTCAACGAGTCGCTTCTGACCGGCGAAGCGGACGCCATCATCAAGAATCCCGGCGACGAGCTGAAATCCGGCAGCTTCGTTATTTCCGGACGCTGCAGAGCGCAGCTTACGCATGTCGGCGCGGACAGCTACGCAGCAAAGCTCGCGGCGGAGGCGCGCGCGGACGTCAAATCCACAAGCTCGGAGATGATGAACTCTCTGACAAAGCTGATCACCGTCGTCGGCATCGCGCTGATCCCGATGGGCATTATCCTGTTTATCCGCCAGATGCAGGAGATGACGTTCCGCAATTCCGTGGAGAAGACCGTCGCCGCGCTGATCGGCATGATCCCTGAGGGTCTGTACCTTCTGACCAGTGTTGCGATCGCCGTGAGCAGTCTGAAGCTGACGAAACGGCGCGTTCTGGTGCAGGATATGAACTGCATCGAGACGCTCGCGCACGTGGATATCCTCTGCGTGGACAAGACCGGCACGATCACGGAGCCGCGCATGGAAGTCTCCGATATTTTTCCGTTGGAGGCGAGCGGCTATTCCTACGAGGATATCGAAAAGATCCTTGCCGCCTTCTACTCCGGGCAGGAACCGGACAATGAAACGGCGAAGGCGATGACCGAGCAGTTCGGACTGGAATCGGACTGGAAAGCGGTCGGGCGTATCCCCTTCTCCTCTTCGAGCAAATGGTCCTCCGCCGATTTCGGCGAACATGGTCAGTACATCATCGGTGCGCCGGAGTTTATCATGGGCGACCGTTACGACTCCATTCGCGGCAACGCAGAGCCATGGTCTGCAAGAGGCTGCCGCGTGCTCCTGCTTGCCGCTTACGACGCAAAGATCGAAGGTGTGCTCGAAAGCCGCCGCGTCAATCCGATCGCGCTGATCTTCCTGAACAACCTCATTCGCGAGGATGCGCCTGCAACATTCAAATACTTTGCCGAGCAAGGCGTTTCCATCCGCGTGATATCCGGCGATAACCCGATCACCGTCTCCGAGGTCGCCTCGAGAGCCGGCATTCTGAACGCTGACAGGTACATCGACACCTCCGTGCTGGTCACAAACGAGGATTTCAGCGACGCGGTGCAGAAATATACGGTTTTTGGCCGCGTGACGCCGGATCAGAAACGGAAATTAGTTCGCGCCTTCCAGTCGCAGGGGCATACCGTTGCCATGACCGGCGACGGCGTGAACGACGTGCTCGCGCTCAAGGATTCCGACTGTGGTATCGCCATGGCGTCCGGCAGTCAGGCGGCGTCGCAGGTGTCGCAGATCGTTCTGCTGGATTCGCAGTTTTCCGCGATGCCGAGCATCGTCGCGGAGGGCCGCCGCGTGATCAACAACATTCAGCGCGCCGCCTCCCTCTTCCTTGTGAAGAATATTTTCTCCTTTTCTCTTGCGCTCCTGCTGCTGTTTATCAACCTGCCCTTCCCCATGCAGGCGATCCAGCTTTCTTTGATCAGCGCGCTGACGATCGGCGTGCCTGCGTTCTTCCTGGCATTAGAGCCGAATTATGCCAGAGTCGAAGGAAAATTCATGCGCAACGTCATCCGCCGCGCCATGCCGGGCGGTCTGACAAATCTGATCTTAGTTCTGATTGCAGGTTTCTTCACAAGGATCCTTGATCTTCCGCAGGAAAACTACGATACGATCTCTGTCTGGGTCGTCGCTACCGTCGGCTTTGTGACGCTCTTCTACGTCTGTAAGCCGTTTACGAAGCTACGTATCGCCGTTTTTTCCAGCATGCTTGCCGCAATGCTCATCGCGCTGTTCTTCCTGACCGGCATTTTTGAGCTGGTCGCGCTCGACGGGACTTCGATCCTGGTGCTGATTGTCCTGATGATCGCCTGTCCGACCCTTTACAGCTTCTTCCTGCTGATCTTTGACCGTCAGATGCGTAAACACGACCGAAAAGAAGCGAGTAAAGCAGATCACGTAAGTCAACCTTGACATTCCATTCGGAATGCTCTAATATGAATACAGAAAGAATAAGGAGGCAATTCTATGGGTTTTAAGGGCGATATGTACATCTGGAAAGACCGCAAGCGCTTTATGGGCATGCCGCTGAGCTTTACCCGCTATGCGTTGAGTGACGACCGTCTGTTCCTTTCCGTCGGATTTTTCAGCGTGAAAGATGAAGAGATTCTGCTCTACCGTATCCGCGACATCAGCACCAAGCGCAATCTGTGGCAGCGGATCTTCGGCGTCGGCACCGTAACGGTCGCCTCCTCCGATAAGACGACGCCGCAGGTTGTCTTGAAGAACATCAAGTATCCGCAGGATTTCAAGGAATTGCTGCACAAGAACGTGGAAGAGTGCAAGATGAAGCGCAGAATGCGCTACGGCGAAATCCTGAACGGGTGCAATCACGATCTGGACGACACAGACGGCGACCTCGACGATCTGGACGATCTGATCGACGGAACATAAGTTCAGACAGTCCTGCATGCAGTCTTTCAAATAACCACCCTGCACTATTCTATGCGACAAAAAAGGACGCCGTTCGGCGTCCTTTTTCTTATTGAAATTATTCTTCTTCGTCTGCCTCGTCGTCTTCGTCGAAGTCAAACTCGAGAGGCTCGCCGCACTGCGGGCAGTTGATGGAATCGCCGAGGATGGTCTCCTCGTCCAGCTCCAGCTCCTTGCCGCAGTTCGGGCAGGTTACGTTGTAAACGACCTCGTCTTCATAGTCAAAATCCTCGCCGTCGTCGTCTGCGAAGTCGTAGTCGTCATCGTCCTCATCGTACTCGTCGTCTTCGTCTTCATCGTCTTCGTCCATCAGGTATTCCTCGATGGCGTCCAGATCCTCTTCGATCTCGTCAAGTTCGTCGGAAACAGCGATTGCGTTCTCCTCCAGGTCGCTGATCGAGGCGGTCATGTCCTGCAGCAGATCGACGATGCCGGCAATCATCTTGCCCTCGTCGGTCTCCTTGTCCAGCTTCATGCCGTCCATCAAGCCCTTGAGATATGCAGATTTTTCGGAAAGAGTCATGGTCGTTCTCCTTTCAAGTTACTTCGCGCGCCCCAGATATTCGCCGGTTCGCGTGTCGATGGAAATGCGGTCGCCTTCGTTGATAAAGAGCGGGACCTTGATCTCTGCGCCGGTCTCGACGGTCGCGGGTTTCAAGGTGTTGGTCGCGGTGTTGCCGGCAACGCCCGGCTCAGTTTTGGTGACTTCCAGCTCGACAAAGTTCGGGCACTCGACGCCGAACACGCTTCCCTTATAGGACAGCAGCGTGCATTCCTCGTTCTCCTTGATGAACTTGAACGCTTCAGGAAGGACTTCCTTGTTGAGAGGAACCATATCAAAGGTTTCGTTGTCCATGAAATAGTACAGATCGCCGTCGGAGTAGCTGTATGCCATCTTTTTGCGCTCGACGAATGCTTCCTCAAATTTCGCGGTCGGGTTAAAAGAGGTTTCGGTCACGCCGCCGGTGATGATGTTTCTCATCTTCGTGCGGACGAATGCTGCACCCTTGCCGGGCTTCACGTGCTGGAACTCAACGACCTGATAGATCTTGCCGTCCATCTCAAAGGTCTTACCGTTTCTGAAATCGCCTGCGGTAATGGTTGCCATATATGTTTCCTCCAATGTGAAATAATATACATTCTACTGAATGCCGCCTCACGGCTTTTAACGGAAATAGTATACACCAAGGATTCCCTGTTTTCAAGTATTTCCTTATAAAATAATCAGGTTTTTCGGACTTTTTGTAAGAACCGTGCAGCCGTTTTCTTCAAAAACGACAACGTCTTCGATCCGAACGCCGAATTTTCCGGGGATATAAATGCCGGGTTCCGCCGAGCAGACCGCGTGCAGCGGCATGGGATTCTCGTTGCGCATGTTGCAGTTCGGGTTCTCATGGATCTCCAGACCGAGACTGTGACCGTAGCCGTGTCCGAAGTATTCGCCGTAACCGGCGGCGGTGATCAGATCGCGGGCGGCAGCGTCGACCGCTTTGCCGCTCACGCCTGCCTTGGAGATCGCGATACCTGCAAGCTGCGCGTCGAGCACGGTCTGATAGACTTTCTTCATTTCGTCGGTCGCATAGCCGAGCGCAACCGTGCGCGTCATATCGGAGCAATAGCCCTGATACAAAACGCCGAAGTCCAGCGTGATAAAGTCGCCCTTCTGCAGCTTCCGGTCTCCGGGAACGCCGTGCGGCATGCTGCTGTTCGGGCCGGATACGACGATCGGATCAAAGGACAGACCTTCCCCGCCGTTCTTATACAGGCAGTAGATCAGCTCGGCGGCAAGCTCCTTCTCTGTCATTCCCTCGCGCACTCTGCCGCAGACCTCGGAGAAGGCGCGGTCGGTGATCTCCTGCGCCTGTTTCATCCGCTCGATCTCCCACGGCTCCTTGGAAGCACGGAACGCATTGATCTTCTCCTGCATGGGAGCAAACTTCACATTCAGCTTTTTGCTGAAGAGATCGTACTCGCTGACCGTCAGATAACCGTCCTCAAAGCCGAGCGTCTCAATACCCAGCTCCTGCACCGCGCGATTCAGGCAGCCGAACAGGTCGCGTCCGAAGTCTACGACCTCGAAGTCCTTGATATTGTTCTGCGCCGATTCGATATAGCGGCTGTCGGTAAAATAACGCGCGCCGTTTTTGCCAAGTATGGCATATCCCTCCGCAATATCAAACTCCGCAGCGTACATTCGGCTGTAGCGGGAGGTCAGGAACAGACCCTGCGCCTCGTCATTCAGCAAGGAACGGTACTTTTTAATGTTTTTCACAGCTTTACTCTCCTTTTTCTTGATATCGCCAGAAACGGCACCTCAAACAAATGGCGCAGTTTCAGCCAGAAATTGTGATTATGAATGGATTTTACCGCCAGAGCCGTCACGCCGGACAGCTTGGCGCATAAGACGTCCGTATAGATCTGATCTCCGACCAGCGCCGTGTGCTTTTTCTCCGTGCCGAACCGCTGCATTGCTTCTCTCACGCCGCGCGTGCCCGGCTTTTTTGCGCCGGTGACGCACGCCACGTCATACCGCTCGCAAAAGCGCGGCACGCGCGGTTTGCGGCTGTTGGAAACGATGCAGAGGGTGATCCCCGCGGCTTTGATCGTTTCGATCCAGTCCAGCAGTTCCTGCGGCGGCGTATCCGTCGTATATGGCAGCATCGTATTGTCAAAATCCGCCAAAAGAAGCGAAAGGCCGCGCTGACGGAGAAAGTCCGGAGAAATATCGGTGATCTTTGGGAAAATGTGATCCGGCAAAAATGACAGCATATTGTTTCCTGCATTCCCATAGTATTTTCAAGTATATTATAACACCGAAGCGGAGGTTTGTCTATTGTCAATCCCCTTCTATTTTGCCATGGAGGAAAACGAAGCGGACCCGCCGACAGAAAAGCGCTGTGCGCAGCTCGGTTTTGGGTTTCGCGAGGACGGAACGCTCCGGCTGCCGTCAAATATAATACCCGGCGCGCCAGCAGTAATCAACGACCTCTATTTGCCTTTGCGGGCGCCGGATTCCGCTGTGCTGGACCGTCTGGCGGAAGCGTGCGGAAACGGCTGTTTTCTTGACTTTGAGCGCCCGATCGGCGAAGTCAGCGCTGCGATCGCCCTCGGTCTGCAGCAGCGTCTGAAGGCAAAAATGACCGTGCCGCCGTCACTGCACCGGCTTTGTCCGGACGCTGACGTGCAGATCGCCGGACCGCTTTGCAATCACTGGGAAAGATTTGTTCTGAACGTGCAGGCGCGATACGGTAATCACTGGGCGCTTGAGATCATTCCGTGGAACGTTTCTGTGCAGACGTCAATGACATGCGCGCAAAAAGGATATCTGCAGAATGCAGAATGCTGTTATCAGATCGAGGGAAAAAGGATCGCTTACTACGACTCGGAAGAATCCATCAAAAAGAAGATCGCAGCAGCAGAGAAGCACGGCTGTCAGTCCGCGATTGCGCTCTATCGCGAATACAGGAACATAGACTGAAAGTGCGCAGTTCAGACGAACTGCGCACTTCCTTATGAACAGCCGGCGAATCCTCGCTGACCATCATGCTCTCGGATGATATTTGTTATAGACGTTCTTCAGATTCTGCTTAACGACCTGCGTATAGATCTGTGTCGAAGAAATATCGCTGTGACCGAGCATTTCCTGCAGGGAGCGCAGATCCGCGCCGTTTTCGAGCAAGTGCGCAGCAAAACTGTGCCGCAGCGTATGCGGCGTGATGTCCTTACTGATCTGCGCCGTCTCCTGGTAATGCTTGATGATCTTCCAGAAGCCCTGGCGGGTCATACGGTCGCCGTTGACGTTGACGAAGAGCGCTTCCTCCTCCGGAGCGGAGACCATCTTCGGGCGGATATCGGTCAGATATGCCGTCAGCGCCTTGACAGCAGCGGGATAAAGCGGAATGATACGGAATTTACCGCCGCCCTCGCACTTAACGAAGGATCCAGCCAAACTGACGTCGGCGACATTGAGAGAAATCATCTCGCTGACGCGCATACCGGTCGCGTAGAGCGTTTCAAGCATCGCCTTATCACGAAAGCCCTTCATATCCGTACACTTCGGCTGCTCAAGCAGAAGCTCGACTTCCCTGCCGGTCAAAATCTGCGGGAGCTTCTTCTCAGCCTTCTGCTGCGGAATCTCATGAACGGGGTTATCCTCTACGAATCCCTCGCTAAGGCAGAAGGCATAAAAGCTCTTCAGCGAAGCAATGCAGCGAGCAACAGTGGACGGCGACTTGCCGTTATTCGTGAGGTGCTGCGTATAGCGGCAGATACAGTCTCTGTCGCAGGCGTCAAGCTGCATATCCTCAATGTCCGAAACATACTCGCTGAATTGGCGGATATCACGCATGTAGGAAGCGACCGTGTTGGCAGATGCGTGCTTGATATTCAAAAGATAATTCTCATATGCGGCTGTAAGATTTGCCAAGATGACGGCTCCTTTCCTACAAGATTCGGCAAAAAACTACATATTGTGTTTTACCGGAAGCGGAATCACAATTTATGCGAAAAATATTATTTCTACCAATTTTTTCACCGCTACGAAAGTAACTATACCTCAAAAAACCTTGAATTTCAACACTTTTTAGAGATTTTGTAAAAATTTGTTTATTATGCACATATATTATGTAAACTCTATTATGTAAACCTCGTAACCGCTTATTACCACTTGTAACCCTTTTGAAATCTCCTTCCGGCATCTTGTATCGCCGCTAATTCTGCATCGCAATATATTGTATTATTTCATTTTGCAAGAATTCCTGCAATTGTCCAAAATCAATTTGGGCAAAATGAACGAAGTATTCTGTTTTAATTTCTAAGTCCGCCTTGCAGGTCTTCTCTTTCCCCCACCGATCATGCTGCCGATCACACCGCCGGTGAAAGCCGCTGCAGCATTCGGTAAGATCGCGCCGTAGCCTTCACCGAAAAACAAAAGGTTTGACAGCATCAGGAGCGCAAGATAAGCTGCTGCATACAGCATGCCCCATATGAACTTCTTTTGTTTTGCATGGAACGCACCAAACATCGACAGTACAAGAGCAACCAAACCGACTGCAATCCCCGCGATCAGATCCAGTTTGCTTTCCGATACTGCTCCTGACAGAATCAGCTTTGCGCCGCCGAGCGCGGCAAGGATCGTCATAGCCGGAACGGCGATCATCAACAGGATCCAAAATCCTTTTTTGCTCGATTTCATTTTCATAACAATTCCCCTTTCCTTTTGTACAGAGTATTGACCAGGCAGACCGAGTATGACAAAGAAAAACGCACGGCCATTCGGTCGTGCGTTCGAAACGATATCTGTTATTCCTTTTTCTTCTTCTTTGCGTTCTTTTCCGCTTTCCGCTTCTCTGCGCGCTCTTTTGCGGCGGCCTGCGCTTCCGCGCGCGCCTTCTGTGCAGCTTCCTGCGCGGTGTTGTTCGTCATGACGGACCATTTTGCAAGCTCCATACGGACGCGATCCATGCTGGTCTCGATCACGATGTTGTCGTCCTTCATATCGACGATCTTGCCGACGATGCCGCCGATGGTCGTGATCTTGTCGCCCTCCTTCAGCGAGCTGCGAAGCGCTTCTTCTTCTTTCTTCTTTTTCTTCTCAGGACGGATGATCATAAAGTAGAACACCGCGATCATTACAACAAGAATTATGATAAAACTGGGATCCATGAGATTTCCTCCTATTTTTTATTACATGTATTATACAGAATTATACATTGTATTTCAAGTACATTATTATGTTTTTTTGCACTTCTGCTCAATCCTCGGCGGGTCTGCCGAGCTTTTCCGAGTATTCCGCGCGGAACTGCGCAAATCTTCCGGCGTCCAGCGCTTCACGAATGCGCTGCGTCAGTTTATTGTAGAAATAGAGGTTGTGCATTACTGACAGCCGCATGGCGAGCATTTCCTCCGCCTTGAACAGGTGGTGGACGTAGGCGCGCGAGTATCTTCTGCAGACCGGACAGTCGCATTCCGGGTCGATCGGACGCTCGTCGCGCTCATACTTCGCGTTTTTCAAATTGCGCGTGCCGCCCCATGTAAAGAGCTTCGCATGTCTTGCGTTTCTCGCAGGCATCACACAGTCAAAGAAATCGACGCCGCGCGCCACGCCCTCGATGATATTCGACGGGGTGCCGACGCCCATCAGATAACGTGTCTTGTTCTTCGGCATGTACGGCTCGATCGCCTCGATGATCTCGTACATCGTCTCGGTCGGCTCACCGACGGCAAGACCGCCGATGGCGTAGCCGGGAAGATCAAGATCGGCGATCATCTTCATGTGCTCGATGCGCAGATCAGCAAAGGTGCCGCCCTGATTGATGCCCCACAGCATCTGTTGCGGATTGACAGTTGTTTCCAGCTGATTCAGCCGTGCGTTTTCGTTCTTGCAGCGCACAAGCCAGCGGTACGTTCTCTGCACCGAATCCTTGACGTATTCATACGGCGAAGGATTCTTAACACACTCGTCGAACGCCATGCACATATCGGAGCCGAGATTCGACTGGATCTGCATGCTTTCCTCCGGACCCATAAAGATCTTCCTGCCGTCAATATGGGAGGCGAAATACACGCCCTCCTCTTTGATTTTCCGCAGGCTCGCCAGCGAAAACACCTGGAATCCGCCGGAGTCCGTCAGGATCGGTCCCTCCCAAGTCATGAATTTGTGCAGTCCGCCCATCGCGCGAACCGTCTCATCGCCGGGGCGCAGATGCAGATGATAGGTATTCGACAGCTCCACCTGGCAGCCGATATTCTTCAGATCCGCCGCGCTCAGCGCGCCCTTGATCGCGCCCTGCGTGCCGACGTTCATAAATACCGGCGTCTGCACCGTGCCGTGCGCGCAGGTAAATACGCCGCGTCGCGCCGCACCCTCCGTTTTCAATACTTCAAACATAGTCTACCTCACTCAATCAGCATAGCGTCGCCGAACGAGAAGAAGCGATAGCGCTCTTTAACCGCCTCCCGATAGGCGCGCATGACGTGATCGTAACCCGCAAAGGCGGACACCAGCATGATCAGCGTGCTCTCCGGCAGATGGAAGTTTGTGATCAGCGCGTCCATTGCCTTGAATTTGTAACCGGGATAAATGAAGATATCCGTCCACGCGGACTTTTCGGAAAAATGACCGTTCTCGTCCACAAGGGACTCCAGCGTGCGGCAGGAAGTCGTTCCGACACAGATGACCCGTCCGCCCGCCGCCTTCGTTTCGTTCAGAATTTGTGCTGTTTCGGCGGAGATCATGCAGAATTCGCTGTGCATATGATGCTCCGTTACGTCATTGACCTTGACCGGTCGGAAGGTGCCTAGTCCGACGTGCAGCGTCACGTAAGCGAGCTTCACGCCCTTTGCGGCGATCCGCTCCAGAAGCTCCTTTGTAAAATGAAGGCCGGCGGTCGGCGCAGCGGCGGAGCCGTTGACCCTGGAGTAGACGGTCTGATACCGCTCGCCGTCTTTCAGCTCTTCCTTGATATACGGCGGTAAGGGCATCTTGCCGAGCTGTTCGAGAATCTCAAGGAAGATCCCCTCATAGTGAAACTGCACCAGCCGGTTGCCCTCGTCCATTTCTTCCTTAACAGTCGCGGTCAGTTTTCCATCGCCGAACGATAGCTGCGAGCCGACGCGCAGTTTTCTGGCAGGGCGGACGAGACATTCCCAAACGCCGTCGCCCTTATCCGTCAGAAGCAGGACTTCCGCAGCGCCTCCCGAGGGCAAGCGATTGCCGAGCAGACGCGCCGGAATGACGCGCGAATCGTTCATTACGAGACAGTCGCCGGCGCGGAGATAATCCACGATATCATAAAAATGCCGGTGCTCCAAGGCGCCGGTATCCTTCTGCATGACGAGCAGACGTGAGCCGTCTCTTCTTTCGAGCGGCGTCTGTGCGATCAGTTCCTGCGGGAGATCATAATAAAAATCACTTGTTTTCAATTTTGCAGCTCTTTTCTTATAAATCTACCTTATTATAACCGATACGCCCTGTCTTTTCAACAGGAAAAATCGTTTCATATTTTATTATTCAATAATTATTTATTGACATTCGATAAATCAAGCGTTATAATATGATCAAATAGTCAAAAGCGGTCAAAGGAGGATCTTTATGGAAGAAATACATCGTCCGCCTTATTCGGGTGATTTGCCGGAGGAACGTGTTTTCGCGGAAACGTTTTCACCGCGTATTGATCCGCCGGTCAGAAAGGCGTTCTTCGGTTCGGATCGTAACAGCATCATTTTTGCGTTGATCCTGGCGTGTCTCAGCATTCTTTGCGTCAATTCCTATGTCTTTGCACCACAGCCCGGTCTCGGCGCAAGCATTTTTACAGTCGCGATCTTCTTTACGCTGGCGGCGTACCTGTTCAAGAAGCGGAAAGCGGTCACCTTTTACGGCGTTTTCTGTTGCGCAGCGTATCTTGTGCTCGCGGTTTCTTTTTCCGTGACAGGAAGCAACGGCTTTCTTATCGTCAACCTGCTGTTTGTGCTCTCCGGCGTGATTTACATGGAATTCATGCAGCGCCAGAAATCAGACGGTTTTCGCTTCATCGGCGGTCTCTGCCGTGCGATGTTCATACTAACCTTCGGCAGAATCCACTACGGCGTCTATGCGCTGTTTCATAAAGAAGGCTCCGACGGTGCAGTGCAAAAGCGCAAAGCCGGCGGCGTATTGATCGGCGCCGCCATTGCTTTCCCGTTCCTCATCATCATCGTTCCTCTGCTGATCAGCTCCGACGCGGCGTTCGAAAGTCTGTTCTCCAGTATTACGGCAGATACCGTTCGGGAAATATTGGTTTCCCTGTTCCTCGGCGCTCTTGTGTTTATCCTGTTATTCAGCAGGGCGATCTGCATTCCCCGCGAGGAACAAAAGACGTACGAGAAAATGAGCGGCAGAGGTATGGAGCCTGTCATTATCCTTACCTTCCTGTCGATGGTCTCCGGAATCTACGTCATATATCTTTTCACCCAGCTTGCGTATTTCATTAACGGCTTTGCCGGGCTTCTGCCGGAAGGCTACAGCGTAGCGGAATATGCCCGCCGCGGGTTCTTCGAGATGTCGATCATCTGCGCGATCAATCTGTTGATCGTTTTTCTCGCCAATCTGCTTTGCAGGAAAACCGACGGCAAGACACCGCGCGCGGTAAAGATTCTTTCGTTATTCTTGTGCGTTTTCTCTCTGTTCTTGGCGGCGACTGTGCTTTCCAAGATCATACTGTATATTGGAAGCTTCGGCATGACGCGGCTGCGTATCCTGACTTCCCTGTTCACGATCCTCCTCGTCATTATCTTTATATCTGTTGCGATCGGGCTGTTCCGCAAGAACGTGCCCTATGTGAGGATCGCACTTGCCGCAGCGGCTGTGCTGCTCCTGTTTGCGACCTACGCCGACACGGACCGTCTGATCGCGGCGTATAACATCCGCGCCTATCAGAGCGGAAGCCTCAGTTCCATAGACATGGTAACGATCAGCGAGTTGGATTCTCATACCGTAGTGCCCTACGTGTTCGATCTGCTTCATGACAAGAATGCTGATGTATCCCGTGCGGCAAAGGGAATCCTCTCCGCGCACGCCGAGCAGATCTTCAAAATCTCAGACGATCGGTCGAGCATTGAAAAGCACTGGGAGAGTGACTGGCGTGCATGGAATCTTGCGGAGCAGCAAGCCGCCGATCTGCTGGCAAACGAATTTGATAAATATTACATTGCCAACACGTACAGATAGCGATATATAAAAACGAGGTCACAAAATGTGACCTCGTTCTCTTTGGTGGAGACTAATGGACTCGCGAGCCGCGGGCTAAGAAATATGCCACCGGCATATTTCTTGCGGTCTGC
>CAMUZA010000028.1 GCA_947165085.1 uncultured Clostridia bacterium | reverse complement strand
AAGACGCCCTTTTTTCTTTCGTAAAAGTGTAACACATCATTGACAAACCTACATAATTTGCATTTTTTGGAAAGATTCCACCGGATTGACTTTTTCCCTCGGATTTGCTATGCTGTTATGGGTGATGAAACATGAGTTACGCAGACATTATATATAAAGAGACCTGCAGGAAAATTCTGACGGAGGGCGTCTGGGATACCGACCGCGCCGTGCGCCCGCATTGGGAGGACGGGAGCCCTGCGCACACGGTCAAATGCTTCGGCGTCGTCAACCGCTACGACCTGCGCAGGGAATTTCCGATCATGACCCTGCGCCGCACCTATTATAAATCCTGCATCGACGAGCTTTTGTGGATCTGGCAGAAGAAATCCAACAACGTCCGCGAGCTGAAAAGCCATATCTGGGACAGTTGGGCGGACGAGAATGGGTCGATCGGCAAAGCCTACGGCTATCAGCTCGGCGTGAAGCATCAGTATCCGGAGGGACAGTTCGATCAGGTCGACCGCGTCCTGTATGATCTCAAGCACAATCCCGCCAGCCGCCGCATTCTGACCAATCTCTATAACTTCAGCGACCTGCACGAGATGGCGCTCTATCCCTGCGCCTATTCGATGACCTTCAACGTCAGCGGCAATACCCTCAACGCGATCCTGAATCAGCGCTCGCAGGACATGCTGACCGCGAACAACTGGAACGTCGTCCAGTATGCTGTTCTGGTGCACATGCTGGCGCAGGTGAGCGGGCTGGAGGCGGGCGAGCTGGTCCACGTGATCGCCGACTGCCATATCTACGACCGCCATGTGCCGATGGTGGAAAAGATGCTGGAGCTCGAGCCGTATGACGCGCCTAAATTTTATGTAAACCAAGACGTGAAGGATTTCTACGATTTCAAGGTAGAGGATTTCCATATAGAGGGCTATCAATACCATGAATTCAAAGAGAAGATCCCGGTCGCGATCTGAGGCAGCGCCATGATCGCGATTGTGAACGTGACCCCGGACTGGGGCATCGGGAAGAACGGACGGCTGCTCGTCGCAGTCAAGGACGATCTGAAGCGTTTCCGCTTGCTGACGCAGGGGAAGACCGTGATCTGCGGGCGCAAGACACTGGCGACGTTTCCGGACGGAAAACCGCTGAAAAACCGCCGCAATCTGATTCTTTCGGGCAAGCGCGGCTATGCGGTCGAGGGCGCGGAGGTCTGCCGCAATCTTGCCGAGGTGCTGCAGAAAATCAAAGATACGCCGCCCGACGAGGTTTTTGTGATCGGCGGCGCGAGCGTATACCGCCAGCTCCTGCCGTACTGCGAGCGCGCCTACGTGACGAAAACCTTCGTCGACATGTCGGCGGACAGCTTCTTTACAAATCTTGACGCACTGCCGGAATGGGAACAGATCTCCGCTTCGGAGGTTATGGAGGAGAACGGAGTATCCTACCAATATGTAGATTATGTAAACCGGAGTGTACAATAGAAAACTGCCGACGGGATTTCCCGTCGGCAGTTTTCGTATATCAGCGAATTTGTTTTTAGAACACGCCCTGTTCCATCATGGCGGTGGCGACCTTCTTGAAGCCTGCGATGTTCGCGCCGGCAACCAGATCATAGCCCAGACCGTACTCTTCCGCAGCCTCGGCAGAGACGCGGTGGATGGTCTCCATCATGCGGTGCAGCTGCGCGTCGACTTCTTCGGCAGACCACACGAGACGCTCGGAGTTCTGCGCCATTTCCAGCGCGGAGACGCCGACGCCGCCGGCGTTGACCGCCTTGGACGGAGCGACGATCATGTGCTTCTGCTGACGCAGGAAAGCAAGCGCGTCATTGGTGGTCGGCATGTTGGCGACCTCGATATAGTACTTCGCGCCGCAGGCGGCGATCTTCTCGGCGGAATCCATCTTGACGTCGTTCTGCATGGCGGACGGCATCACGATGTCAACCTTGACGCCCCACGGCTTCTCGCCGGGGAAGAACTGCACGCCGAACTTGTCCGAATAGTCCTGCACGCGGTTGCGGTTGGAGGCGCGCATCTCAAGCAGGAAGCTGATCTTCTCGTCGGTGATAACGCCGTCGGGATCGTAGACGTAGCCGTCCGGACCGGACAGGGTGACGACCTTTGCGCCGAGCTGGGCAGCCTTCTTGCAGATGCCCCAGGTGACGTTGCCGAAGCCTGCGCAGGCGATGGTCTTGCCCTTGATGTCCTCGCCCTCATGCTTGAGGACCTCGTTCAGATAGTACACAGCGCCGTAGCCGGTCGCTTCCGGACGGATCACGGAGCCGCCGTAGCTCAGACCCTTGCCGGTGAGAACGCCGTTCTCCCAGACGCCCTTGAGTCTGCGGTACTGACCGAACAGGTAGCCGATCTCACGGCCGCCGACGCCCATATCGCCTGCCGGAACGTCGATGTCCGGTCCGATATAGCGGTACAGCGCGGTCATGAAGCTCTGGCAGAAGCGCATGATCTCTGCGTCGGACTTGCCGGTGGGATCAAAGTCGGAGCCGCCCTTGCCGCCGCCGATGGGAAGACCCGTCAGCGCGTTCTTGAAGATCTGCTCAAAGCCGAGGAACTTGATGATGCCGGGGTAGACGTTCTTCTGGAAACGGAGGCCGCCCTTGTACGGACCGATCGCGCCGTTAAACTGGCAGCGGTAGCCGGTGTTGGTGTGGTAGGCGCCCTTGTCATCCATCCAGACGACGCGGAAGGTGAACATGCGCTCCGGCTCGACGATGCGGTTCAGAAGATCGGCCTTCTCATATTCCGGATGCGCGTCGATGACGGGGCTGAGAGAGGAGAGGACTTCCTCGACGGTCTGCACGAATTCGGGCTCGGAGGCGTGCTTTGCCTTGACGTTTGCAATGACACTTTCAATATATGCGTTCATGTTGTATCTCCTTTGAATCAGAAGTTATCAATGATGGAAACGATCTCGGTGCCGATGCGCTTCTGCGCTTCCTGGGTCGCTGCGCCGATGTGCGGCGTGCAGGAGACCATCGGATGGCTGTAGAGCGCCTTGTTGGTCGACGGCTCGCTTGCCCAGACGTCCAGACCGGCGGCGCGGACCTTGCCGCTTTCCAGCGCGGCAAGCAGGGCGTCTTCGTCGACGTTGGTGCCGCGGGAGGTGTTGATGATGCAGACGCCGTCCTTCATCTTCGCGATGTTCTCGGCATTGATCAGCGCGCCGCCGTCCACTGCGGGCGCGTGGACGCTGATGAAGTCGGACTTCGCCAGCAGCTCGTCCATCTCAACGTACGGAATGCCCATCTGCTCTTCGATGCCGGGAATGTGGAAGATGTCGAACGCGATGACGTCCATGCCGATCGCCTTCGCCATGGCGCCGAGGTGCTGACCGATGCGGCCGAAGCCGACGATGCCGAGAGTCTTGCCCTGCAGCTCAATGCCCTTGCCGTAGGCTTTCTTTTCCCACTTGTCCTCGCGCATGGTCGCGCCTGCGATGGAGATGTAGCGGGCGCAGGCGAACATGTGCGCCATTGCCAGCTCGGCGACGGACTGAGAGGACGCCTTCGGGGTGTTGCGGACGGCGATACCGTTCGCTTCGGCATACTTGACGTCGATATTGTCAACGCCGACGCCGCCGCGGATGATGAGCTTCAGCTTGCCGCCCTTGGCTTCGTCGATGTGATTGGCACGGACCTTGGTCTTGGAGCGGACGACGACAGCGTCAAAGTCGCGCAGCGCTGCGCCGAGCTGATCCGGCTCATAGAACTGCTCAACGACCTCGTGACCCTTTGCCTGCAGCGCTGCGATCGCGGACTTGTCCATTCCGTCAGTAACAAGAATACGCATAATTTACTCTCCTTAATAAATTTTCATTGGTGTTTACACACTGCAAGGGCGGCTCTTGCCGCCCTCGCAGAAGTTGACTGAATCAGTGCTCCGCCTCGAATTTCTTCAGGCAGTCGACCAGCGCGATCACGCCGTCCTTCGGCATGGCGTTGTAGATCGAGGCACGCAGACCGCCGACGGACTTGTGACCCTTGAGATTTTCAAAGCCTGCCTTCTTGGTGTAGGCGATGACCTCAGCGTCCAGATCGGGATCGCCGGTGACGAACGGGATGTTCATCAAGCTGCGGTCTTCGGGAACGACGGTGCCCTTGAAGAGCTTGGACTGATCGAGGAAGTCATAGAAGACCTTCGCCTTGTCGATATTGATCCGCTCCATTTCTTCCAGACCGCCGAGCTTCTTGAGGTACTTGAATACCTTGCCGCAAACGTAGATCGCCCAGCAGTTCGGGGTGTTGTACATGGAGCCGTTGTCGGCATGGGTCTTGTACTGCAGATAGATCGGAAGATCGGTCAGATCGTCGCGGATGAGGTCTTCACGGATGATAACGATGGCAAGACCGGCAGGACCGATGTTCTTCTGCACGCCGCCGTAGATCACGCCGTAGTCGGAGACGTTGCAGGGCTTGGAGAGGAACATGGAGGACTGGTCGGAAACAAGCACGTGACCCTTGGTGTTCGGGAGCTTGTTCCACGTCACGCCGTGGATCGTTTCGTTTTCGCAGATGTAAACGTAGTCGGTGTCCTCGGGGATGTCCAGATCGGAGCAGTCGGGGATGTAGGTGTAGTTCTTATCCTTGGAGGAGGCTGCGACGATGACTTCGCCGACCTTCTTCGCCTCGGCGATTGCCTTCTTCGACCATGCGCCGGTCTCGATGTAGACCGCCTTGCCGTTCTTCATCAGATTCATCGGGATCATGGAGAACTGCAGGGTCGCGCCGCCCTGAATGAAGAGCACCTTGTAGTTGTCGGGAATGCCCATCAGATCGCGCAGATCCTGTTCGGCTTCGTCGATGATCTGCTGATAGACCTTGGAGCGGTGAGACATTTCCATGACGCACATGCCGGAGCCGCGGTAGTTCATCATCTCATCGCGGACTTCCTCAAGCACTTCCTCGGGCATGGTGGCGGGACCTGCAGAGAAATTGTAAGTACGATTGTATTTCATAAAGTTTCCTCCTGTAATATTGGGCATTCTGCCCATTTATACTATTAGTATAAGCGATTGGAAGGAAATAATCAACCGGAAAAAACGCAAAAACCGGAGAAAACGCCGGAAAACCCCGCAGAATGGAAAAATCTATGTTTCGTACAATTTCCAAGCGGAAAATTGTACTGTTTGACGGGCGCTTCGCCGATATACGGCGAAGCGTTTAGCATGCATGTCATTGCGAGGCTTGCGAAGCAAACCGTGGCAATCTGTGCGTATCGACATGGGACACTTCGCCGTAATTCTGCGCCGCACCATCTTCCGCGTCATTGCGAGGAGCGAAGCGACATGGCAATCTGTGCGTTTCGACGCGGGACACTTTACCGTAATTCTGCGCTGCACCATCGTCCGTGTCATTGCGAGGTCGCGTTAGCGACCGTGGCAATCTGTGCGTTTCGACGCGAGACACTTTACCGTTATACAGTACACGTGCCGTATCTGCGAGGGACAGATTGTACCCGCAGGGGGTAGGCCGCATCCGTAAGGCGGCAGAGCCACCAACGGCTGCGCTCCCACGCCCGCCCTTCGGGCAGGCTCGCAATGACGCGGGACGGGAGACTTTTCGAAAAACGACACAGTGTTGCAACCCTGCGAGGGACAGATTGCCACGCCGCTGCGCGGCTCGCAATGGCACAGACGGGGCGCGCCGCGAAAAACACAGAACGCCGCAGGGCGGATGATACGACCCTGCGGCTGAGATTTTACTCTCCCCGGTATTTTCTGCGGGTGGCGAGACCGCCGCGGATGTGGCGCTCTGCCTTGTTCTGCTCCAGCACCTGCTTGACCTGCAGGTACAGCGTCCGGTTGCAGTGCGGCAGACGCTCGCTCAAGTCCTTATGTACGGTAGACTTCGAGATTCCGAACTGCTTTGCCGCGGCACGGACCGTCGTCTGATTCTCGATGATGTACACAGCCAAATCACAGGCTCGCTGCTCAATGGTTTCCCTCATGTGCCTGACCTCCTTCGCTGTGTGTCCGAAACAGCTTATGCGAAGATCAGGGAGGAAATACCGGAAAAGAGGCCATCATTTAGACAGCTCCCTCACAGAAAGAGCCAAGAGAGCCGCGGCTTTGGAGTCCTGCTATGTCTTTGTCCTCCGCTTCCAGCGGGCGAAGAGGATGAGCGCCAGGATCGCGCCGCAGCTCTCGCCCGCGATCAGCGCGCAGACCAGTCCCACCTTGCCGAAGAGGGCGTCGAGCAGGTACATGAACGGAATGTAGAACACCAGCTCGCGGCAGAACGAGTGGATGAGGGTGTCGCGCCCGTTGCCCACCGCCTGCATGCAGAACGAGGTGTGGTAATTCAAAAACTGCGGAATGGAGGCGATGCAGCGGATCTGAAGAAAGAGCGCCGCATAGCCGATCGTTGCTACCGCGTCGTCGTATGCGGCTGCGGTCGTGCTGAGAAACAGACGGACGACCGGCGCAGCGAAGATCTCGAACAGAACGAGACTGAGCGCCGCGATGATCAGACCGTAGACGCGGACGGAGCGGATGACCCGGTGCATGCGCTCGTGATTGCCGGAGGAATAGTTGTAGGCGACGATCGGCAGCATGCCCTGGCACAGACCGATGTTGATTGCATTCGGCAGACGCTCTGCTTTCATAACGATGCCGATGGCGGCGACCTCGAGGTCGCCGTGCGCCGACATCAGAGAGATGAGGAAAATGTTTGCGACGTCAAAGAGGGCGGTCAGCGCAGCTGACGGGACGCCGACGGAAAACAGCGACTTGATCTCCGGCTTTCCGATCGCCTTCGCGTCGCGCGGACGGAAGCTGAGCGGCGCGGATCTGCTGACCCTCCGGTAGGTCAGCAGCAGATAAATACAGGCGGCGAGGTTGGAAAGGAGCGTAGCGATCGCCGCGCCGAGGACTTCCATGCCCGCTGGCAGCAGGACGAACATGAACAGCGGGTCGAGGAGCATGTTCAGGATCCCGCCGCCGCTGAGTCCGACGCTTGCCTGCCGGGAATGACCGGTGTTTCGCAGCAGATGCGCGAGGGTCTGCGACAGAATGACCGGCAGATTGCCCGCCACGACAACCACCAGAACGTACTGCCTTGCGTAGCCGATGGTCGCGTCCGACGCGCCGAGCAGGCGCAGAATCGGATCGAGGAAGACGCCGATCAGCAGGGAATAGAGCAGGGCGACCCCGATCGCGCAGTAAAAGCTGAACGCGCTGACCTTTCTCGCGTCGTCCTCGCGCTTTGCGCCGATGAGCCGCGCGATCAGGCTGCCGCCGCCGATACCGAAAAGGTTGGAGAACGCGACCGTCATCATAAAAATCGTGAATGCGACCGTGACGGCTGCGGTTTTGGCGGGGTCGCCCGTCTGTCCGATGAAGATCGTGTCGACCGTGTTGTAGATCAGATTGATGAGTTGGCTGATGATCGTCGGGATCGCCATCGCGGCGATCGCCTTCGGCACGGACATGGATTCAAATAGTTCTTTTTTGCTGACTGAGCGCATATCAACTGCTTCTTTCTATCACAGATACACCAATTATACCGCAGCGGCAAGAAAAAGCAAGAGCGAGCCGTGATGATGCGGCTCGCTCTTGGGAAAAATCCGGAATATCAGCCGGGCTTGCGATCCTGCCCGTAGAAGAAGCAGGTGACCAGACCGGGACCGGTGTGCGCGCCGATGGTCGTGCCGATCTGCGAGATGGAAACGTCGCGGAAGGGGGTCTGCGCGCAGATCGCCTCGGCGTATGCAGCACCCGCCTCCGGCGCGTTGCTGTGGCAGACGTAGAGGGTCTGCTCTTCCGGGTTGATGACAAGCTCTTTCACGAGGTCGCTGACGCGCTTGAACGATCTGGCTCTGCCGCGGCACTTGTCGATGGCGCGCAGCTCGCCCTTGTCGTTCAGGTTGAGGACGGGCCAGATGTTGAGCGTCTTGGAGACAATCACGCCCGCGCGGCTGACGCGGCCGCCGCGGCAGAGGTATTCGAGGTCGCCCGTTGTGTAGAGCGCGTTGCAGCCGTGGCGGTAGCGTTCGACCGCCGCCACGCACTCGGCAGGAGAGGCGCCGTTTTCGCGCAGACGCGCCGCCTCGATAACCAGAATGCCGTAGGACATGCACGCGCCGAGGGAATCGACGACGTAGATCTCCTCGCCCGGATGCTGCTCGAGCATGAGCTCGCGGGCAGTCACGGCGTTCTGATAGGAAGAGGAAATGCCGCTTCCCATGGCGATATGCACGATCGGCTTGCCGAGCAGCGGCGTCCAAAAGTCGATATAGTCCTCAATATTGATCGCGGTGGTATGAACCTGCGCGCCCTGCTTCATTTTCTCGTAGAACACGGCGAGGTCCTCTTCGCGCATCGTCTCGGTATAAAGCTGCCCGTCGATTTCATACTGCATCCGCAGGACGTGAACGTCGAGCTTATTGGCGGCTTCCAGGGTCAGATCACAGCCGGAATCGGTAGAAAGGATGTACGAATGCATAGACAGTCTCCTTATCTTTGATACGCATACTTTACCATGCCGCACCCGTTTCGTCAATCGCAAACGGCGCAAAAGCGTCTGGCTTTTCCGTAGAAACGCACTCTACTGAGAGTAGAGCCGGATTTTCGACGCGAAATATTAGGGGTATAGTGCGGGAAAATACGGAAAAACCGAACAAATTTAAGCGTTCTCGAAAAAACTTGCGCCGCAGGGCGCGAAGTGGTAAGATAGGAGCAGAAATGCAAAGCGAGGAAACGCAGAATGGCAAATATCATCGAGATCACGGATTTTACCGCGCCGGAGCTGGACGTTTACGCCCGGCTGACGGAGGGACAGCTCAAGAATCGCGCCGAGCCGGAAAAGGGGCTGTTTATCGCCGAGAGTCCGAAGGTGATCGACCGCGCGCTCGACGCAGGTTATGCGCCGGTTTCGCTGCTGATGGAGCGCAAGCACATGGAAGGGCAGGCGAGAGGGATCGTCGAACGCTGCGGAGATATCCCGGTCTATACGTCCGATCTGGACGTTTTGACGCAGCTCACCGGCTTCCAACTCACCCGTGGCGTGCTGTGCGCGATGCGCCGCAGACCGATCCCGACAGCGCGGGAGATCTGCAAAAACGCGCGCAGGATCGCCGTGCTGGAGAACATCATGAATCCGACCAATCTCGGCGCGATCTTCCGTTCCGCCGCCGCCCTCAACATGGACGCGGTGCTGCTGACGCCAGCATGCTGCGATCCTTTGTACCGGCGCGCCGTGCGCGTCAGCATGGGAACGGTCTTCCAGATCCCGTGGGCGAATATCGGGCAGGAGCTCGGCGACTGGCCGCAAAGCGGCATGCAGGAGCTTCGCGCCATGGGCTTCAAAACCGCGGCGATGGCGCTGCGGAACGATTCATGCAGTGTGGACGATCCGATTCTTGCCGCGCAGGACAGACTCGCGATCGTGCTCGGCACGGAGGGCGACGGTCTGGCGGACCGCACAATCGCCGACTGCGATTTTACCGTGCGGATCCCGATGTCGCACGGCGTGGACTCTCTGAACGTCGCTGCCGCCAGCGCGGTCGCCTTCTGGCAGCTCGGAAACAAATAATACATCTAAAACGCCCGTGGAAACGCCGTTTCCGCGGGCGTATTTTTCAGTCCAGCCGGACGGCCCTGCAGTTGAGATACGCAACGTCTGACATGTCGTGCGTGACGAGGACGACGGGTCGTGTCTGCGCATAGTCGCGCACGGCGTCCAGCATCTTCCGCTTCCACGCTTCATCGAGCGCGGAAAACGGCTCGTCGAGCAAAAGCAAATCGCTGTCGAAGGCGAAGGCGCGCGCCAGCGCGAGCCGCTGCTGCATGCCGCCGGACAGACTGCCCGGCAGACTGCCGGCCTCCGCTTCCAGACCGACGGCGCGAAGCTGCCGCTCCGCTTCTCCGCGCCGGTCCTTGTCCAGCACGAGCGCGATATTCTTCAGCGCGGTCAGCGTCGGCACGAGGCGCAGATCCTGAAAGACGTAGGCGATCCGCTCGCCGGTGACGACCTCGCCGGCGTATTTTCTTTCCAGTCCCGCCAGAATGCGCAGGATGGTCGTCTTGCCGCTGCCGTTTTTGCCGACGATCGCTGTGACACCGCGATCGCCGAGCTGCAGAGAGAAATCCTGCAAAACGGCTTTTTCACCGAAATGCTTGGTCACATGGGAAAGTGAGATCATTGCCGTTCACCGCCTTTCGACAGCCGCAGCAGAAGCGCGCTGAGGAGCTTTTCGATCAGCAGGCTCAGCACGATAACCGTCACCGTCCAGGCAAAAACGTCGACCGTTTCCAGATAGGATTTCGAATCGTGCAGTTCTCTGCCGATCGAGCGCATCGGGCGGCTGATGACCTCGGCGGCGACGCCCGCTTTCCACGCGAGGCCCAGGCAGGTGCGGCAGCCTGCCGAGAAGTTCGGCAGTACTGCGGGCACGTAGAGCGCGCGCGCTCTGCGCATCGGCGGGATACGGTAGACTTGCGCCATCTCCAGAAGCGCCGGCGATACGGCGCGGATGCCCGTATGAACGTGGCTCTGCATGATCGGAAAGACCATCAGAAAAGATATGAATACGGGCGTCGCTTCTGCTCCCATCCAAACGAGAGCGAGGATGATAAACGAGGCGACCGGCGTGGCGCGGATGACTGTGAGCAGAGGTGAAAACAGCCCGTCGGAAGGGGGGAGCTTCGCCGTCAGAATGCCTGTCAGCGTGCCGAGCAGCACGCCCGCGAGGAAGCCCAGCGTGACGCGCCAGATGCTGGAAGCAACGATCGTCCAGAAGTCTGCGGTCCGCATGAGCTCCCACAGCCGGACCGCGACCCGCGCCGGCGTCGGCACGAGCACCTCGCGGTCGACGACGAGGGCAACGATCTCCCAGACGCAGATCCAGAGCAGAGGAAAGAGGATCCAGCGCAGAAGCCTGTTAACGGTAGAATTCTTCATCCGGCAGCGCACCTCCCACGGACTTCGGGTCGGCGCTGTAGAGCACGGTCAGCATCTGCTTGACGGCAGTTTTCATTTCCTCTCCGGTGATCAGGCAGATATTGCAGTTGGGCAGAGCCTTCTGCGCGACTGCGGCCTTCGGAATGATGCCGGCGGCTTCGATCATCCCTGCAGCCTCTGCGGGCTCGGCGTTGACGAAATCGACCGAGGCGCGGTATTCGCTCAGGAACGTTTCGACTGCCTGCGGATACTGTTCGGCAAATGCGCGGCTGACGATGACGCAGCCCTGCACCAGCGTGCCGTCGGAGACCTTGCTCCATTCCTCCGTCAGATCAAGCGCGATGCGCAGATCGGGATTGCCGGACAGCGCGGCGGTGACGTTCGGCTCCGGCAGCATGCCGAGGGCGACGTCGCCCGCGGACAGCTTGGCTGCCAGCTCCGCATGCTCGGAGAGGTATTCGACCGTCAGATCGGTCTTGGGATCCAATCCGTTCGCCGTGAGCAAATAATTGAGGATATACTCCGGGGTCGCGCCCTGACCGGTCGCGTAAATGGTCTTGCCTGCGAGATCGGCAAGGCTGTGGATCGTGTCGCCGTTTTCCAGAATATAAAGCACGCCGAGGGTGTTGACACCGATGACCTGCGCGTTCTTGTCGGTCTTCTGCCACAGAACGGACGCGAGATTGACCGGCACGGCGGCGATGTTCAGATTGCCGCTGATGAACTCGGCGGCGATCTGATCGGGCGCGGAAGCGACAAAGAAGTCGTAATTGCCCTCGGTATTTCCGTTGGCGGCGGCGTCCATGAGCTGCGCCATGCCCATGCCGGTCGGACCCATCAGCGTGCCGACGCGGACGAGCTCGGGCGCAGGCTCCGTTGCTTCGGCGGACTCGGCAGACTCAGTTTCCTGCGGCTCGCCGGACGCATTCGTCTCTGCGGACGGCTGCGTTCCTGCCGGATCAGCCTCCGGCGCGTTTTCCTGCGAACAGGCGGTGAAGCAGGCGGCGATCAGAACGACCGTCAAAAGGATTGCAAGCAGTTTTTTCATGATTTGGTACCTCCGTAGATTTTCTGAAATTCTTCCGCCGACGTCAGGCGGACGGTTTTGCCTTCACGGGTGAGCTGACCGCTTTCCTCCAGAAAGGCGAATGCGCGGTACAGACTCGCTCTGCCGAGATCGAGCAGAGCTGCAAGACGCACCATGCTCACGGGCAGCTTGATTTCGCCGTTTTCCGCGGGCAGCGAGAGCAGATACCTTGCCAGCTTCCGTTCCGCGGAGCCTGCGGTGAAGGCGGCGATTTTGCGGTTGAGAAAGCCGATCCGGTCCGTGAGAAAGCAGATATAGTTCCGCGCGAACGTGAAATCCGCCCGCATCAGCTCCTCCACCGTTTTCTGCGAAAACAGAAGCAAAACGCTCTTTTCGCAGGCGGTGACGGCGGTAATGCCGCAGCGGCTTCCGAACAGGGAAGCGACGCCGAAGCAGTCGCCGACACGAAGCCGGTTGAGCTCGACCGGCGCGTTTTTTCCTGCGCCGCTGACCAGAACGCTGCCGGACAGGATCAGGCAGAGGTATTCGCCCGCGCAGCCGATCTGCTCGCCTTTTTGAAAGGAACGCGCTTCGCAGGCGTTCGCGGCGGCGGCGATCACATCGCCGTTTACGTTACGAAACAGGCGCGCGCTCGCAATTTTGGATAAAATTTCCATATTTGCCCCCAAAAAACTGTCTCAAATGATACAATTTTTATGCATGCACATTGTAGCACCGACCGAAGCGTTTGTCAAGACGAATCGACCTGATTTTTCTGCTTCCGCAATCAGCATTTGGAAGGATAGTTTGAGAGTTTTTACTTTACATTCGACAGAACATCTGTTATAATGTAGCTGTTGTTTTGGATACTTCACTCAAAAACTACAGGAGGAACTCAATAGCTTATGGCTTCTAAGAAAACGACGGTCCCATTCCAGGGCACGAAGGAACAGGAACAGAAACTGATGGCTGTGATCGACGAGCTGAAGGATCAGCCCGGCGCGCTCATGCCCATTATGCAGAAGGCGCAGGATATTTATGGCTATCTGCCCATCGAAGTGCAGACCATGATCTCCGAGAAGATGGGCGTGCCGCTGGAGAAGATCTACGGCATCGCGACCTTCTACGCCCAGTTCACCCTTTCGCCGAAGGGCAAGTACCGCTGCTCTGTCTGCCTCGGTACCGCCTGCTACGTCAAGGGCGCGCAGGCGATCTATGACAAGCTCGTGGAGCTGCTCGGCATCCAGGAGGGCGAATGCACGCCCGACGGCAAGTTCTCGCTTGAGGCGTGCCGCTGCGTCGGCGCCTGCGGCCTTGCGCCGGTCATGATGATCAACGACGACGTCTACGGCAGACTGACGCCGGACATGCTGCCCGACATTCTGGCAAAATATTGAGTCCGGGAGAGAACGCTTATGAAGATCCGTGAGATCGCACAGCTGCTCGACGCGCAGGTGCTGAGCTGCGAGGAAGAACTGGATACCGAGGTGTCCGACGCCTTCTGCTGCGATATGATGAGCGACGTGCTCGCCTTCGCAACCAACCAGTCCGTGCTGATCACGGGGCTGCTCAATCCCCAGGTTGTGCGCACGGCGATGATGCTGGATATGCACTGCATCGTCTTCGTCTGCGGCAAAATGCCCACGCCGGAGATCGTTTCGCTCGCCGGCGCCAACGATATTGTCACCATGGTCACGGAGCATCATACGTTTTCTGCCGCCGGGCGGCTGTATGAGACGGGCCTGCTCCACGGAGAATAGACCATGGCTGCGCTGACGTTTCACTATGACGTGGACGGGCAGGACTTCTCCTCTGCGGGCGAGGCCTCCGTTGCCGTCAAGAAAAAGCTGCGCCAGCTGGGCTTTCCGTCCGACGTGATCCGCCGCTGCTCGATCGCGATGTACGAGGGCGAGATCAACATGGTCATCCATGCCAACGGCGGCACGGCCGACGTGCTGGTTGAGCCCGAGAAGATCACGATCATTCTTGAGGATCACGGTCCCGGCATTCCGGACGTGGAGCTCGCCATGAAGGAGGGCTATTCCACCTCTACCGAGGCGATCCGCACGATGGGCTTCGGCGCGGGAATGGGCCTTCCGAATATGAAACGCTACACTGAAAGTCTCGAGATCGAGACGGAGGTCGGCGTCGGAACGAAGCTCACCATGGTCGTGAAAGTATAAACAAGTTGAAACAATTGGAGGAAGTCGCATGGCATCCTTTCAGCATTCCGTCTCTCTGGACGCGCACAAGTGCATCGGCTGCACCTCCTGCCTCAGGCAGTGCCCCACAGAGGCGATCCGCATTCGCGACGGGCGCGCGGTGATCAACTCCGGTCTGTGCATCGACTGCGGCCGCTGCGTGCGGGTCTGCAAGCACAAGGCCAAGCGCGCCGTGTTCGACCGCATCGGCGAGATCGACCCGAAGTACAAGTGGCGTATCGCGCTGCCCGCGCCCGCGCTCTACGGTCAGTTTGACGAATTGAGCGAGGTCGGGGATCTTCTGCAGGCGCTGCTGGATCTCGGCTTCGACGACGTCTACGAGGTCGCGCGCAGCGCGGAGATCATCTCTGAATGCACCCGCCGCTATATGCGCAAGCCGGATATTCTCAAACCGGTGATCAGTTCGGCGTGCCCCGCCATCGTGCGGCTGATCCGGCTCCGTTTCCCGGAGCTCTGCGACCATGTGCTGCCGATCCTGCCGCCGGTGGAATACGCCAGCCGCGCTGCCAAGCAGGAAGCGCTGCTGCAGCATCCCGAGCTCAAGCCCGAGGAGATCTGCACGGTGTTCATCAGCCCCTGTCCCGCCAAGACCAGCTACGCCAAAAACGGTCTGAGTCAGACCAAGAGCACGATCGACTACGTCGTGTCCATGACCGACGTTTACCGCCGGCTTTCCGGCAAGATCGGCAAGACGAAAAGCGTCTCGATGAAGAGCAAGGCGGGTATTGCGGGCGTGAAGTGGGCGAGTTCCGGCGGCGAGGCCGAGGGGCTCTACTCCGACCGCTATCTGGCGGCGGACGACATGGACAACGCGATCCAGGTGCTCGACGCGATCGAAAACGGCAAGCTGCCTGCCTTGGAGTTTGTCGAGCTCAACGCCTGCCCGGGCGGCTGCGTGGGCGGCGCTGCGACGGTCGAGAATCCCTATATTGCAAAAGCGAGACTGCTCTCGTTCAAGCATAAACTTCCGAATTACCGAAACTACCTGAAGGTCGAGAACAAAGAACCCGACTACATCCCCGACGACGCGCTGGTGGACAACCCGATCCTCGACTACGTTCCGCCCGAGCGGCTGAGCGAGGATCGCCTGGAGGCGATGCGCATGATGGCGGAGATCGAGGAGATCTACGAGCTGCTGCCGCAGATCGACTGCGGCTCCTGCGGCGCGCCGACCTGCCGCACCTTTGCCGAGGACGTGGTCAAGGGCGAGTGCCGCATCGAAGACTGCATCGTGCTTCTGAAAAAGAAGCTGCAGGAGGAACAGCTATGACCGTGCAAGCAATGGCAGAGGCGCTCAGCCTCACGCCGCTGTGTGTGCCCGAGCCTGACCGCGAGGTCGAAGGCGGCTACATCGGCGATCTTCTGTCCTGGGTCATGGGCAACGCCCGATCCGGCGACGCATGGATCACGATCATGTCCAACGACAACGTGGTCGCCGTCGCCGTGCTGACAGACGTTGCCTGCGTCATTCTCTCCGAGGGCGTGACGCTGGACGAGCGGCTGCGCGCGCTGGCGGAGAAGAAGGGGATCAACGTATTTTCCACGGCGCTTTCGTCCTTTGCCGTCGGCGCCAAGGTGGCGGCGCTGCTATGAGCCGCTACTTCTACGACCTGCATCTGCACTCCTGCCTGTCTCCCTGCGCCGACGACGACATGACGCCGGCGAACATTGCGGGCATGGCGTCTCTGTGCGGGCTGCAGCTTCTGGCGCTGACCGACCACAATACCTGCGGCAACTGCGGCGCGTTTCTCACCGCCTGCCGGCAATACGGCATTGTTGGCGTTCCGGGCATGGAGCTGACCACGGCGGAGGAGATTCACCTGGTCTGCCTGTTCCCGACGCTGGAGGCAGCCGAGAGCTTTGACCGCGCCGTGCGTTTGGCGCGTCTGCCGATCAAGAACAAGCCGGCAGTCTTCGGAAACCAAATCTACATGGACGCCGAAGACCATGTGCTCGGCGAGGAACCGGATCTGCTGATACCGGCGACGCAGCTCTCGCTCGAGGCAGCGACGGAGCTTGCGCTGTCTCACGGCGGCGCGGCATACCCAGCGCACATCGACCGCCCCTCCAACGGGATTCTCGGGATTCTGGGCGATCTGCCCGACCGGCCGTTCTTTCCGGTACTGGAGCTGAACGACCGCGAGAACCTCGAGATCTACCGCGAGAAGTACGGTCTGCAAAACCGCAGGCTGCTCTGCTCGTCCGACGCGCACCGTCTGGAGAGCATGCGCGACGCAGGACCTTCCCTTGAGCTGGACGACGAACCCTACAGCTCGCAGCGGGTCAGGGACGCGCTGATCGAGCTGCTGCGGCGTGAATGACGAGGGGTGAGCGATGAAAGAACTCTCTTTGAACATCCTCGATATTGCAAAAAACTCCGTGAAAGCCGGGGCGACGCTGATTGAGATCGTCATCGACGAGCAAGACGGCTGGCGGCGGCTCACGATCCGCGACGACGGCTGCGGCATGCCGCCGGAGATGGTCGCGACCGTGACCGATCCCTTTACCACGAGCCGCACGACGCGGCCGGTCGGCATGGGACTGCCGCTTCTGAAGCTCGCTGCGGAGCAGACCGGCGGCACGCTGTCTGTGAAGTCCTCACAGGGCGAAGACCACGGCACCGAGGTCATCGCGACCTTTGCGATGAATCACCTCGACTGTGTCCCCGTCGGCGATTACGCCGGCACGATGGTCACGCTGATCCAGGGCAGTCCGGAGATCGATTTCTCATTTACCTACCGCCGCGAGGGCGGCGAAATCAATTTGGAAACCGCGCAAATGCGTGAAATACTGGGCGACGTTCCGCTCGACACGCCGGAGGTCCTTACCTGGGTGTATGAGAGCCTGACCGCGCCCGAATAACTCTGTAAGCTATTTTTTGATACAAAAAAGGAAAGGAACGTACTATGAAAACTTTGGCGGAACTTCAAGCCATCCGCGACCGGATGAAGGACACCGTTAACCTGCGCAGCGGCAGCGGCAGCATTCGCGCCGTCGTCGGTATGGCGACCTGCGGTATTGCCGCCGGCGCCAGACCCGTACTCTCTGCGCTCGTCGAGGAGGTCAGCAGACTCGGCCTCACCGATAAGGTCACCGTGACCCAGACCGGCTGTATCGGCATCTGCCGGTATGAGCCCATCGTCGAGGTCTACGAAGCCGACAAGGAAAAGGTCACCTACGTCAAAATGACCCCTGAGAAGGCGCGCCGCGTTGCCGAGGAGCATCTGCAGGGCGGCAAGGTCGTGGAGGAATACACGATCGGCGCAGTCGAAAACGCATAAGGAGGAACGCAAATGATTCGATCCCATGTACTGATCTGCGGAGGCACCGGCTGTACCTCTTCCGGCAGCATGAACGTCAAGGCAAAACTGGAAGAAGAGCTCGCGGCGAAAGGGCTGAGCGGAGAGATCAAGGTCGTTCAGACCGGCTGCTTCGGTCTGTGCGCTCTGGGCCCCGTGATGATCGTCTACCCCGAGGGCACGTTCTACAGCCACGTTACGCCGGAGGACGTTCCCGAGATCGTTGAAGAGCATCTGCTCAAGGGCCGTGTCGTCACCCGCCTGGAATACAAGGAAGGCGCGGAGGTCACGCAGCCCGGTGAGAACGTCTCGCTCAACGACACCGAATTCTACAAATCCCAGCTCCGCGTGGCGCTGCGCAACTGCGGCGTCATCAACCCCGAAAACATCGACGAGTACATCGCCCGCGACGGCTATATGGCGCTGGGCAAGGTCCTTACCGAGATGACGCCCGACGACGTCATCCAGGTCCTGCTGGACTCCGGTCTGCGCGGCCGCGGCGGCGCGGGCTTCCCCACGGGTCTGAAATGGAAGTTCGCCAAGGGCTATGAAAACGACCAGAAGTACGTCTGCTGCAACGCCGACGAGGGCGACCCCGGCGCGTTTATGGACCGCTCCGTTCTGGAGGGCGATCCCCACGCCGTGCTGGAGGCCATGACCATCGCCGGCTATACCATCGGCTCCTCGCAGGGCTATATCTACGTCCGCGCAGAGTACCCCATCGCGGTCAAGCGTCTGCAGATCGCCATTGATCAGGCGCATGAATACGGCCTGCTGGGCGATAATATCCTCGGCACCGGCTTTAAGTTCGACATCGGCCTCCGCCTCGGCGCGGGCGCGTTCGTCTGCGGCGAAGAGACCGCGCTGATGACCTCCATCGAGGGCAACCGCGGCGAGCCCAGACCCCGTCCCCCGTTCCCCGCGGAAAAGGGTCTGTTCCAGAAGCCGTCCATCCTCAACAACGTCGAAACCTGGGCGAATATCCCCCAGATCATCCTCAAGGGCGCGGACTGGTTTGCCTCCATGGGCACCGAAAAGTCCAAGGGCACCAAGGTCTTCGCGCTGGGCGGCAAGATCAAGCACACCGGTCTCGTCGAGATTCCGATGGGCACGCCCCTGCGCCAGGTCATTGAGGAGATCGGCGGCGGTATCCCCAACGGCAAGAAGTTCAAGGCAGCGCAGACCGGCGGTCCTTCCGGCGGCTGCATCCCCGCCAGCCTGATCGATACCCCGCTGGACTATGAGAGCATGGCTGCCATCGGCTCCATCGTCGGCTCCGGCGGTCTGATCGTCATGGACGAGGACAACTGCATGGTCGACATCGCGAAGTTCTTCCTGAAGTTCACGGTCGACGAGTCCTGCGGCAAGTGCACCCCGTGCCGTATCGGCACCAAGCGCCTGCTGGAGATCCTGGAGAAGATCACCTCCGGCAAGGGCACGCTCGAGGATATCGACAAGCTCGAAGAGCTGTGCAACTACATCAAGGCGAACGCCCTCTGCGGTCTCGGACAGACGGCTCCGAACCCCGTCCTCTCCACGCTGCGCTACTTCCGCGACGAGTACATCGCCCACGTGGTAGAAAAGCGCTGCCCCGCCGGCGTCTGCAAGGATCTTCTGAAATTCGTCGTAGATAAAGAAAAGTGCATCGGCTGCGGCCTGTGCATGCGCAACTGCCCCGCCTCCGCTATCAGCAAGACCGACTACGTTGCCCCCGGTCACAAGCTGCCTTCCGTCGAGATCGACCCCGACAAGTGCGTCAAGTGCGGCGTCTGCATGGGCAACTGTAAGTTCAAGGCCATCAGCAAGCAGTAAGGAGGACAGATCATGGAAGAATATACCATTAAAATCAACGGCATCGAGGTCACCGCGCCCAAGGGCACCACGATCCTGCAGGCTGCGAGAATGGCAGGCATTCAGATCCCCACGCTCTGCTACCTCAAGGATATGAACGAGATCGGCGCCTGCCGTATCTGCGTCGTCGAGGTCAAGGGCGCGCGCGGTCTGTGCGCCGCCTGCGTGTACCCGATCGCCCCGAATATGGAAGTCTTTACCCACACCCCGAAGGTCGTGGAGTACCGCAAAAAGACGCTGGAGCTGATCCTCTCGGATCACAACTGCTCCTGCCTTTCCTGCGTCCGCTCCGGTCAGTGCGAGCTGCAGACCCTCTGCCGCGAGTACGGCGTGGAGAGCGAGAACGCCTACGCGGGCGAGAAGAATCCGTCCGAGCCGGACCTGTCCGCCGTCCACATGGTGCGCGACAACTCCAAGTGCATCCTCTGCCGCCGCTGCGTCGCCGCCTGTGAAAAGGCGCAGGGCATCGGCGTCATCGGCGCGAACGAGCGCGGCTTCAAGACCAACATCGGCAGCGCCTTCAATATGGGCCTTGCCGAGACGAGCTGCGTTTCCTGCGGTCAGTGCATCGCGGTGTGCCCCACGGGCGCGCTGTATGAGAAGTCCTGCATCGACCAGGTGACCGAGGCCATCAACGATCCGACCAAGTACGTCGTCGTGCAGACGGCGCCCGCCGTCCGCGCTGCGCTGGCAGAGGCCTTCGGCTATCCGATCGGCACCAACGCGCAGGGCAAGATGGCGGCTGCGCTTCGCCGCCTCGGCTTCGACAAGGTGTTCGACACCAACTTCGGCGCCGACCTGACGATCATGGAGGAAGCCAACGAGTTTATCGAGCGCGTGCAGAACGGCGGCAAGCTGCCGATGATCACCTCGTGCTCTCCCGGCTGGATCAAGTTCTGCGAGCATTACTACCCCGAATTCCTCGACAATCTCTCGACCTGCAAGAGCCCGCAGCAGATGCAGGGCGCGATCACCAAGAGCTACTTTGCCGAGAAGAACGGCATCGACCCGAAGAACATCGTCTCTGTCTCTGTCATGCCCTGCACGGCGAAAAAGTTCGAGATCGGCCGCGAGCATCAGGGCCGCGACGGCATGCCCGACATGGACTATTCCATGACCACCCGCGAGCTGGCCCGCATGATCAAGCGCGCCGGCATCCGCTACGAGGATCTGCCGGAAGAAGAGTTTGACAATCCGATGGACTCCGGCACCGGCGCAGCCGTGATCTTCGGCGCGACCGGCGGCGTCATGGAAGCCGCGCTGCGTACCGCCGTCGAGACGCTCACCGGCGAGAGTCTGCCGAGACCCGAGTTCAAGGAAGTCCGCGGCACCGACGGCATCAAGGAGGCCACCTACGAGGTCGCCGGTCTGACCGTCAATATCGCGGTCGCCTCCGGGCTTGCCAACGCCCGCAAGGTGCTGGATATGGTCAAGCGCGGCGAGAAGAACTATCACTTCATCGAGATCATGGCGTGCCCGGGCGGCTGCGTCAACGGCGGCGGTCAGCCGCAGGTCCCGGCGTCGGTCCGCAACTTCACGGACATCCGCGCCGAGCGCGCCAAGGTGCTGTATTCTCTGGACGAAGCCAATACGATCCGCAAGTCGCATGAGAATCCGGCGATCATCGAGCTTTACAAGACCTATCTCGGCAAACCCGGCTCCCACCTGGCGCACGAGCTCCTGCATACGAGCTACACCCCGCGCAAGGGCTACAAATAATCCAATCATAAAAAACGGACGCATCTGATGATGCGTCCGTTTTTCAATGCGCAATGTTCCTTCCGGCGCGTCATTGCGCGGCTGTTTTCCCACCGTGGCAATCTTTCTGCATCGATACGGAAACTGCGTCGTATCCCATACCTGTGACGGACAGATTGCCACGCAGCTTCGCTGCTCGCAATGACACGGGTAACAGGATCTTTGTTTTACAACTTTTTCCCGGTTTTGGCGGGCTGCCTGACAAAGCGGTTATGCAGCGCGCGGATGCCGAGCGCGAACAGGTAGTTGACGGCGGGGATGGCGAAAAACGTGATATACCAGAAGCCGCCGACGTTAAAGGCGTAAAAATCCTCCCAATCCTTGAGGAAGACCACGCGGGTCAGATACACAACGCCGTAGAGCACGGCGGGAGCGACGCCGAGCAGCATTTCAAGCTTTGTGAAACGGTGTCCGCGCTCAAAGAAACAGAACGAGACAATGGCGAGCAGGGGACATAGCAGGTGCAGCAGGAAATTTGCGCCGGTCAGTACCGCGGCGGGGCCGACCAGCGGCACGAAGTACAGCATCACGACCGCAAGCGTCAGCGTTACCGCGACCGTACCGATCATCTTCAGCGTCAGCGCCCACGCGGGGATCGCGTCCTCGCCGCGCCGGATCGAGCGGATATTGTACGGAATCATCAGCAGGCAGGCGAGCGCGGCGAGAAGGTTGGAATCGACCGTAAAATATTTTAAAACGCGCGCGCCGCCCTGATTCATATTCCCGACGCCGTCCGCGCCGTGCGGCGTAAAAAACCATACCATTGCGCCGAGCACCATCAAAAAGACCAAGGCGTTCATCGCCAGAGAAACGGCGTTTCTTAACCGAGTTTGTTTCATTGTTTTCCCTCCTTTATCATTCTGATTATACAATAAATACCGAAAAAAGGGAATTCATTTTTTGGAATTGATATGATATACTGAAAACACGCATTGCACAACGCTTTGAAAGAGAGAGGATAAGCATTATGGCAAAAAGAAGATTCGGCGACAGAAAAGACGCCGCGCTGATCCGGGACATGGACGCGATGCATGTGTTCATGGCGCATCTGTACCGCGACCGGACGGACAACGAGGCGTATATCTCCGAAACGATCGACCTCGAGCCGATGCAGAAGTGGATCGCGGCGCATCCGGACGGAGAATTCAAGTACACCTATTTTCATATCATCATTGCAACGATCCTGAAGCTGCTGATCGAGCGTCCGCAGTTGAACCGCTTTATCTCCGACCGGAAATACTATCAGAGAAACGAAAACATCGTCTCCTTCATCGTCAAGCGTCAGTTTACCGAGGAGGCGGCGGAGGGCATGGCGGTCGTCAAGGGCGTCGGGGAGGATACGATCTTCACGGTGCATGAAAAGATCAAGCAGCAGGTCGTTCCCTGCAAGAGCGGTGAGAACAGCGGCACAGAGGATGGCATGGACTTCATCACGAAGATGCCCGGCTTCCTGCGCAAGTGGGTGCTGTCTATGATCCGCTGGCTGTCCGTGAAGGGAAAGCTGCCGAAGTTCGCCACGGAAGGAGATTCCAACCATTCGTCCGTATTCGTCACGAATCTCGGCTCGATCGGTCTGAAATGCGGCTATCACCACCTGTCGAACTACGGCACATGCTCGATCTTTGTCGTGATCGGCGAGAAAAAACAGACCCCGACCTTCCACGAAGACGGCACTTTCACCCTGCGCGATACGCTGGACATCGGGCTGACTGCCGACGAGCGCATCACGGACGGCTATTACTTTGCCAGAACCATCAAGCTGCTGAAGTACATCATGGAGCATCCGGAAACGCTGGAAGCCCCGTTCAAGACCAAGACCGAGATGGAAGCAATGGCTTGAAGTGCTTAAAAAGCAAAACTCCAGCAGGTTTTCAAAAAACCTGCGGGAGTTTGAACAGCACCCCATTTGTTAGACAAGTATGGTATACTACTAACGAATGGGGT
>CAMUZA010000027.1 GCA_947165085.1 uncultured Clostridia bacterium | reverse complement strand
CGGGAACTTCTGCGCGTCGTCGTTTCTTCCACCGCAGCCTTTATTTTTTGCCGCAGGCAAAAAATGCAAGCGAGTCCATTTTGGCACAAATTGCCGGAAGAGACTCGAAGAATAAAATGCGGCGCGGGAAAAGACGTTTAAGAGCACAAGAATCATCTTGACAGAGCATGTTGAATCAAATATAATAATTTATAGATCCACCTCGCATAAATATACGACAGAAAGAAGGAATACGATGCTTTGCCCCAAATGCGGTAATGACATACCCGAAGGTCAGAACTTCTGCTTTATCTGCGGAACTGACTTAAATGCCGCTCGCGCTGCCGCCGCAGATCCGGCTTCGCAGCCCGCTCCCGAACCGGCTCCGCAGCCCGCTCCCGAGCCGGCTCCGCAATATGCGCCGCCTCAGCCACAGTATGCTCCTCCTCAGCCGCAATATGCGCCGCCTCAGCCGCAGTATGCGCCGCCTCAGCCGCAGTATGCGCCTGCTCAGCCGCAGTATGCGCCTGCTCAGACGCAGTATGCGCCGCCTCAGTATGTGCAGCCGCAGAATGCTCCGGCGCAGCCGCCTTACGCGCAATCACCTTACGGACAGCCGGCTTATGCGCCGCCTGCATATCAGGTGAATAACACTGTCGTTTACAATCAGCCTGCGCCGCCTGCAAGAACGCTGGCAACGAACAGAAAACTGGTCAAGTACATCTTCTTCACCATTTTGACTTTGGGCATTTATCACATCGTTTTCTATACCAATATCTCTAACAGCCTGAATACAGCCGCCAGCCGCTACGACGGAAGAAAGACGATGAATTACTGCCTTGTGACCTTCGTCTTCTCCTGGCTTACGTTTGGCATCGTGCCGTTTGTCTGGATCATAAAAATGTCTTCGCGCGTCGGCAGAGAGCTGCAGCGCCGCGGCATCAATTACGGCTTCAACGCAGGCACGTTCTGGCTTTGGAACGTCCTCGGCTCCTTGATAATCGTCGGTCCGTTCATTTACACCCATAAGCTGGCGGTGGCAATGAACCTGATCTGCAAGGATTACAACCTGAAGGGCTGAATCGTAACTCTGTTATTTCCCGGAGCGGGTATTCCGCTCCGGGAGTTATTATTGTTTCTATGGAACGTTTTCATTTTCTGTTCGTCAAACAGACAGAACCCCAAAAAACGAACGGAGGAAATGAAAATGAAAAAGACAATTGCAATTGCCATTTGCGTTCTGCTCCTTCTGGTCGCGCTTGTTGGCTGCGGCGCGGCGAAGGATACGGCTTATGCGGTTGAGAAAAACGAAGCGCCGGAATATGAATACGGCGCGATGCCGGAAGAGTTCGGTTATGACGAGGAAATCGCCGTTGATTATGCAAACGGCGCGTCTGCCGCGCCCGCACAGAGCGCTCCTGTCGTTGCGGCAAATCGAAAACTCATTCGCACCGTGAGTCTCGGCGTCGAGACGGAGGAATACGAAGTCCTTCTGGAGGGGATCGCCGAGCGGATTTCTTCGTGCGGCGGATATGTCGAAAACATGAGCGCCGATACCCGCTATTCCTCGTCCAGCCGCTATGCGACCATGACCATCCGCGTTCCTGCGGAGCGGCTGGAAGAATTCGTAACGGCGGTCTGCGGCATCTCCAACGTCGTGCAGAGATCGGAAAACACCGAGGACATCACGCTCACGTACGTCGATCTGGAAAGCCATACCAACGCGCTTCGCACAGAACAGGAACGCCTGATCGAGCTTCTCAAGCAGGCGGAAAACGTCTCGGAGATCCTGGAGATCGAAGATCGCTTGAGCTATGTGCGTTATGAGCTGGAGTACATGCAGTCTCAACTGCGCACCTACGACAATCTTGTGGATTACGCCACGGTCACGATCTCGATCAACGAGGTCGAGAAGCTGACGCCGACGGTGGAAAAGGGCTTCTGGGAGAAGATCGGCGACGGCTTTACGAACAGTCTCCACGGCGTCTGGGAGGGACTCAAGAGCGTCTTCAGTTTCCTGATCATCGCGCTTCCGTACCTTGTAGTTATTGCGGCAATCGTAGGCATTCACCTCGTCATCATCTTCCTGTGCATCCGCGCGGGCAAGAAGAGAGCGAAAAAGCGCAGAGCTGCGAAAGAGAAGGAGAATGCGCCGCAGCAGCCGCCGGTCGAACCGGAGCAGAAAAACGGATAGTGCCACTAAAACAACGGGAGGTCGATTGACCTCCCGTTTTATCGCAGGGTCTGGGTCAACACACGCCGCGCGCGGAGAAAGCGATGCAGAAAAGAATTGCCTGCGCAGAAAGAAAGCCTCTTGTAAAGCGCCGCAAAAAATGGTATGTTAAACGCTGTAAGGATGCTTTTACGAACGGAGGAAGAATGATGAAAACACTGTTTCAGATTAAGAAGCTTCTCGCGCTGTCGCTGACGCTCTGCATGATGCTCTCCTGCCTGTATCTGCCCGCGGCGGCAGAGGGGAAAGAGGACGCTCTGACACTCACAGCCGGCGAGATGCTCTATGGTTTTGCGGACGGCGCCTGCGCGTCGAGCGATCCGAGCGTCGCGTGGGTCGACACAAACGGTACGCTGCGCGCCATGCGGGCAGGTCAGGCGACCGTTACCGTCGGGGAAGCGGAGCGGCTGGTGAACGTGACTGCTTATGACGACGGCACGGACGTCGTGGGTCAGCTCAAGATCGTCGCCCGCTTTAATGATTCCATGCAGTTTTACGACGGGCACGTCTATCTGATCTTCACGTCCTACAAGGACGGCGTGACGATCTCGGTGGACGATCTTTACGCAGGCTATGAGATTTCACCGCTGTATTACTTCGATATCCGGGACGACGTCTCGAACGGTTCCAATCATACCGGCTCGGACGCGGACAAATACTTCACGATGAACGAAGAAATGAAGTCCGTTACGCTGGATCGCGGCGAGGTCGTCTCCATCGGCATGTACCGCAGCTTTGACCTGTCTGTGCCGCAGGCGGCGCTCGGCTCGCTGCAGAACAGCACGATGTGGAATGAGCTTTCCTCTGCGGCAAAGGCGACCATTATGGCAAAGCTTTTTGCGCTGGTGGCGCAGAAGCCGTCTGATGACGAGACGGCGTTTGCGGACTTCCTCAATGCGCTGAAAGAGAGCGGCGTGGACTACAAGCAACTGCTTGACGGGGTTGTAGGAGGCGGCGTCTGCTTCAACCGTGAGCTTTACAATCAGAAGCTCGAGTGGGATCAGTATGAGAACGCCACCTACGAGCTGGATATTACACAGACGCAGCTGCAAAGCCTGCAGGCTGCTCTCGCCGGAAATCTGGATCATTTCTCCATTCTGAAAAACAGCTGCGCGACCGTCGCGCTCCGTGCGTGGAACGCCGCAGTCGGTCTTCGCGACGATGATGCGACATCCTATTATCTCGAGCCGAGCGGAAGCGGTATCTTCGCGCTGATCGACGCGCCGAAAACCGTCAAGGCGGAGATCGTGAATAAACTGCCCGGTCACTATCTGAACAAGTCTGACAGCACCGCCGACGAGTTGGAGCCGAACGCGGGCTTCTACGACGAGACCGGCTGGGTCTACGTCAGCGCACCGGAAGTCGTCCCGCTGCCGGACGACGGCAAAAACAAGCTGCTGACCTACGTTTCCGGCGCGTCTGACGTCACAGAAACAAGCGTCTGGTATCAAAGCGGCGACGCGAGAGTTTTGCTGACGCCGGGGCAGAGCGCAGAGGTCGCGCCGGGAACGCCGCTATACGTCAGTGCAAAGGTGTCGCCGGAAGACGGCTGGCTCGTGCTGGCTGACGTGACGCTGAACGGCGTGTCGATTCTTGACTGCTATGACGAAGCGACGCAGACCTATACCGCGCTCATGCCGGAAACGAGCGCCGCGCTGGGCATCATCTATCGGGAAGCGGATATGCACCTGCTGCCGGAGGCTGGAAGCTGGGTGCAGATCGTAGTGGGAGATACGCTGGACGTTTCCGATTTTGCGGAGCTCCTCATCGGCGGGAAACCTTCGGACGAGATCGCGTGGGAGATCCTTTTCGAAGAGCCGGCGGGGGTCCTGAGCGCCGACGAAACGGGCAGGATCATCACTGCCGAAACAGCCGGCACTGCGATGCTCTGGGCGACCTGCACCCGCAACAATGGCGTCGGCGTTCCTGTGATTGTCGAAGTGCTTGAGAGCACGGAAGGAACTGTAAAGGTTACATACAATGAGGACGTAAGCGGGAACTATGCGCTGGTATGCGAGTATGACGGGCAAACCAACGCGATCCCGTTCTCCGGTTATCTCATTCCGCAAGGAACGGTCGTAAGCATTGAACTGTGTCAGCAGGCGCCTGTCGTCGTATCCGATTTTCGCGTGAACGGCAACAAGGCAAGCGTTACCGACAGCTTCACGCTCGATGAGGGCACCGACTTCTTAGTGCAATTCCAGAAGGCAAAGATCGTGAATCTGCCCGGCAAGATCAGTCTTGCGGCGCAGGGCGAGACGTATCAGCTCGAAGCTGCCGTGCAGTACGTCGGCATTGGCGCAAACGCGCTGCCCGTCTACGATCACAGCGTCCACTATCAGGCGTCCGATCCGATCATCTCCGTTTCGGAGGAGGGGCTTTTGACCGTCGAAGGCGAGATCCCCGCGGAGGGCAAGTGCGTGATCGTCACTGCGTATGCAGGCAGCAGCAACGACAAGGTCTTTGCGCAGATGAAGGTCGTCCTCGGAGACTACGCGGGTGAGAAGATCGTCGGGCGGCTGACCATATCGGGACGAGCGTACACGTTCGAAACGCTGATGCCGCACGCAATGCTCACGTTCACGAGCTATGAGGATATCGACCTCAGCGTCAGCTATTATCGCTACTACAAACCGACCGATCGCTATATCGCGTTGGTCGAGGACTACGAAAACAACCCCGGGAAATACAAGTCCGACCCCATCCTCTATCAAGAGGATCTGGATCTGGGCGACCGCAGCCGCTACTTTGAACAGATCGAGGGCGGCATCTGCGCAGAGCCTGCGACGGTGCATATCAATGCCTGCGACGGCGTCACGATTTCCAACTATTCGCATGATGTCAACTTGAACGCCGTACTCAAAATGATCGCAAACGGGCAGCTTGCCTCAAACGCGGACGTGCAGCGGTTCATGCAGCAGTTGCAGCAGTACATGAACGGCGAAGACTATGACGGCGCGTTGGCGTTTGATAGCCTTGTTGATATTCTGATGCTCGCCATCAGCACGAAGCAGACGACCGGCGAGATCATCCTTGACGGCAGGGCAGAGGGCGGACGCGACCTCAACATGGAGGTCGTCAACCAGTTCAACGGCTCCGGCTCGCAGCTTCCGAATAACTTCTACACCGTTGAGCTGACTGCGGACGAGTTTGCCGTGCTCCAGAGCGAGCTTGCCGATCCCGCGAAGAACTATTTTTCTGCCTTAACGAACAACTGTGGCACGGCAACGGTTGAACTGTGGAATGCCGTGACGGCAGACCGTCCGGAGCTGCACCTCTACGGCAGCGTCACCGGTCTGTTCATCGAGCCGGAAGCGCTCTATTTCGAGCTTGCACTGCTGCGAGAAAAGACCGGACTGACCTTTGACGGTACCGGCGAGGGCGGCGGAGCAAACTTCTATCCGCACATCGTCCACGGCTTCAAGCGCGGTGCGCTGCCCTTCGTGGACGTTGCCGACAGCGACTACTTCTACGATGCGGTGGAATGGGCAGTATACCACGATCCGCAGATCACGAACGGCACCGATCCGACGCACTTCAGCCCTGATATGGCCTGCACCCGCGCGCAGGCGGTGACCTTCCTCTGGAGAGCGAATGGCTGCCCGGAGCCGACGACGGATAACAATCCGTTCAAGGACGTGGCGAAGGGCGCGTATTACTACAAGGCAGTTCTGTGGGCGGTCGAGAACGGCATCACGAACGGCGTTTCCGAGACGATGTTCGCGCCTGACGCCGCCTGTACCCGCGCACAGACCGTTACGTTCCTGTGCAGAGCGGAGCAAGGCGAGCGACCGATCGGCGCGTCGAATCCCTTCACGGACGTGAAGGAGGGAGCGTATTACTATAACGCGGTGCTGTGGGCAGTTGACCGCGGCATCACCAACGGGACTTCCGACACAGCGTTCAGCCCCGATATGATCTGCACCAGAGCGCATATCGTGACGTTCCTGTACCGCGCGCTGACGGTTAACTGAAGCCCAAACAGAAGAGAAAGCGGACCGCTTTCCGGGCTGCCTTTAAGCAAAAAACTCCGGTTCTCGATGCTGACCTGCGATGAAAGATTTCGCGGCAAGCGTGCATACTATTCGTAAACAGAATGGAATCGGAGGAGCAAAATGGAATCTATCTGGTCGCAGACTTGCAAGATCGAAGGACGCGCGCCGCTGTCCGGCGATATCAAGACGGAGATCGCCGTCATCGGGGCGGGCATGGCAGGCGTGCTGATCGCTTCCGCCCTGCAGGAAGCGGGCAAGCGCGTTGTCCTGCTGGAAGCAAACCGCATCGCGAGCGGGCAGACGCGCAATACGACGGCGAAGCTCACGTCTCAGCACGGCATGATCTATAAAAAACTCGCCGATACGCTCGGCATGGACTTGGCGCGTCAGTATGCCGCGGCGAATGAAGCGGCGCTGGGAGAGTACCGGCGCCTGATCGCGCAGCGGAACATCGACTGCGATTTTGAAGAGCAGGACGCCTGCCTCTACGGCGACAACGCAGAGCTGCTGCGCGTCGAGGCGGAATACGCCGACGCGCTCGGACTGCCTGCCCGCTATATCAAAACGACTGCGCTGCCGTTTCCAACAGCCGGCGCGGTGCAGTTTGAACGGCAGGCGCAGCTCCACCCGCTGAAATTCCTGCGGGCAGTCGCGGAGCCGCTGACAATCTATGAGTACACGCGGGTGCAGGAGGTGAACGAGCATCGGCTCGTCACGGAGCGCGGCACGGTTACGGCGGAGAAGATCGTCTTCGCCTGTCACTATCCCTTTGTAAACTTCCCCGGACTGTATTTTGCCCGCATGCATCAGGAACGTTCCTATGTGCTCGCGCTGGAAAACGCGCCGCATATCGACGGCATGTGGGTCTTCGCGGACGGCGCGGCGCAGCCGTATTCTTTCCGCACGTGGAACGGATTACTTCTTTTGGGCGGCGGCGGTCACCGCTGCGGCGAAAACCGCGAGGGCGGCAGATACGAGCTGCTGCGCAGCAAAGCGCGGGAGTGGTTCCCGCAGAGCAGGGAAGCTGCGCACTGGTCGGCGCAGGACTGCGTGACTGCGGATGGCGTTCCTTTTATCGGACAGTATGCCGCGAGCTGTCCGGACTGGTTTGTGGCGACCGGCTTTCAGAAATGGGGCATGACGACCTCCATGGTCGCTGCCATGCTCTTGCGTGACGCCGTTTGCGGCAAAGAGAATCCCTGGACAAAGCTCTTCGATCCCCGCCGATTTGACACGGAGACGATCCCCGGCATTCTGAAAGAAGGCGGGAAAGCAGTCAAGGGACTGGCAAAGCGGCTGTTCCAGATTCCGGCGGAGGCGGCAAAAGACCTTGCGCCCGGACAAGGCGGCGCAGTCGATCTGGATGGGGAGAAGGTCGGCGTTTATAAAGACGAGGACGGGAAAATCTACCCCGTCGAGCTGCGCTGTCCGCACCTCGGCTGCCAGCTTGAGTGGAATCCCGACGAGAAAAGCTGGGACTGCCCCTGCCACGGCTCTCGATTCGACAAGTACGGCGATCTGATCTCCGGTCCCGCCCAGACCGGAATATAAAACCAGCGGGAGGTCGACGACCTCCCGCTGAACTCGTGTTCGAACCATGCTTATCGTCAAGCGACCGATAGCTCCAAAAAAGAGGAGAAGCGCGGTGAATCCGGCGGTTGAGCTACTGGCCGGAATACTGCGGCGGCAGAGCCGCCTCCGTGACACTTCGGATTTGTCCGGCTGACGCCGCACCTGCCTGCGGCAGCCTGCTGCAAAGCAGCAGGAAATCCTTGTGTTCGAACCGTGCTTCTCGTCAATCGACCGGTAGCACCAAAAAAGGGAGGGTTTCACCCTCCCTTTTTTGGAGCTACTGGCCGGACTCGAACCGGCGACCTGCTGATTACGAATCAGCTGCTCTACCAACTGAGCCACAGTAGCATAATTCTCACGTGCGGGATCCATTCTACAGCATATTGCGGCTCTTGTCAAGTAATAATCAAAAATTATTTCTCAGATACAATTTCGCAGGGCGGTCAGGGCTTTTTTCTCGATGCGCGAGATCTGAACCTGCGAAACGCCGAGGATCTTTGATGTCTTATCCTGCGTCAAACCGTGAAAATAGCGCAGCTTGATGACCATCTGCTCACGTTCGCTCAGGCAGGAGATCGCCTCCTTCAGTGCGATCCGTTCCACAATGCTATCCTCCATTCCACCGTCGGTCAGAATATCCTCCAGCGCGACGCCGTCTTCGCCGGAGCGCTTTTGAATGGACTCTGCCGTGCCGGTTGCGGTCTCGGCGGCGGCGATCTCCTCCGGCTGCAGACCGGTCTCTTCGCTGAGCTGCAGTACGGTCGGCTCCTGCTCAAGCGCGTTTGTCAGCCGCTCTCTTGCTGCGCGGATCATGGCGGAGCGTTCTTTGAGGCTGCGGCTGACCTTGACCGTTCCGTCGTCGCGCAGAAAGCGGCGGATCTCCCCGGCGATCTTCGGCACGGCGTAGGTGGAAAACTGCGTCCCATAATGCGGATCGAAGCCTTCCACCGCCTTGAGAAACCCCAGACAGCCGAGCTGGTACAGGTCGTCCGGATCGACGCCCCGTCCGAAATACCGTCTCGCGACCGACCAGATCAGGCCGGTGTTTTGCACGACCAGAGCCTCCGCGGCGCTGCGGTCGCCGAGCCGCGCGTCATGAAGCAGCGATTCCTGCGGAAGACTCACTTTTTCCCTCCGCGCCGCACGATCTTCCGTTTCATGTGGACGGTCGTGCCTTTTCCCGGCGTGGAGGAGAGATGGAATTCTGTCATGAAGCTCTCCATGATCGTGATGCCCATGCCGGAGCGGTCGTCGCCGCCGGTCGTGAACATCGGCGTGCGCGCCTGTTCGATATTCTCGATCCCGCGCCCGCGATCCTTGACGACGAGATCCAGCACGTTGTCCGGCAGGATCCGCGCTTTCAGAATGACGGGACCGAGCTCGTCCGGGTAGGCGTGGACGATACAGTTGGTGACCGCCTCGGAAACGGCGGTCTTGATGTCGCCCAGCTCGTCGAGCGTCGGGTCGAGCTGCGCGGCGAAGCAGGCGACTGCCGCCCGCGCGAAGGCTTCGTTCGCGGACTTGCTCGGGAATTCAAGATTCATGTAGTTTTCGCCTTTCATTTCGGGCATTCCTCCTTGATCTCCGTGATTTTTTCGATGCCTGCTGCGCGCAGGACTTTGTACGGCTGCGCGGGTATGTTCTGCAGCAGCAGCCTTCCCTGCAGCATGTTCATACGCCTTAGGGCATGCAGGACGACGGCGATCCCGCTGGAATCCATGAAGCGCACGTCGCGGAAATCGAGAATGCAGCGCAGAGGCATATAGACGTCGATCTTGTCGGAAACGGTGTCCATGATCTCCTTTGCGCTGTGATGATCGATCTCCCCGGTCAGCGCGATCGTGAGCTGTCGATCCTGCACAAAGCTTGTCAGTTTCAATCTGCTTCCTCCCTCCGAAAGTAAAACGCATACGGCGCTTTCGCCGTATGCGTTCAGTATATGATATATTGTTTGCACGGTTTGTCGAAAGGAGCTCGTCCGCGCGTTTTTTATTGCTTGAATAACGGGAACGTGACGGTAAAGACGGTGCCGCCTTCCTTGCCTGCGCTGACGCTGACGGTGCCAGAATTGCGTTTTACCATGTCGTGTACGATGGACAGTCCCAGACCCGCGCCGCCTGCTGCGCGCGAACGCGCCTTGTCCACGCGGTAAAAGCGTTCGAAGATATGCTCCATCGCTTCGGGCGGGATGCCAACGCCGGTGTCCGCAACGGTCAGTACAACGTTCGTTCCGTCTTTGCGCAGATCGAGATGAACGCTGCCGCCGTCGCGGTTGTACTTGATCGCATTTTCCGTCAGATTGAACACGACCTGATACAGGTCGTCCTCCACGGTCTTGACGGCGCAGCCTTCTGCAAGCTCGCAGTCGAGTGAAATATCGCGCAGATCGGCAAGCGGCGTGAGCATGCGGGTGACCTTACGCACCGTAACCGCCGCGTCGACGACCTCGCGTTCCTCCTGCACGGCGCTGTCCAGACGGGTCAGCGTCAGCAGCTTCTGGGACAGACGCCCCAGACGGTCCGCCTCTCTGCCGATGTCGCCGATGAATTCACGCTCGGTGTTGATGTCCATCTCGTTTTGCAAAATGGAGTCGGACAGCAGCTTGATGGACGCCAGCGGCGTTTTCAGCTCATGTGAGGCGTCGGAGACGAACTGACGGCGCACCTGCTCGGATTCTTCCAGACGTTCCGCCAGATTGTTGAATTCGCGGCCGAGGTGCGCCAATTCGTCGTGACCGCGCAGCTGCACCGTTTGTCCGTAGTCGCCCTCGCGCATCTTGCGGACGGAGTCGAGGATTCGCTTCAGACGGCGGGAAAACGCGGTCGCAAACAGCAAAGAGATCAGAATAACGACGCTCTCGAGCGCGATGGAGATACGCAGAACGTTGGTCTGCAGCGCTTCGATCAGCGCTGCCTGATCGGTGCTTCGCTGCATCAGATAGACTGCGCCGCGCACCTGCCCGCTGCGCATCAGCGGCATGGAAACGCGGCTTTCGATCGCGCCGTCGCTGTACACGCTGTAAAAGACGTCCTTCCCCTCCAGCGCGGTCGTAAGCTCCGGGAACTGCACATGCGTGCCTTTTGCATTGTCGACCTCCAGCGAGTCGAAGAGGACGAAACCCGCGGCGTTCGTGACGACCGTCCGCGTCGTGCGCAGATCGTCCAGCGAATTGATCGTCAGCTCCATATCGGATGAGGCAAGATTGTCGACAGGAAGCAGGGCGGTCGTCATCAGCTTCGCCTTTTCCCCGAGCGACTGCTGCTGCGCATGGAAGATCATGCGCCGCATCGTGGACGAGGTATAGATATTCAAGAAGAAAAGCACCACCGCAGTGATGAGAATGTAGGCGATCGCAAAGCGCAGCTGGGAGCTGCGCAGAAACAGCGACAGCTTCTTTTCAGGCTTTGAAATAGTACCCAACTCCCCACTTGGTCATAAAGTATTCCGGCTCCGCCGGAACGGTTTCCAGCTTTTCGCGGATTCTGCGGATATGCACGTCGACCGTGCGGATATCGCTGCGGTATTCGTAGCCCCAGATCAGATCGAGCAGGTTTTCGCGCGAATAGACGCGGTTCGGATTGCGGATCAGCAGCTCCACCACGTCGAATTCGCGCGCCGTCAACTCAACCGGCACGCCGTCTTTGTACACGTTGCGCTCCTGCGTATCGACCGTGAGCTTCCCGACCGTGATGCGGCTGCGCGCGCTCTCCAGACCGCCTGTCCGGCGCAGCAGTGCGCGGATGCGCGATTTGAGCTCCAGAATATTGAACGGCTTGGTCAGATAATCGTCCGCGCCCTGCTCAAAGCCGAGCAGCTTGTCCATATCCTGCGCGCGGGCGGTGAGCATGATGATCGGCACGTCGGAGAACTCGCGGATGCGGCGGCAGGCCTCCATGCCGTCGATCTCGGGCATCATCACGTCCAGTACGATCAGCCGGATGCTCGGATCGTGCGCCAGCTCGATCGCTTCTCGTCCGTTCGTGCCGGTGACGACTTCGTAGCCGTCGTTCTGCAAATTGAATTTGATTCCCTTGACGAGCAGTTCTTCGTCGTCAACGACCAGTATCTTCATGTTGCTCCTCCACTGTTACGTAATTGCGGATCATCTCAAAGCGGCCTTGCCCGATCCCGTCCACGTTCATCAGCGCCTCCGTACAGGAGAAGGGACCGTGCTCCCTGCGGTAGTCCAGGATCCGCCGCGCAAGCGTTTCGCCGATGCCGGGCAGAGACGTCAGCTCCGTCAAGTCCGCCGTGTTGATATTGACGACCGCCCCGAGCGACCGTTCCGGCAGCGCGAAGGGGTCGGCACCGGTCAGACGCTCCAGCACGGTCGCGCCGGATCGCTCCGTCACGATCTGCTGTACGCCGCTTGTCTTGCCTACGCCGCGGGACATTCCAAAACAGAACGCAAAGAAAATGCAGACGATGGCGAGCAGCAGCCATGCGATTTTCAGATGTTTCATCCTCTATTTCCTTTGCTTGTCCGTTGACACAGGCAAGTTTTTTGATATAATAGTATATACATAATTATTATAACACAGCTTGACTGCCCGCGGCAATCCCAAACTGCCGCGGATGGGGGATATTTTATGAAAAAATACAGAATTCTGACGATCATCCTGTGTCTGCTCCTGCTTTTGCAGTGCGGCACGCCGTGCTTTGCGACAGAAGCGTCGGATGCGTCCGATCCTTCGGAACAGGCAACGGAGGCGACGGAGGTACAATACCCGACCGGATTAGAGACGCCGCCGGATCTGATCGAATACAGCTTCCCGCCGGCGGACGACGATTTTTGGATCCGCGCGAAGGCGACTGCGCTGATCGAACTCAATTCTCATACGATCGTCTACGCGCAGGAGCTGGACCGTCAGGTCTATCCCGCCAGTCTGACGAAGATCATGACCTGCATGCTCGCGCTTGAGCGCGGCAATCTGGACGACGTTCTGACGGTTTCGGAGACCGCGCTGCAGAATCTGAGCGAATACGGCAGCACAGCGGGACTGATGGAGGGCGAACAGATCAGCCTGCGCGAGCTGCTGTACTGCATCATGGTTTCCTCCGCAAACGAGGGCTGCAACGTGGTAGCGGAGTATATCGCCGGCAGCACGGATGCTTTTGTCGCTCTGATGAATGAAAAGGCAGCCGCGCTGGGCATGAACGGCACGCACTATGCCAATACCCACGGTCTGCATAACAGCGAGCATTATACGACGGTGCGTGACCTTGCCGTACTGGCTGTTTGGGCGTGGCAGAATCCGCAGTTCCGCGAGTTTGCCACGACGACGGTGCATGTCGTTCCCGCGACTAACAAGTCCGGAGAGCGAACGCTGAAAACGACCAACTATCTGACCTCGACGGATACATACGGACGCTACTATTATGAAAAGGCGTCCGGCATCAAGACCGGCTTTACCACGCCGGCAGGCGGCTGCCTGATCAGCACGGCGACCGACGGCGACCTGTCTTTCCTGAGCATCGTCTGCGGCTGCGAGCAGTTGATCGACGACGACGGAAAAGATCTGGATATGCGTTTTGTGGAGACCAGAAAGCTGTTCGACTATGGTTTTGAGACCTTCCACTACGTCCAGGTGCTGACGGATACCGCAATGCTCGGTCAGCCTGCCGTGCTTTACGCGAAAGGGCGCAAGAACGTTGTCGTTCACGCCAGAGACAACGCCACGGTGCTGCTGCCGCGTTACTGCTCGCCGGAGGATATCTCCATGAGCGTTCACTATGACAGCGAAGCGCCACTGGAGGCGCCGCTTGCGGAGGGACAGCGTGTCGGCACGGTGACGGCGATGTACGGCACAATCCCGCTGGTGACGAGCGACCTCGTGACGCTGACGAGAGTCGATCGCGAAGAGGGGATCGCGCCGGAGAACGATCCCGGCGGACAGAACGGTGAAAGCGCAGACGGTGAAAGCCGTGAAAACGGCAATAACAGCGGCAGCCTGCTTTCGGAGCTGATGCGTTACTGGTATCTGACCGTGCCGCTGCTGCTCATGCTGGGGCTTCTGGTGATCCTGCTGATCGTCCGCGCGGTCAACGTCCGCAAGGCAAAGAGAGCGGCGCGGCGCCGGCGGAGGAGACGAAATGGATAAGATGGACGCGCTGCGGGAACGCTGCCTTTCCTGCCGGAAGTGTCAGCTCGCCGCGACCCGCACCAAAGTGGTCTTCGGCGTGGGACCTGCGCCGTCGGACATCGTCTTCGTCGGCGAAGGACCGGGACAGCAGGAGGATTTAAGCGGCGAACCGTTTGTCGGCGCGGCGGGCAAACTGCTCGACGACATGCTCTCTATCATTGACCTCGGCAGAAATAACTGCTATATCTGCAACATCGTCAAATGCCGTCCGCCGCAGAACCGCGACCCCATGCCGGAGGAGCAGGACGCCTGCATCGGCTATCTCACGGAGCAGCTTGCGCTTCTGCGGCCGAAAATCGTGGTCTGCCTCGGCAGGATCGCCGCGATGCGGCTGATCCGTGAGGACTTCCGCATCACGCGGGAGCACGGGCAGTGGACGCAGAAAGACGGGATCTGGTATTCGGCAATTTACCATCCGTCCGCTCTGCTGCGCGACGTATCCAAACGACCGGAGACCTTTGCCGATTTGCTCTCTCTGCGCGCCAAGGCGCGGGAGCTGGAGTGCTCGGAATATCAAACGGAGTGATCGCTGCCGCGATTACTCCGTATTTTTGCGCCACGGGTATGGATTTTTCAAATATGCTGTGTTATAATGAATATGTAAAAGCGTTTTCGACCGAAAGAAAGGAGAAACGACGATGAAAAAGCGAATTCTTGCAGCTTTTCTTGCGATTCTGATGCTCGGCTCCGTGCTGACGCCTGCGGTCTTTGCCGACGAGGGTCACGTGATCACCTTTGACCCGATGGAAACCGAGGGCGGCAGGATGGAACCGGGTGCGCCGTACTGGCTTAGGATCCCGGACGGGCAGCCGATCGGCCCAATGCCCGTACCTGCGAATATCTATCCCAATATGACCTTTGCCGGCTGGTTTGACGACGATCATAACGAATACACCGCCTCGACCATCCTGACCTCAGATGTTGTCGTGCATGCCTATTGGGTGGAAAGTCAGATGACGATGCCCTTTACCGATATTTCGGGTCACTGGGCGTATGAAGGCATCGAATACTGCTACAAGAACGGCCTGATGAACGGCATGACGCCGACCGCCTTCGGTCCTGAGCTGACCACCACCCGCGCTATGGTCGTGACCGTCTTGTACCGCATGGAGCATGAACCGCCTGTCGGTGGTCTGATGAACCCGTTCACGGACGTCAAGTTCACGGACTGGTATGGCTCGGCAATCGTCTGGGCTGCGTCCGAGGGCATTGTCAACGGCGTCTCTCCGGACACCTTCGACCCCAACGGCAACATCACCCGCGAGCAGCTTGCCGCGATCCTGTATCGCTACGCGGATGCATGCGGCTACGCGACGGATATCAAGTACGTCCTCAACGATTTCAAGGATAAGGACAGCGTCAGCGAGTACGCCGTCGAGCCGATGAAGTGGGCGTATGCCGCAGGTCTGATCACCGGCATGCAGGAGGGCAGCGACTTCTACCTCAAACCGCAGAACAACGCAACCCGTGCGCAGATCGCCGTGATTCTGATGCGCTTCATGCAGAACGTCGTCCCCCACGAAACTGTGGTCGGCTTTGACGGCCTCGATATGACCCTGCCTGCGTCGTGGTACAACGAATACATCTACGAGTCGTCCATGGTCAGCGAAGAAGTATCCCAGATGATCTTCTGGTGCCGCAGAGAGAAAGAGGATCCTGAGGGCTTCGGCGGCTACCTGTTTACCATCGAGCTGCGGGACGGCCCCGTTCCGTCGGAATACGGCCCGAAGTTTGAGGTCGTCGGCGCCATTCACAAGGACGGCAGATATCGCAACGTCGTCATTATCTACGGCGGCGGCGTGAACTGCAACAAGTACGCCACGCTCTACAATGCAATGCTGGCGGAAAAGAGCAATATCGTCAAATCCTTCCGCGGCTACGACGGCTGGAGCTTCGGCGTCGGCTGAACGACCGCATAACAATAAGAGGGTGCGCTTTTGCGCACCCTCTTATTGTTATGTCTGTTTCCATATTTTCCGCACGAGTTTGTAAATGCCGATCACAAGGCAGGCGAGCGGGATATGGGTCAGGATCATCAGGATCGTATAGACAAAGCGCAGACCTTTTTCCGCCAGCCACGCGGCGACGTCCTCATAGAGCGGGACACCGGAGCCGCTGTAGATCAGCATATAGTCCGAGCCGAGCTTGTGGTTGACGGGGATTGCTACCAGACAGAGCAGGAGGATCGGGATCATGCACCACAGCGCGTCCTTCCACTCAAGCTTGTGATAGCCCGTCATCAGCAGGAAAACGCCGGTGACGAACATCGCAGAGTGGAAATACAGAGAATAAAACGCGCCGAAGGTCCAGAATGGATAGAAGTTCAATCCGTTGCAGTAGATCACGCCGATGCCGCCGTAGAGCAGACCGATGGTGGTCAGGAACGCCAGCGCGGCGCGCTTCACTTTCCCTTTTCCCCATGCCGCAAAGGGAAGCGTGAAGATATAGAGAGAACAGGTGTAAATCGGTAGAATGCCGCCCACGTTGAAGCCGCGTCCCGTGGTGATGTCGTAGTAGCTTTCCCAACTGATCTTGCAGATTTCCAACACCAGAGAGATAACAAACAGCGCCTTGAGCAGCTTTGTGATCTTCCGGTGCTCGGTTTTGCGCAGCAGCCAGCACAGGGCAATGCCCAGAACCCACACAAGAACGATATAGACGATGTGCGGCGTGCTGAACAGATCTGAGGAAAAGTTCTCGATATTGTGTTTGTAGTCGAAAAAGCCGTAGTTTACGGTACTCATTGCGGTTCCCTTCAGAACGCCCAGTTGCCCTTGCGGAAGATCGGAACGGTTCTGCCGTCGCGGGTAATCGCGTCGATGTCCAGATCGGAAGAGCCGATCATGAAATCTTCGTGGATCATGGAATCATTGATGCCGAACGCGCGGCATTCTTCGAGCGTGTACTTGTCAAAGTCCTTGATCGTATCGGCAAAGCCCATGCCGAGCGCGAGATGGCAGGCGGCGTTTTCGTCAAAAAGGGTCTCGTAGAACAGCAGGCCTGATTTCTGGATCGGGGAGTCGTAGGGAACGAGCGCGCATTCACCCAGGTAGGCGGCGCCTTCGTCCATGGAGATCAGCTTTTTCAGCAGCTCTTCGTTCTTCTCGGCGTGGACTTCCACCGCCTTGCCGTTTTCAAAGCGGACGGAGAAGTTCTCAATGAGCTGACCCTGATAGGACAGCGGCTTCGTGGAGTAGACGATACCCTCCGCTTTGCCGCGCATCGGGGAGATGAAGACCTCCTCGGTCGGAATGTTCGGGTTGAAGAAAATGCCCTTGAGCGACATCTCGCCGCCGCCCTTGAACTCCGCCTGCGGGATCATGCCGACGCGCAGATCGGTGCCGTTGCTGCTCTTGTAGACCAGCGTTTCAATGCCGAGACCGTTGAGGTACGCGCAGCGCTTTGCGAGGTCCTCGTTGTGTGCGTTCCACGCGGCGACGGGGTCGTCGTCTACGCGGGAAGCGTCTAAGATCGCCTCCCAGAGCTTTTCGATCGCCTGCCCTCTGCTGAGCTTCGGGAAGAGCTTCTTCGCCCAAGCCGCGCCGGGCACGGCGGCGATGCACCACTGGTATTTGTTCTCGATCTGATCGCGGTAGGGCTTGATGACTTTGTATCTGGACTGCTGCGCCTTTGCCATCTTCTCCTGATTGACGCCCTTCAGACCGTCGGGATCTTCAGAGACGAGATAGATGCGGCAGGGGATCTCGTCGAGGTAGTGCTTCCAGCGCGCTTCCTCCCAGTCGGCGACCGTGCCGAGGTTTTTTTGGCTGCGCCAGCGGATCTGGATCTTGTCCAGCGGCTGGTAGTTCCAGTCCACGATGACGCGCTTTGCGCCGGCGCGGTAGCATTCCTCCACGACCATTTTAACGAATTCGGGCTGATCGAGCTCAGCGGCGACAAAGACTTCCTGCCCTTTCTGAACGTTGATGCCGACCGTGGCGATCAGCTTTGCATAACTGCGAAGTACTGCTTTTTTCATGGGAACCTCCTTGGTGTTGATTTCCAGAGTATTATATCAGACATTTTTCCGCTTTTCAATATTGCATTACGCAGTCAAAACGAGTAGAATAGTAGAAAATCGAAAAAAGGATCGGATCGGAATGAATCTGAACACCGTGGATTTTGAAGAGCTGCTGCGGATCGGCGCCGGCAAAGAAGTGTACCGCGGCGAAGAGGGGTGCATCCTCCTGGAAGACGACGACGGCTTTTGCACGGTCATGTCGGATATCCTTGACGGGGAAACGCTTCTGAAGCGTCTGCACGCTTTGCGGCTTCCACCGTTCAGCCTCGCGACGGTGAAGAGCAAGGAAGCATATTTGGCGCTGGCGCGCGAATACGGCTTTTACGGCTGCAATCCCTGCACGCAGTGGGTCTACTGTCTGCCCGAACCGCCGCAATACCTCGCCTGCGATATCCGCCCGCTGACGATGCAGTATGCGCAAACGGCAGGGGAGCAGTATCATCAAAATTTCGACTATGTGCGCGACCGTATTTCCGCAGGAAAAATGTGGGGCATTTTTGAGAACGGCGAGCTTGCCGGCTTTATCGGCATCCATTCGGAGGGCGCGATGGGCATGCTGGAGATCTATCCCGCCTATCGCAGGCGCGGCTATGGCTACGCGCTGTCAGCATTCCTGATCGGCTGTCAGTTGAAAAACGGCGCCGTACCCTACTGCCACGTGATCGACGGCAACGATGCGTCCATTCATCTGCAGCATAAGCTCGGCATGCGGAAAGCCGACCTGCCCGCCATCTGGTGCTGGAAAGAAAACAAAGACGTTGTGCAGATGACCTGAGGATCTCTGCCTTGGAGGATAGAATGAAAAAGATTCTTGCTTTTGCTCTGATTGCCGCCGTGCTTGTCTGTTTGCTTGCAGGGTGCGGGAGCGCCTCGAATCCCGATGTAGCCACTGCTGAGCCGAGCGCGTCCGTTGCAACTGCTCCTCTCACCGAAGCGCCGGCGCTGTCGCCTGACGCAGATTACGGCGCGTGGCAGGTCGCACTGCTCACGGAAGAGAGCGGTATTGCCGATCATTCCGGCAATCAGATTATATTTGACACGTGCAAGACCTGGTGCGAAGCGCGCGGCGTCGGATTCAAGCACTACGCGGCGTCGGAGCGTTCCAAGGCGGAGCTTACCGCGATGATTGATCTTGCCGTTTCCGAGGGCAGCGATATTCTGCTTCTGCCGGACTGGTCGTTGACCGACGCTATCAAGGACTCGGTGGGGAAGTACCCGGACGTCCGCTTCATTCTCTTTGATATGTACGCCAACGAATTCGGCAGAGATTACGTCCTGCCCGCGAACGTCTGCACCGCGGTCTATCGGGAAGAAGTCCTTGGCTTTATGGCAGGCTTCGCGGCAGTGAAGCTCGGCTATCGGCATTTGTCCTACGTCGGTACCAAGAAAGCCGCTCCCGCCACACGTTACGGCTACGGCTTCGTACAGGGCGCGGCAGCCGCCGCCGTCGAGCTTGATATTCCGAAAGAGATCGCCGTTGAGTTCGTCTATGCCAACACGACCTCCGACGACCCCGCCGTCACCGCTTATATGGACGATATGTTCCAGAACCGCGGCGTCGAGCTGTGCTTCGCCTGCGGCGGCGATATCGCAAGCGCCGTTTGCAAGGCGGCAAAGAATGTGCCGAACGCAAAGGTCATCGGCGCGGATGTCGATATGGCGCTGACGCTGGATCCGCTCTACGGGGAAGGCGTCACGGTGACTTCCTCTGTAAAAAACTATGCGGGTACCGTTCGGACCGTCCTGAGCGACATCATTGAGAGAAATATGTGGCGCAGCTATTCCGGTCAGACCATTTCCGGCGGCGTCGTCTCCGGCGAGGATCCCGCCGTAAATGCGGTCGGCCTTGCGCCGTCCACCGGGTATGCCGACGGCAAGTTCACCGAGACGGATTACGCCGCGCTCGTCGCCGCGCTGTACGCAGGAAAATATACCGTCTCCGACGATACGAAGAATCCGCCGAAGGTAGCGATCGCGGTCAACTATCTGGGGAATATCAAGTGATGCAAAAAGGGCGCGTTGCAAAATGATACATTTTGCAACGCGCCCTTTTGATTTTTGCCGGGAACGGCAAAAATCATCGCCTGCGGGCGGGTGATTGAACGTGAAGGGGACTCCAGGACCGTCCCCTTCACACTTCCCCTGCCGGGAGTCTGCGTTAACTCTGAAGATGATGCTTTTTGCAACAAACCCTTTGTTTATAATATGACGCGCCAGGCTTCGATCAGACGGTCAAGGGACCAGGCGGCGTTGGCGGGGCTGGTGGAGGGAAGCTGCCGCGCGGAGAAACCCGACTGCGGCGCAATATAGCGCGAAAAATACTTCATTGACGTCGCGCCGTTGCAGTAAATGCGCTCGATCGGCGCGTTGTTCGTGATGATGCGGATATCGTTCGCTGCCACGTCGCGGATGCTGCTGTCGGACGAGCCGACGATCGTGCAGCTTCCGATGCAGTCCCAGAGCGCGAAATGGTGGGATAGGATCAGTTCTTTCTTTTCCTCCACCGTCCGCGGCTGAGGCGCGCCGATCAGCGCGGCGATCACCTGCCAGAAGCGGTTTTGCGGATGACCGTAGAAGAACATTGCCTCGCGGGACTTCACGGACGGAAATGAGCCAAGGATCAGCACGCGGGAATCGCCGTCGAACAGCGGCGGGATCGGATGCAGTTGTTTCTGAGCCTGCGCCATGGAAACTCCTTCTTTCTGCCGCTATTCTATCCGAGTTTTCCCTTTCTGTCAATTGTAATCCCGCGAAGCCACTGCCGATCGCGCGGAGAAAGCGCGTCCGTGAGCAGAAACGAGCCGCTCAGCAGCAGAAAGAAGACGATGCTCCGCGTCACGGGACGGGAAAGCAGCGCAGCGGGCAGAGCGGCGCAGAGCAGGCACAGCAGCGGGCGGAGAAAATCGAGCGGTCGCGGCTGATGACCGGAGGTCTGGAGCAGCCGGCGCAGGCTGAGAAAGAGATTGATCGCATGCGTCAGAGCAAAGCTGAACAGATATCCGCCGATGCCCCATCGAGGCAGAAGCACAAAGAGCAAAACCACGTCGAGCAGGGAAGTGACGGTGTTGTAGCGCACGCAGCTGACCTGCTGGGCAAGCCCCTTGAGCATCCCGTCCGTGATCGCGTCCAGATAGAGCATGAGCACAGCGGGCGAAAAACAACGAAGATAATACCCGGCGTCCCGACTGCCGTAGACCGCCTGCCCGAGCGCGTCGGCGTTGAGAAAGAGGAATCCGGCGACTGCCGCGGCGAACAGCGCGGTCATCCGCAGGCATTTGTCCGTCAGATCGACGATCCGCAGTCTGCGCCCCATGGCGCGGCAGCGCGACAGCTCCGGCACGAGCAGATCGGAGACGGCGTACAATACGGCGGCGGGGAACATCAGAATGGGGAACACCATGGCGTGGATCGTGCCGTAGTCCGCCATCGCCTGCTCCGCCCCGCCATATCGCGCAAGACCGTAGGGAATGAGAAGCTGCTCCGCCGTGGATAATCCCGCCCGCAGCACGTCGTTGAGCGCAAGCGGCACGCAGAGCCTTCTCAGCCGCCTGCGCATATCTGCGCGGCTGCCCGCGACCGGGTCGGAGCGCGTCTGTCTGCGATACAGACCGAACAGCACGAAAAAATCAAAAACGTTGGCGAGCCCGCCGCCGAGGATGATCGCGCAGCAGGCGCGCGCAAGGTCGTCCTTTGCCCAGAAAAGCAGCAGGGCGACCGTCAGCAGAACGGAGATCAGCCGCTCCGCGATCTCGACGCCGACCATCTGCCGGATACGGGAGCAGGCAGTGAAGTAACCGCTCATAATCCCGCACAGGCAGGAAAACGGCAGAAACAGTCCCAATACGCGCAGCGCAGGGATCGCGCGCAGATCGCGCAGAAGGACGGATGCGATCGGCGCGGAAAGAAAACACAGCGCTGCGCCTGCCGCGCCGCTGACGAGCAGTCCCCATCGCAGGCAGGTCCGCATCGCCAAACGGACGCCGCCGGAACGGCGATGTCCGAATTCCTCTGCGGCAAGGCACATGGACGCAACGCGGATGCCGCCCGTTCCGGCGAGCAGCGCGAACATGCCGACGGTATAGATGAGCTGCAGCAATCCCAGACCCGCCGCGCCGATCCGGTCGGTCAGAAAGACGTTGAAGCCGATGGTGATCAGCCGAAGCAGCAGATTGACGGCGGTCAGCAGCAGCGCGCCGCCCAGAATCGAACTCCGTTTTGCCACAGCACCACCTCTGTGGAAGTATATTGAAATCCCTGCCGCGGCATGCACGGCAGGGATTTGATTATTTTCCGTTCAGAGAGGTTTCGACCAGCCTGTCGCCCTCATAGCGCAGCTTCAGCGAGAAAAACGGGGCGCGTTCTTCCATCATGCGAAGGAAGAGCTTGTCGCCCTCCCACTGGGGAAGCTCTGCAAAGCGCTCCTTCGGGATCCATTCGAGCATGCCTTCGTCGCAGTCGCGCAGTGTACCTGTAAAGCCTGCGGCATGGAACAGATGCATGTATTCGCCCTCCCAGCGGTCGGAGAGGAAGGTGACGATGCCGCAGTAGCGCCAGTCGGTCAGCGTCAGTCCGGTTTCCTCGAAAACCTCGCGCCTGAGGCAGTCCTCAGGACTCTCGTTTTCTTCAAACTTACCGCCGATGCCGATCCACTTGTCGCGGTTGAGATCGTTTTCCTTTTTGATGCGGTGCAGCAGCAGATAGCAGCCGTCTTTTTCAATGTAGCAAAGTGTGGTGTTCTTCATCTGGTTTCCTCAAAAATCAGCTCGTCATAGCCGGTTTGCGCGTCTTCCTCCACGCCGATCTTCCAGCCGTCCAGTATGCCGATCACCAGCTCGCAGGTGGTGTTGACGATACAGCCCTCGACCAGATGACCGCCGACGGTCGAGAGGTTTTCCTTGGACAGGACGATATGCAGATGGCAGCGCGCCTCGCTTACCGTGCCGTTCAGCGAGACGATCTCACACGGCTCCGGGATCTCTTGCAGGGTCACGCCGCTCGCGTCGCGCACGCGGCCTTTGCTGATACAGCCGACGGCGGAGAGCACGACGCCTGCGGGGATATGATGTTCCTTCGCCAGCGCGCGGATGCTCAGCAGCAGATCGTCGCCGCGATGCAGACGGGTACAGACTGTTTTCATGGTTCCTCCGAAAAAAAGGGACTGCGCGAACAGTCCCTTTTAATCATTTCAAATTCGTGATGACGTTGACCGCGTGGTGCAGATTTTCAATGATATAATGCTCTGCGCCCTCCGCTTTTTCCCCGTCGAGCGTCCAGTCCATGGCGTCGGGCGCTTCGATCTCCACGCAGCGCGCGGCGGCGAGCGTCAGCATCGGCGTGTCGTATTTCTGCGCGAGCAGCGCGTGGACGCAGCCGGTCAGCTCTACGGGATTGTGCGGCTTGCGGACCAGCAGGACTTCAAACAGTCCGTCGCTCATATCCACAAGATCTTCCTTCAGCGTCAGAATGCCCGCCACGGAGGTGGAATTGCTCACGCCGCCGAAGATGTAGTCGTCCTCAAATACCGTGCCGTCGTCAAGCGTGACGCGCAGATGCTTGCTGCGGATGGAGGCGACTTCCTTGACGCCGCTGAGGATATAGGCAAAATGCCCCAGCATGTTCTTCAAGCTCTGCGAGGTCGCGTAGGACGCTCTGGTGAACGCGCCGAACGAGGCGATGTAGGAAAAATACCGCTCGTTGAATCTGCCGATATCCAGTGGATGCGGCGCGCCGTCTACGATATCCTGCGCGGCTTGCAGAAGGTCCTTCGACAGCTTCAGGCTGTTGGCGAAGTCGTTGGTGCTGCCGGCGGGGATATAGCCGACGGGCGTGCTGCTGCCGGCAGCGCGAAGACCGGAGATCACCTCGTTGAAGGTGCCGTCGCCGCCGACGCAGACGATCACGTCAAATTCTTCCGACCGTGCGGCGACAACCTCGGTCGCGTCGCCGCGCGAGGCGGTCATATAGGCGCAGACGTCGAAACCGCCGCGGTTGAAAATGCCGATGACGTCCGTCAGAACGCGGTTGGCTTTTTTCTTGCCGGAGCAGGGGTTAACGATTAAAAGAAGCTTTTTCATCATATCACAGGAACAGCGCAAGCAGCAGCACGGCGGCGATCAGAATGCCGACGATCAGGAAGAGAAACAATTCCTTCTTGCTCGGCTTGCGGATATGGAAGGGAAGAATAAAGCACAGCCCGGTCAGCGCCGTCAGCGCAGTCAAGACGATGCTGAATGC
>CAMUZA010000026.1 GCA_947165085.1 uncultured Clostridia bacterium | reverse complement strand
TGATGGAGGAGGAGAGGACGAAGCTGCCGTCCGCCACTTCCGTCGGCTGGGTCGGAGCGGTCGTCGGCTGGGTCGGCGCAACAGTCGGCTGGGTCGGAGCGACGGTCGGCTGCGTGGGTGCCGTGGTCGGCTCGGTTGCCGGAGTGGTAGTGCCGAGGAGCGTGCAGACGATGGTATCCTCGCCGTCCATGGTGCCGTCCCAGATCGCAAACTTAAAGACGAAGCTCGGATCGCCGGCAACTAACTGCTTCGCAGCTACGACGCCGTTTTCGATTGCATAATAGGAGTCGTCCGCAACGTTCTTCAGCAGATAACCGCCGTCCGTCGGGATCAGTTCAAACGCCGCATAATCTGCGGTATTGTCATAATAAGTATCGGGAGCGGCCGCAGTGATGAAGTAGACCGTGGGATTCTCAGGATCTTCGCTCTGATCGTAGTCGTACTGATCGAGGAAAGCGTAGGTGCCGTCCGCGTTAGCGATCACGTAGAACGTGCCGGCGTTATCAAACAGAGCTTTCAGCGTGGTGCCGGAGACATCAGCGCTTTCTGTGGTAATGTTGATATAGGTATAATCGCCGGTGGACTCATCATAGTCGGTATCCTCGTTGTAGCCGATGATGACGCCGCTGGCGGCGTTGTAGATGACCACGCAGTCGCCTTCTTCAATGGGTACGCCGGCAGGCTCGGTGGGAGCAACAGTCGGCTGCGTCGGTGCAGTCGTCGGCTCAGTGGGGGCAGTGGTCGGCTGTGTCGGATCAATCGGCTCTTCCGTCTGCTTGTAGAGCTGGATGGGTTTCTGGTTGATATAGGTCGCAGACTTGTAGAAGCGGAAGCGTCCCTGTCCGTCAGCGGCATTGTAGCGCAGGACAGAACCGGTCGCGGAAACCACGTCCGTGCTGCCGTCGCCGTAGCGGATCGTCAGCTCCGCTTCGTTCTCGGAGAGGACGATGCCGTTGACCTCATTGCCGCTGCCGTCGAGCGGCTTGCTGTCGAGGTAAGTGCCGTCCGCAAGCTGCATGGAGTAGCCGCTGCCGCACTTCTTGACGGTAACGACCGCCATGCCGTTCTGGTAGGCGATCTCACTGCCGCTGATCGCAGCGGAGATCGTGTCGCCCGCCGCGTCGGAGCCGCAGTAAACGATTGCGCTGCCGTCGCCGCTCTCATAAGCGATCAGGTACTTGCCGGACCAGTCGCTCTGCTCGCCGGTGACCTTGGCGTAGTTGCCGGTTGCAGGCGGGAACGTGGGCTCGGTGGGAGCAACGGTCGGCTGCGTCGGAGCCGTGGTCGGCTCGGTGGGTGCGGTGGTCGGCTGCGTCGGCTGCGTCGGCACGGTCGTCGGCTCGGTCGTCGGCTCGGTCGGCGCAGTGGTCGGGGTCACGCTGCCGTTCTTAACGTAGAACTGGAAGCCGAAGTCGTTGGACTTCGTCGTGGGATCGCTCGTGGAGTAACCGGAGATGTTGGTCACGTCCTTGTTTGCATTGTAGTAGCACTCAATGTAAGCAGGACCGTAGTTGTTGGAGAAGGATTCATGCTTGATATAAGCAAGTCCGTCCGCCGCCCAGGTAACAACCCAGTTGCCGTTCGCACCGGAATGGCTCGCGTCGTTCGTCAGCTCGAAATAGTTGCCGGAGACCCAGCAGACGATCTTATCCGAGCCGTTCGTAAAGCTGTAGGTGCCGTTGCCGTTGTCCACGACCGTCCAGACGAGCGATGCGTCCGGATTTGCGATCTTGTTGTTTGCGGGCGTGATCGCCTGCGGTACGAGATACCAGTGATTGTCGTTCTCATCCTTGATCGCCATGCCGTGACCGGGGTTGTAGATGACGACCTGGTCGCCGTTCTTGATCGAGGAGGAAAGCACGAAATCGCCGTCGCCGCCGACAGGCTCGGTGGGAGCGGTGGTCGGCTGCGTGGGAGCAGTCGTCGGCTCAGTCGGCGCGGTGGTCGGCTCAGTCGGCGCGGTGGTCGGCTCAGTCGGCGTGACGGAGCTTGCACGCTTGTAGATCGTCAGCGTGCCGGAATAGCCGCTCTGCGTGATATTGTTGGTAGAGTAAGCGCGGAACTGCGGACCGTTGTTATCGCGGAGAATCAGACCGCGCACCGTTGCCTGGCCGATTGTATCGGTCACAAGAACGCTCGATGTTCCTTCGCCGCAGGTGACCGTGAAGTTCACACCGCTGTCGTTGAGTTTCAGGGTTGTGCCGGAAGTCCAGTTGATGTACTTGCCGTCGCTGCTCTTGAGCAGGTAGGTGCCTGCAGCGGAACCCGCTGCCAGCGTCCAGACAGCTTCGCTGCCTGCCGAACGGCTCAAGCTGACGTCAACGGTGTTGCCGTTTACGGTTACTTCCTCTGCGCCGAGCGCATTGCTGATCGAAGTATCGTTCGTCATTGCGTAATTTTTGCCGTTATACGCAGCAACGAGAACGATCTGGTCGCCGGTCTTGACGGAATCTGCAAGCATGAAGCCCTCGCCGCCGACAGGCTCCGTAGGAGCGGTGGTCGGCGCGGTGGTCGGCTGCGTCGGCGCAGTCGTCGGTTCGGTCGGAGCGGTCGTCGGCTCCGTCGGCGCGGAGCTGCCCCGCAGCTTCCATGTGGAATTGACTGTCTGAAGGCTGTCTACGTTGCCCTTGCCGGGATAAGTGTCCTCGGAGGACACAACGATGGGGAACGCGCAATAGCTGCTTCGGGCAGACGAAATCGTGCTCGAAACCCAGCTTGAATTACTGAACACGCCCTGATTGTACATCTTTTGGCAGTAGTCCCATTCGCCGTACTTGTTCTTCATATCGGCAACAGCGGAAGAGACCGTGCCGCCCGCGATCATGCTGTCCCAGAAGACGTCTTCCCAGGCGTAGTCGCAGATGAAGGAGACGGACTGGGAGTAGCCGTAGGCGACCTCAACGCCCTTTGCGCGCAGCGGCGCGTGCAGGCCGTCCGTCGCCATGCCGAGGCAGATCGCGCTCCAGAGCATGTTGTGCGGCGCGGTCTTTTCCATGTGGTTTGCAATGGCGGTGCCGTCCACGCAGTAGTACTTCATGGAGCCGTCAGCGCCTGCATAGTAGGCGTGCTGATAGGTGCCGTATGTACCACTCACGTCCGCCATATCCGCCGTCGTCAGACCCGTGCCGGACTGCAGGCAGATATAGGAGGTGTTTGCCCGGGAGACGAAATCGTCCTCATTCGAGGGGTTGTAGTAGTCGGTGTCGCCGTGGGAGTCGAAAATGACGACGGCGCAGGTCTCAAATGCGTCAGCGATCGCGTCAACAGTCGCGGACGTGGTCTTGTAGGTGGTGGAGCTGCCGCCCATCGCCTGCGCGATCGAAGTGCCCTCGGTCGAGTAGGTCGTCTGGAAGGAGGAATCCAGACCGTAATACGGCTGGAACACTGCAACGCTCGTCGAAGACGGGCTGCCTCCCTTTACCGTATAAGAGGTCGTTTCCGCGCCGGCGAGGGCTTCCGGATCGGCGCCCTCAACTGCGGTCTTGCGGGCCTGTGCCCTCAGACGGGGAGAATAACCGCAGGCAATGCCCTCTGTGGTTCTCCAGGTGAAGAATGCGCCGTTGCGGTGGATGGAGCCCTCAACGAAGGTATCCGACGCTTCGACAGCCGCAATGACGTCGTCCACGATCGCAGCGTAATCGGCGGCAGTCGCATTCCTGCCGCGCTTGGCGACGACCTGCTCTGCCTCGAGCGTCTCGATTTTTTCCCAGACGTCGGCAGTGACCGCGTCATAGGCTTCCTCGGGGATGACGGCAGACCGGTCGGTCTCCCGCGCGAAGGTTGCCGGAATCGGCAGCATCGCAATAACTAAAAGGATCGCCAAAAATCGTTTCATAGTTTTTCTCCCTTCATAGGTTCAATTTGGGTCGCAAACGAACATGGTAATAGATTTCCAGTCTGCCGATCAGCAGATCATAAATCACAAAAGAAAGATTCGCAAGCAACAGCAGCGCGATCAGAAGATAGGTCTTCATTTGCGCGTATTCCTGCGCGACCGCCTCCAGACCGAGGACAAAGATCATCAGTGCGTAGGCGGCGAATACCGCGAGATTGACGTAGAGGAGCTTGACCGCCCATCGGAGGATCCTGCTCCGCATTCTCCCGAACCACTTGCGCAGGATCGGGTAATAGCCGAAAAAGACGAACAGGACGGCGGCTTCCTTATCCGGCGCGAGGAGCAGTCCGAGCAAGGCGACGGACAGATACCATGCCAGTCCCCATTTCCAGCCGGTCTCAGCGTAGACAGGGATCAGCACCAGAGAAGCAAGCACCGGGCAGGCGATCGAGGCAAACGGCAGCGCGCCGCCGAGAAACAGCAGAGCGACTGCCAGTGCCGCCAGCACGCCGCACAGTGCGATCGTTTTCGTTCTTTGTCTCATGGCAGCACCGATTCGCAGCCGGTCAGATCCGAGCTTCCGGCGCATGCAATCTCTGCGGATTTCCTGTGAGGTCTGCCGCCGGCAGAACGGCTTGCCCCCGCGAAAAGGTCCATGGTCACACCTCTTCCAGTATAGTACCTTTCATTATAACCTTAAAAGTCAGAATTCGCAATACCTTTTTATAAAAAAGAGCGGCTTATCCGCTGATACAGCCGCTCTTTCTCCGTTATTCTCAATCATCCTTCAAAACGACGGCGACTGCCGTCTCATCCGGCGCAATACCGATCAGCATGCCGTTCACAGCAGCCGCGCTTCCGTCGATCCGCAGGATTTCCCCCTCCGGAAGCGCTTCGATAAAGAAATGCCCGAAGAAGCCGTCGGAGAGGATCGCTGAGATAGTCTCTGTCTCCGTTTTGATCGGGATCGTCACCCGCGCGTCGCGAAAATGCAGGTTCTCAGCCGCCGCACGAAGCCGCTCCGCAGCCGCGTCCACTTCCTCCTGCGCTGCAAAGACATTTCCATTGACCGCCCATGCCGCCTGATACGCCTGATCGAAGGCGGCGTACTGCTCCGGAACATAGACGCCGTCGCGGTCGGAGCAGCGGGTGTCCTTCAAAAGCTGCAACAGGGCGCCGTGATCCGCAGCCGGCAGCCGTATCGGCTCCGGAGGCTCCGGCAGTACCGGCTCTGTTGTGCAGTCCGTATAGCCGGGGAAGAAGCGGATACTGCTGCGGATACTGCAGAAATCCTCGAAAGAGCAGCGTTCGTTCAGCTCCCAGTCCAGCATCTTCGCGGAATTCGACCACATGCGGTCGATCAGATTATACAGTCCGTTCCCGTCGCCGTCCCAGACCTCTTGCTCTGTTCGCCAGCCGCCGAAGTCGCCCCAGATCAGGAAGCTGCCGCCGCCGACCTCGTTCTTTGCCAGCGGCGCGCCGTCTTCATCATACGGGTACATCCTTCCCGGCGTCCACTCGTTGAAGATATCCCGGGGCGTGGAATGGTGGAATGACCACCAGTAATTCTCCGCGTCGCGGGCGTCGCCGCTGCCGCCGGTGCGCAGGACGTAATAACAGTAATTCTGCAGGCAGTTGTGCAGCACCCTTCCGCTTGCGAGGTGCCGCCCGATCTCCGCGGCGTCGTCCGGATCCCAGATGCACAGCTCGATCTCCGGACGCAGGGCAATATGCACGCTGTCGCCGCAAAGCACGTCGTTGAAGGCGCGAACGGAGGTGTAGCCGCGCTCCGTTAACAGCTTTGCAGTCTCGTTGGCAAAGTCCGCCGCCGTATCCCAGCGCGTCCAGCCGCCGGTGATATAGGCGTCGGCGTAGTCTCCCCAGCCGTCGGTCTCGGAGACGTTCAGCTCGTCAAAGCCGATATGGAACTTCGTGCAGCCCAGCTTGCGGAAGAAATCGGCGTAGCTCTCCACAACGGCAAGCGAGAAGGCGCGCCCGACCGGGTTGGTCACGTCGACGGTGGCGCGGGTACTGTCGACGCGAATGCTGTAAAAATCGGCGTTTTCGCCGTAGGGGATCTTCGCGCCGTCCTGCTCCATGCCGCCCGCGCCGTAGGTGATCTCGTTATAACGGAACGTGAAGTCCGGATGCGCGGAGACGTAGTCTTCGTAACGGCTCGTCAGCACGTCGCAGTGCGAGGGCACGTCGTAGTCCGGAATGATCTCAATGTGCATCTGCTTCGCGCAGGAAGCGATCTGGCGGAGATCGTCCGCGCTGTAGTGCTTCTCGGCGTTGGGATCGGGATAGTCGGTGTTCCAGTTGGAATCGTAGCCGATCAAAAAGCTGAAATCGTTGCCGTTGCAGTCAACGCCGTCCGACCAGATATTGCTTCGGATGCCCTGGTCCTCCGCCAAATGCAGCTGCAGCGCGTTATAACCCATCCACGACATCTCGTGCAGCAGGTTTTTGATCCATGCGACCGACCAGTATTTTCTGGCGCAGTCGAGCATCAGGACGCGCTCGCGCGTATCTGGCACAGCGGCGTAAGTACAGGCGGAAAGCGCATCGCCGCCATCCGCGATCAGCGATTTGAGTGCCATCCGCGCGCCGTAGAGCAGACCCGTCGCGTCGGACGCGCTGATCAGCGCCTGCCGCGGCGTGATGCTGACGCCGTAGGCTTCTTTATCATAGTCCTCGGTCAGCGTCAGGAGAATATCCGTTTCCTGCGAATACTGCGCCTCGCCCCAGACGATCGGCATCGGCGTTTGGCTCGGCTTTCCCGCCGCTGCGAATTCCGCGCAGATCAGTCGGAGCGTCTGCACGACTTCCTCGTCGGGCGATTCGTCCGCGATCAGAAACAGACGAGTCTGCTCAGTCAGCAAAAAAACGCCCTCTCCTTCCGTATAAAGCTCCGTGACCGTCTCCGCGACCGCAGCCGCGCGCGGCGGCAGCAGGGTCAGCAGGAGTGAAAAGCACAAAAGCAAGGACAGGTATTTCTTCATATCTTTAACCTCTTTTCGTCTCTGTTTATGATACTTCCCTACCTGCGTATTTGTCAACCGTTTCGGAAATTCACGGAAGATGATTTTTTATTTGACCTTACCGCCGGATTTTGTTATGATATAAAGTGAAATAATAGGACAAAGGAAGCGAAACTATGGCAATTGAGATCGGACTGCAGGGATTCGCCGAAGCGCTGGTCGAGAAAGAGGATACCGCGAACGTCGTCGGCTCCGGCGACCTGATGGTCTACGCCACGCCCTGCATGGTCGCTCTGATGGAGGGCGCTGCGTGGGAATCCGTCGCGCCGTATCTGGCGGAGGGCGAAAGCACCGTCGGCGTGTCGATAGACTTGAAGCACCTCTCCGCGACGCCGGTCGGCATGGAAGTGCGGGCGGAATCGAAGGTCGTCGCCGTGGACGGCAGGAAAATCACCTTTGAGATCGTCGCCTATGACGAAGCCGGCGAGATCGGCAGAGCCACGCACGAGCGCGTGATCGTCAAGGCGGACCGCTTCCTGGAAAAGGCTTACGACAAGCTCTGACGGAGGAACGATATGGAAAAGCAATTACTGGAAACGGGCGAGATCGTCAGCACCCACGGCATTCACGGCGAGGTCAAGATCCTCCCGTGGGCGGACACGCCGGACTTTCTTCTGCAATTCAAAACGCTGTATCTGAACGGCAAGCCCTACGAGGTGGAAGCCTCCCGCGTCCACAAGACCTGCGTGCTGGCAAAGCTGCGGGGCGTCGACACGCCGGAGAACGCAATGCGCTTTCGCGGGCAGACCGTTTCGGTCGACCGCGAGGGATTGACGCTTCCCGAGGGCAGCGTCTTTATCGCCGATCTGATCGGCTGCCGCGCGCTGGACGACAACGGCGCGGAGATCGGCAGAATCAAGGACGTTCTGACGATGCCCTCCTCCGACGTCTATATCATCGAGGGCAAAAAACGCTACATGATCCCCGCGGTCAAGGAATTCGTCCGCGAGATCAACGTAGCGGAGGGCTTTGTCAAGGTGCATCTGATCGAGGGAATGGCGACCGATGAGAATTGATATCCTGACCCTGTTTCCCGACACCGTCGGGGACATGATGAACGAGTCGATCCTGGGCAGAGCGCAGGAGCGCGGGTATATCCGCATTGAAGCGCACCAGATCCGCGACTACACCACAAACAAGCAGAATCAGGTGGACGACTATCCGTACGGCGGCGGGCGCGGCGCGATCATGCAGGCGGATCCCCTGTATCGGTGCTGGTGCCACGTCTGCGACGAGGCGGGCGGTCCGGTGCATACGATCTTCCTCACCCCCTGCGGGCACACTTACACGCAGGCAGACGCGAAGCGTCTGTCGCAGCACGACAATATCGTATTGGTCTGCGGGCACTATGAGGGCGTCGATCAGCGGTTCATCGACGAATGCGTGGATGAAGAGATCTCGATCGGCGACTTCGTGCTGACCGGCGGCGAGATTCCCGCCATGGCGATCGCGGACTCGGTCTGCAGACTCGTACCCGGCGTTCTGCCGGACGCAGAATGCTTCGAGGATGAAAGCCACTGGGACGGTACGCTGGAATACCCGCAATACAGCCGTCCTGCGGTCTGGCACGGGCGCGAGGTGCCGCCGATCTTAGTCAGCGGCGACCACGCGAAGGTCGCCCGCTGGCGCAGAAAGCAGTCCCTGCTCCGCACGCGCGCGCGAAGACCCGATATGTATCAAAAACTGAAGCTGGACTCGAAAGAGGACAAAAAAATACTGAGGGAGATTGCGGACGATGACGAACTTGCAGCAACTGAAGCAATGGATCCTGGAAAGTAAAAGCGCCGTCTTTTTCGGCGGCGCGGGCGTATCCACGGAAAGCGGCATTCCCGATTTCCGCAGCGTGGACGGACTGTATCACCAAAAATTCGATTACCCGCCCGAAACGATCATTTCGCACACGTTTTACGAGCGAAAGCCGGACTACTTTTTCCGCTTTTACCGCGAGAAAATGCTCCCGCTCGGCTTTGAGCCGAACGTGACGCATAAAGTTCTGGCGCGGCTGGAAAAAGAAGGGCATCTGGCGGCGGTCGTCACGCAGAACATCGACGGCCTGCACCAGAAGGCTGGCAGTAAAAACGTATACGAGCTGCACGGCAGCGTGCTTCGCAACTACTGCGTCAAGTGCGGAAAGTTCTACGGCGCGGAGGTCGTAAAGAACGCGAAAGGCGTTCCTCTGTGCGACTGCGGCGGCATCATCAAGCCCGATGTCGTGCTCTATGAAGAGTCGCTCGACCAGCGCACACTGGAGGGCGCGGTTGCCGCCATCCGCAAGGCGGATCTTCTGATCGTCGGCGGCACGAGTCTGACCGTCTATCCGGCGGCGGGTTTGCTGCACTACTACCGCGGCGACCGTCTGGTGCTCATCAACCGCGACGAAACGCCGTATGACAGTTACGCAAATCTGGTCTTCCACGAAAAGCTGGGCGAGATCTTCTCGCAGCTGTGAGGTGCGCTATGGAGCAGACAATGCAGATCATTGCGCGCATCCGAAGTGATTTCCCGGCGAAATTCGGCATCCCGCGGCAGGCGGGTCTGGTCCCCGAACTGCGCGCGCAGATCGTTTTTGAGCCGCTGTTCCGTAACGAGGACGCGCTGCGCGGTCTGGAGGGCTTCTCGCACCTGTGGCTGATCTGGGAATTCTCCGAGGCCGTGCGCAAGGGCTGGTCGCCCACCGTCCGCCCGCCGCGGCTCGGCGGCAATGAGCGCATCGGCGTGTTTGCCAGCCGCTCCCCGTTCCGCCCGAATCCGATCGGGCTGTCCTGTGTAAAGCTGGAAGAGATCCGCCGCACGGCGCATGACGGCACGGTGCTGATCGTCTCCGGCGCAGACTTGATGGACGGCTCGCCGATCTATGATATCAAGCCGTATCTTCCCTACGCGGACGCGCATCCGGAGGCGGTCGGCGGCTTCGCCAATGCCGCGCCCGCAGCGGCGCTGACGGTATATTGCCCGCCGGCGCTCCTTGCGCTTATCCCGCCAGATCGCCGCGACGCGCTGCTGGGCGTGCTGGCGCAAGACCCGCGCCCGTCCTACCAGGACGATCCGGAGCGGATCTACGGCATGGAATTTGCAGGCTTCGACGTCCGTTTCCGCGTGGACGGCGCGGATCTGACCGTCTTTGAAATTGAGAAGAGAAAAGCGGAGGGAATATGAAAGTAGTACTTATCGACGGGCAGGGCGGCAGACTCGGTCAGCTCCTTGCCGAAGCGATCACCGCAGCGCATATCCCCTGCGATCTGACGGCGATCGGCACGAACAGCATCGCGACGAGCGCGATGCTAAAGGGCGGCGCAAAGCAGGGCGCGACGGGCGAAAATCCGGTGATCGTGGCATGCCGCAGCGCGGATATCATCATCGGGCCGATCGGCATCGTGTCGGCAGACTCTCTTCTTGGGGAGATCACGCCCGCGATGGCAGTCGCCATCGGGCAGAGCAAAGCGGTTAAGCTGCTTTTGCCCGTCAGCCATTGTAACAATCAGGTCATCGGTGTCAAGCCGCTGACCATGAGCGAAATGGTTAAAGCAACAGTCGAGCGCCTGAAGGAGCTCTGCTGATGGATATAACATGCGAATGGCGTCACGAAGACGCCGCTGTCGTCAAAGACGATGATATCAAAACGAAAGGATATACGGACATGATGTCATCGAAAAAACCTTTATTCCGGCTGATCCTCGCCGCAATGTTCCTTGCGCTCGCGCTCCTGCTTCCGTTCCTGACCGGGCAGAACCGCGAACTGGGCAACATGCTCTGCCTGATGCATATTCCCGTACTGCTCTGCGGCTTTTTCTGCGGTCCGTGGTACGGCGCGGCTGTCGGTCTGATCGCGCCGCTGCTGCGCTTCGTGCTGTTCGGTATGCCGCCGATCATGCCCACCGGCGTCGCCATGAGCGTAGAGCTTGCCTTCTACGGCTTCTCCGCCGGCCTGCTTTACAAGCTGCTGCCGAAGAAAAAGCCCTACATCTACGTTGCGCTGATCGGCGCGATGCTGATCGGACGAATCGCCTGGGGCGCGGCGCAGTTCGCGCTGATGGGACTCGGCAAAACCGAATTCGGCCTGCAGGCGTTCCTGACCGGCGCGTTCGCGAAAGCGATCCCCGGCATCGCGCTGCAGATCGTCCTCATTCCGATCATCGTCATGGCGCTGCAGAAATATACAGCCAAGGAATAACGAAACTGCCGGTGGCTCCAAGAGCCGCCGGCATCAGACTGTAAAAAAAGGTAGAGAGTGGGTAATTCGGAGGGAAAGAAAGTGTGAAAGAAAACCGTCAGGGTTGTCTTTCACGTTCCATAAAGCAGGATTTTCAAACTGATTTTAAGTTTGAAAATCCGCATGAGCGTGTCAAAAAGACTTTTTTGACACGCTCTGCCGGCGGTTCCAAAAGCCGCCGGCATGCCTTTGTATTTTTGCGTTCCGTGTGATAGAATGGGGAACAGATGACGCAAAAGGAGTATCCTATGATCGTACCCGTAGACCAGACCAATCTGTCCGCCGCCGCGGTTCTTCATTCCGCCGCATGGCAGGCTGCGCACCGTCCGTTCTGCACGGCAGAATTCGTTGCCGCGCACACGCCCGCGCGTCAGGAAGCATACTTGAAAGAAAAGATTGCACGCGGCAGCCGGTTTTTCCTGCTGACAGAAGACGGCGCACCGATCGGCATCGTCTCAGTCACAGGCAGTCTGATCGAGGATTTGTATATTCTCCCCGACATGCAGCGCAAGGGCTACGGCACGAAGCTGCTATGCTTTGCGATCTCCCGGTGCAGTGACACGCCGACGCTTTGGATCCTCGAAAACAACGCGGACGCCGAACGGCTGTACCGCAAGCTGGGCTTCCGGCCGACCGGCCGGCGCAATTGCGCCGGCAAGCTCGCCGAGATTGAGTTAGCGAAAGGACGGGCATTATGATGCAGAAAATACGGATCCTTTTCGTCTGCCACGGGAATATCTGCCGCAGTCCGATGGCGGAGTATATCATGAAAGATTTGGTAAAGAAGCGCGGGTTAGAGGAGCGATTTGCAATCGCCAGCGCAGCCACCTCCGACGAGGAGATCGGCAATCCGGTCTACCCGCCCGTCCGCGCGCTGCTTTCCGCGCGCGGTATCTCCTGCGCGGGAAAGACGGCGGTGCAGCTTCGCGCCGCGGATTACGGGCGTTGGGATATGTTCATCGGCATGGACGGCGCGAACCGGCGCAATATGCAGCGGCTCTTCGGCGGCGACCCGCAGGGCAAGGTCTCCCTGCTGCTGGATTACACGGACCGTCCGCGCGACGTCGCAGACCCGTGGTACACCCGCGACTTCCGCGAGGCGGAAGCGGATATCGACCGCGGCTGCGCCGCGCTGCTGGATTATATCCTGCAAAACAGATAAAAAAAGAGGAACGCACCGCGTTCCTCTTTTTTAATTCTGCAATTACGCTTCGCAATACGCCTTTGCGGTCTTGGCGGCGAGGCGGGCGTTGTTGAAGACGAGCTGGATATTGGAATCCAGACTGTCGCCGCCGGTCAGCTCCTTGACCTTTGCCAGCAGGAACGGCGTGGTCGCCTTGCCGTGAACGCCGTTTTCCTTGCACTGACGGATCGCTTCGTCGATCGCCGCGTTGATGACCTTCGGATCCATGGAGTATTCCTCGGGGATGGGGTTAGTCACGAGCATGCCGCCGCGCAGCCCGAGCTCGTGCTGGGTCTTGAACGCCTTGGCAAGCTCCTCCGGGGTGTCGATCTCGTAGTCGACGGAGAAGCCGCTGATTCTGGTATAGAAAGCGGGCAGCTCCTTCGTGCCGTAGCCGATGACGGGAACACCGTGCGTTTCCAGATATTCGAGGGTCAGACCGAGATCGAGGATGGACTTCGCGCCGGCGCAGACGACCATCACGGGCGTGGTCGCCAGCTCTTCGAGGTCGGCGGAGATATCCATCGTCGTTTCCGCGCCGCGATGCACGCCGCCGATGCCGCCGGTCGCAAAGACCTTAATGCCCGCCATGTGGGCGATGATCATGGTCGTGGTGACAGTCGTCGCGCCGTCTTCGCCTCTGGCGCACAGAACGGCCAGATCGCGGCGGGACGCCTTGGCGATGGCAGTTCCCTTCTTGCCGAAGTATTCGATCTCCTCTGCGGTCAGACCTGCCTTGAGTCTGCCGCCGATGATGGCGATGGTCGCGGGGACCGCGCCGTTCTCGCGGATAATGCGCTCGACCTCCAGGGCGGTCTGCACGTTCTGCGGATAGGGCATGCCGTGGGAGATAATGGTGGATTCCAGTGCCACGACGGGCTTGCCGTTGGCGATCGCCTCGGCGACCTCGGGCTTTACGTCCAAAAATTTGTTCAGCATAATTCAATTCCTCCAAAGATTATTTCGAGCCGTCCATGCGCTTACGCACGGTTTCGGCAGATAGTATGGGGTTGATCGTTTCGCTTCCTTCGACCGCGATCGCCGCAGCTGCGGCTGCAGCCTTCGCTGTCTTCGCAAGGTCGGTGCCTTCCAGATACGCCCAGGCAAGCGCCGCCATAAAGGCGTCGCCGGCGCCGGTCGCGTTTTTCATTTCCGCGCGGAAGCATGGCTGCAGGCGCATTTCCTTCTGGTCCGCCGCAAACACACCCTCCGTTCCGAGGGAGATGAATACACGGTGCAGACCCGTCGCAAGCAGGGTCTTCGCCGCTTCGCGCAGACTGTTCTCATCGGTGATCTTCACGCCGGACAAAAGCTCTGCTTCCATGCGGTTTGGCTTGATCGTGTGGAGCTTGCCGAGGATCGGCTTGAGCTTGCCCGCCTTCGCGGTGGAAACGGGATCGGCGAAGATCGGCGCGGTGCAGTGCTCCGCAAGATACACAAGAGACGCCTCGGGAATGTTCGTGTCCGTCACAACGAGCTGCGCGTTGTTGAGAAGCGGCAGATTCGCCGCCAGATACTTGGGCGTGATCCGCTCGCAGATCGCCATGTCCGACATGGCGAGCGCCATATCGCCGTCACAGTCGTTCAGGAACAGATAGGTCGGCGTCGCGCCGCCCGGCACCTGCAGGGCATGGCTGATGTCGATGCCGAGCTCGCCGCAGGACGCCGCGATCCTCTGGGCGTAGATATCGTCGCCGAAGGCGGTCAGGAAACGCACGTCAACGCCGAGCAGACTCATATTGTGCGCGATGTTCCTGCCGACGCCGCCGAGGCTCATCGTCACCTTGCCGGGGTTGGAGTCCTTTGCGACCAGCGGCGCAAGAGAACGGCCGCCGATGTCGATATTCACGCCGCCGACGACCGCCGCATAGCTGCCGGAGCGGAGAACGTAGCCCTTGCCAGCGATATACCCTTTCTTCATCAGATTGGAGATATGCACGGCAACGGACGAGCGCGTGATGCCCGCGAGTTCCGCGAGCTTTTCCTGCGAGATCATCGGGTCTGCCTCGATCCACTGGAGGATCTGACGTTCACGCTGCGTCATGGCCTCACTCCCTAAGCACAAATTTATTTTGTAATCACATGTTTATTATAGCAGGCTTTTTCTATTTGTCAACCGTTATTTTTCCACTGCGAAAGCGATCGATCATTTCCCCCGTCAGGCTGATATCGGAATAATCGTCTGGGATTTCTCCACGGTCGAACCACTGCGCGAGCTTCAATTCGCCGTCGCGCAGAGTGGGGGTCGTCCCGCCGTCGACCTCGCAGAAAAAGCCGAGCAAAAGGTCGTCCGCGACCGCCCACGGCTGCGACTTGTAATAGCGCAGATTCTTCACGCGCAAACCGACTTCCTCCCAGACCTCGCGGCGCACCGTATCCTCAGCGCTCTCCCCTGCCTCGCAGAAGCCGGCGACAAGGGCGAAGCGCGAAAACGGTCGGTCGGCGTACTTTGTCAGCAGGAGACGCTCGCCGTCCGTCACCGCGACGATCACCGCCGGATTGATGCGCGGGTAGCGTACCGTGCGGCAGTTCGGGCAGATGAGCGCGCGTTCGGTCTCGCTGTCGCGCAGTTCCGTTTTGCACGCGCCGCAGTAACGGTTGGCACAGTACCAGCGATGCAGGCTTTCTCCCACCGTACAGGCAAAAGCGATCTCCTGCGGCTTCATGCAGCGGTATTCTGCGGACGCAATATATCGCAGATCTTCGCTTTCCGGCAGTTCCCGATCCGTCAGCCAGACGGGAACGCCGTCGAGCGAAAAGGCGTAATGCAGATCATCCGGAGAATAATCTCCGACCTTCGGAAGCCGCAGACCGTCCGCCGCCGAGAGTACCGCGTTTTTGCGGAAGGACAGCAGCCAATCGCCCGCGGAGGGCATACGCTCCGCGGAAAACTCGTTCGCCAGACGGTGCGGCGCAATATCCTGTATCATTCCGCTTCCTCCCACGGAGTCGGGAACCGATCCGGCGCGCCGAGCGGCTGGAGCTGCTTTTCGAGCCACACGACGTCGTACCATTTCCCGTGCTTGAAGCCGACGTTGGAAAACGTCAGCGCCTCGCGATAGCCGAGCGCCTTGTGAAACGCGACCGACGGCTCGTTCGCGGCGGTCACGATCGCGTAGACCTTGCGCACGCCCTGTTTGCTGAGAATGTCCTCGATCGCGGCGTAGAGCTGTCTGCCGACGCCCTTGCCCTGGATGTGCTCTGCCAGATAGCAGGAGATTTCCGCGTTCCATGCGTAGGCGGCGCGCTCAAAGACTCTGCCCGCGTAGGCATAGCCCAGCACTTTACCGTTCTCTTCCCAGACGAGCCACGGATAAACCGCGATATGCTCCCGGAGCCTGCGCGTAAACTCCTCCTCCGTCGGCGTTTCATATTCAAAACTGACCGCCGTATCGCGGACGAAATGATCGTAGATCGCAAGCATTGCAGGAACGTCCTGCGCCCTTGCTTTTCTGATTGCCATAAGCTCACCTTCTTTGGAATCATTATAGCGCAAATCCCTGAAAAGTACAGAAAAACCTTGTAAATACTGAAAAATCTGGTATACTGAACACGGAAGGAGGTGGGACTGTGAAAGAGCATCAACGGGATCTTCCGATCGGTCTGCGTATATTCAAGACCGCGCTGGCAGTCACGCTGTCTGTTTTTATCGTGCGGCTGTTTGCAGACGATTCGCTGACTGTTTTCTATGCCGCCTTCGGCGCGCTGATCGCGATGGAGACGACCTTCACCAAATCTCTCATGCAGGGTCTGACGCAGCTGATCGGCGTTTTTCTCGGCACGCTGTTCGGTTACGTTTCGGTGCTGCTGTTTCCGTCGATGACGCCCGCGTGGATCGCCGGACTGGGCGTACTGCTCCTGCTGTTTCTGAGCAGAGCGCTGAAGCTGTCCTTCACGGCTTCCCTGTCCTGCATCATCTTCCTCTCCGCGTGCCTGACGCCGACGGACAACATCCTGCGCGATTCTCTGTACCGTCTGCGCGATACCTCGGTCGGTCTCGGCGTCGCCCTCGTCATCAATGTGCTGATCCGTCCGTATAACAATAAAAAGCGAATTCTCGACTTGCTGACGCAGCTTCGTTCGAAGATGCCGCCCGCACTGCGGCAGATCATTGTAGAGGAGCGCATTCCCGACCTCTCCGGCAATCTGCCGCTGCTGAGGCGGCTCGACCGCGAGATGGAGCTTTACCACAGTCAGCGGTTCTTCCACCGGAAGAACGACGATGAAGCTCTCCTCGCCGGCTGCAAGCAGCTGGCGGAGCGCATGGTCGAGGAGCTGGAGGCGATATGCGGCATGGACACGCCGGGCAACCTCGCCAAGGGGAACGCGGCGCTGATGCGCAAGCTCGGTCTGGAGCTTCCGGAGGAAGGGATCACCGGCAGAAAATGCACCCGGCACGACACGATCGTGATGAACTATCATCTGGAAAAGCTGCTCACCGCCTACCGTTTTCTGGGCGAGCTGATGGAAGAAGCATAGGAAAATCCCCTCCGGCATAGAATGGGTCGGAGGGGATTATTTTGAATTTCACTGAACTTGCGCTTTCCCGCGCCGGCGCGGCGGATCTGAAGGCGTTTCAGGCGCAGGAGGGACTGTTTCCGTCCGGTCGGGAGGACGCGCTGACCGTCCAGCGGCTGACGCCCTATCTGCTCGGCTACCGGCGTTATACCGTCAAAGCGGGCGATACTTACTATCGGCTTGCCCGTACTTACGGCACGACGGTGCAGGCAATCACGACCGCCAACCCTGCGCTGGATCCGCGCAATTTGTCGATCGGGCAGGACATCATCGTTCCGTTCGGTTTTCCCGTCGTGCCGACCGATCTTCCGTTCACCTCGGAGCTGCTTGCGCTCTGTATTCACGGGCTGACCGTGCGCTATCCCTTCATCACACAGCGGCAGATCGCCGTGACGGAGGGAGGCAGACCGGTCACCGTTCTGAAGATGGGGCGCGGTCAACGGAGCGTCCTCTATAACGCCGCGCATCACGCGAACGAATGGATCACCGTGCCGCTCGTAATGAAGTTTTTGGAGGAATACGCACGCGCGGTCAGCGAAAACAGAACGATCTATGCGCTCAGCGCGCAGCAGCTCTTCCGCCGCACGCAGCTCTATCTCGTGCCGATGGTAAATCCGGACGGCGTTGATCTCGTGACCGGCGCGATCGTATCGGGCAGCGGCGAATATGACGCCGCGCGACGGATCGCGTCGCAGTTCCCCGCGATCCCGTTTCCGGACGGCTGGAAAGCGAATCTGCGCGGCATTGATCTGAACCTCAACTACCCCGCCGGCTGGGAGCAGGCGGTGGAGAACAAACGCGCCCTCGGCTTTGACCGTCCCGCCCCGCGGGACTTCCCCGGCTACGCACCGCTTGATCAGCCGGAAACCGCCGCCATGGTGCGCCTGACGCAGCAGGTCAATCCGCGGCTGACGCTCTCGTACCACACCCAGGGCGAGACGATCTACTGGAAATACATAGACCTCGAGCCGGCGGATTCTCTTCGTATCGGGCAGCTTTTTGCGCAGGTCAGCGGCTACGCGCTGGAGCAAACGCCCTTCGCAAGCGGCTTTGCAGGCTATAAGGACTGGTTTATTCAGGATTTCGACCGCCCGGGCTACACCATTGAGGTCGGCAGCGGGCAAAACCCTTTGAACCAATCGCCGACCGCCGAGATCTACACCGCCAACCTCGGCATCCTGACGCTGGGGTTGCAGTTATAAAAAACGACCCCCGAAGCGTTCTCACGCTTCCGGGGTCGTTTTTACTATTACACCAGCTCGATGATCGCCATCTCAGCTGCGTCGCCGCGGCGAGCGCCGAGGCGGGTAACTCTGGTGTAGCCGCCGTTGCGGTCGGCATACTTCGGAGCTACTTCCTTGAACAGCTTATGTGCAACGTCTTCCTTGGTGATGAAAGCCAGCGCTCTGCGGTAGTTCGCCAGGTCGCCCTTCTTGCCGAGGGTGATCAGCTTTTCGACTACGGGCTGCACTTCCTTTGCTCTGCAGAAAGTCGTTTCGAGCTTGCCGTTCTCCAGCAGGTCAGTGCTCAGCTGGCGAAGCATCGCCTTGCGCTGATCGCTCGTTCTGCCGAGCTTACGGGTTCCAAACATTCGTATATCCTCCTTCTTGAAAGGTAAAACGGGTTGCTTTTAATTGTTTCCGGACTCTTCCGAGGCGAGGGACAGACCCATCATCGCCAGCTTGTTCTGCACTTCGTCCAGGGACTTCTTGCCCATGTTGCGCACCTTCATCATTTCCTCCGGCGTTCTGGAGATCAGATCGCGGACGGTGTTGATGCTCGCGCGCTTCAGGCAGTTGAAGCTGCGGACGGACAAATCGAGCTCTTCGATGGTCAGCTTCAGGGCTGCGGGCTCCGCCGTTTCCTTATTCTCGCGCACAAGCGTCTGGCCGGCTGCCGTCTCGGACAGCTCGGTGAAGAGCGTCAGGTGCTCGGTGAGGATCTTCGCCGCGATGGAAACAGCGTCCTTCGCAGTCGTGGTGGCGTCAGTCCAGACCTCAAGCGTCAGCTTATCGAAATCGGTCATGTTGCCGACACGGGTGTTTTCCACCGTGTAGTTGACCTTATAAACCGGCGAATACAGGGAATCAACGGGGATAACGCCGATGGGCGTCTGCGGCGTCTTGTTGCGCTCGGCCGGGACGTAGCCGCGGCCGCGGCTCATGGTGATCTCCATATTGAGCGTGGCATCCGGACCGAGAGAGCAGATGTGCAGATCCTTGTTGATGATCTCCACCTCGTCGTCGGTCTTGATGTCGCCGGCAGTCACTTCGCACTCGCCGGTCGCGTCAATATAGACGGTCTTTTCGCCGTCGCAGTTCATCTTGGAGATGATTCTCTTGATGTTCAGCACGATCTCGGTGACGTCTTCCTTGACGCCGGGGATCGTGGAGAACTCGTGCTGGATACCGGCGATCTTGATGGAGGTCGCAGCGGTGCCGGGCAGCGAGGACAGGAGAATTCTTCTCAGAGAGTTACCCAGGGTCGTGCCGTAGCCTCTTTCCAGCGGCTCTACGATAAATACGCCATGGGACGGATCTTCGGGAGAGTCAATACACTCAATACGCGGCTTGTCAATTTCTACCATACAATAGATACCCTCCTTATGAATTTGCAAAACACTTGTTCTGCGGTGTAAATCAGCTTACCAATGAACGAGGGTGAGCATTACTTGGAGTACAACTCGACGATGAGGTGTTCTGCAATCTCGAAGTCGATATCGTCTCTTGCCGGCAGAGCAAGAACTTTGCCCGTGAGGGTGTTCTTGTCGCGGTCAAGCCACTTCGGAGCGGCGACGAATGCGTCGTCTTCCTTGAGCTTCTTAAAACGATTGTTGGAGCTGCTCTTCTCGCAAACAGCGATCACGTCTCCGGTCTTAACGAGGTAAGACGGGATATTAACGCGCTTGCCGTTGACGGTGTAGTGACCGTGGTTGACGAGCTGACGCGCCTCGCGGCGGGTAGCGGCAAAGCCAAGACGGTAGACAACGTTGTCCAGGCGGCGCTCAATCAGGCTGAGCAGGACTTCGCCGGTGTTGCCTTCTGCGCGGGCAGCCTTTTCATAGTACATACGGAACTGCTTTTCAAGAATACCGTATACGAATTTAACCTTCTGCTTCTCCGTGAGCTGCAATGCATATTCGGACTTCTTCGTTCTTCTCTGACCGCCGGGGTTCTTGTTGGAAGTCTTGGAATAACCCATAACGGCAGGAGAAACGCCGAGCGTACGGCAGCGCTTGAGAACGGGTTGCGTATTTTTCGCCATTCTAACTTTTCCTCCTTAACGTATTAGACGCGGCGTCTCTTCGGGGGACGGCAGCCATTGTGCGCAATGGGGGTGACGTCCTTGATGGAGACGACTTCCAGACCGGCGGACTGCAGAGCGCGGATCGCCGCTTCACGTCCCTGGCCGGGGCCCTTGACGTAAACTTCAACGGTCTTGAGACCGCAGCTGTCGATGGCAGCTTTCGCGGCAGTCTCTGCGCACATCTGTGCAGCATACGGGGTGGACTTACGGGAACCACGGAAGCCGAGGCCGCCGGAAGACGCCCAGGAAAGAGCGTTGCCCTGCAGGTCGGTGACGGTTACCATGGTGTTGTTAAAGGAAGCACGGATATGAACGGCGCCCTTTTCAATGTTCTTGCGCTCGCGACGGCGCTTTACAACTTTCTTTGCAGCAGCTTTTGCCATTTGTTCCGTTACCCTCCTTACTTCTTCTTGTTCGCGATGGTCTTCTTCGGGCCCTTACGGGTACGTGCATTGGTCTTGGTACGCTGTCCGCGAACGGGCAGGCCGCGACGATGACGCAGACCGCGGTAGCAGCCGATTTCAGTCAAACGCTTAATGTTCAGAGCGACTTCACGGCGGAGGTCGCCTTCAATGGTGTAGTTCTTATCGATGACATCACGCAGCGCGGCTTCCTGATCTTCCGTCAGGTCCTTGACGCGGGTGTCGGGATCAACGCCTGCCATCTCGAGGATGTCCTTGGCGCTCTTTCTGCCGATGCCGAAGATATAAGTGAGTCCGATCTCAATTCTCTTCTCGCGGGGCAGGTCAATACCAGCAATACGTGCCATTTACTTCAAGCACCTCCTATTAGCCTTGTCTCTGCTTATGCTTGGGATTTTCGCAAATTACCATGACGCGGCCCTTGCGCTTGATGATCTTGCATTTCTCGCACATGGGCTTCACGGACGGTCTAACCTTCATACTGTTTAACCTCCAAATGAGAACAATGTCTCTGAATTACTTGCTTCTCCACGTGATCCGGCCTTGGGTCAGATCGTATGGAGACATCTGAACAGTTACCTTGTCACCGGGCAAGATCTTGATATAGTTCATTCTGAGCTTGCCGGAAATGTGCGCCAGAATCACATGCTCGCCGCCGATTTTGACTTTGAACATGGCGTTCGGCAATGCATCGGTTACGATGCCCTCAAGTTCGATTACGTCGTCCTTTGCCAAGTTTTTTCAACCCTCCTTGGTTAAAACGCTGATTTCCTGACGAATCTTCGCCAGTTCCCTTCGTAATTCGCTGTTGAGTAGCGGCTCACCGGAACGGATCTTCGCGGCGAGCGACGAATTTTCCCGAGGGAGTTTGCGGACGTGTTTCAGTTTTTTGCGTTTGGGCTTTTCTACCGTTCTTTCCTTGCCGTTCGCGAGGGAAACGTACACACCGTCTGTGTCAATCACATAGAACAGCATTCCCTTGTCGTGACCTGCGACGGAAAGAACAACATCCGATATGGAAATATCCATTGTCAAAGCCCCTCGGTGACGGTGAGAATTTCCGGCTCGCCGTCGGTGATGAGGACAGTATTTTCGTAGTGCGCCGAGAGCTTGCCGTCCGCAGTGACCGTCGTCCAGCCGTCCTTCAAGACCCGCACCTCATAGGTGCCGGCGTTGACCATCGGCTCGATCGCGATCGTCATTCCGCGGACCAGTCTCGGTCCTCTACCGGGCTGGCCGTAGTTCGGAACCTCCGGTTCTTCGTGCAGATGCTCGCCCACACCGTGACCGATGAACGCGCGCACCACGGAAAACCCGTTGGCTTCGGCAAAGGTCTGCACTGCATGACCGATGTCGGAAATACGATAGCCCTGGCGTGCAAATTTCACGCCCTCGAAAAAGCTCTGCCTCGTGACATCAATGAGCTTTTGTGCCTCCGGAGAAATCTCTCCACAGGCGAAAGTTGCGGCGCAGTCCCCATGAAACCCGCCCCAGTAGGCGCCGACGTCTACAGAGACGATGTCGCCCTCTTTCAGCACTCTGCCGTCCGGTATGCCGTGAATGACGGTATTGTTCACGGAGATACAGGCGCTGGCAGGATAACCGGAATAATTGAGGAAGGAGGGTGTTGCACCCTGCGACACGATAAAATCGTGGACCGCTTTGTCAATCTCCCTGGTTGTTACGCCGGGTCTTACCATCTCCCCTGCCAGGGCACGGGCTGCCGCGGTAATCTTACAGGCACGGCGCATCACGGAGATTTCGCGTTCATTTTTGATTGGGATCATAAATCAGTCACCCAACGCCGCCAGGATATCACGAGTTGCATCCTCGATGGGCTGATTTCCCTCGACAAGCCTGAGCTTTCCGAGCTTTTCATAGAAGCCCTTGAGTGCTTCGGTCTCGCTGTGATACACGGCAAGGCGATGACGCACCGTTTCCGGCTTGTCGTCCTTGCGGATCGTCAGCTCTCCGCCGCACGCATTGCAGATGCCCTCCGTTTTGGGCGGGTTTGCCGTGACGTGATAGCTTGCGCCGCAGACGCTGCAGACGCGGCGTCCTGTCATGCGGGCTTCAATCACATCGTCGGCGATTTCAATGGATACGACACGGTCGATTTCAACGCCTTGCTCCAGCAGAGCCTGCGCCTGCGGGATCGTGCGCGGCATACCGTCGAGGATATAGCCGCCCGCACAATCCGGCTGCGCCAGCCGCTCCCGGACGATGCCGATGATGACATCGTCGGGAACGAGCATGCCCTGATCCATGAAGCTCTTGGCCTTCAAACCGGTTTCCGTACCGTTTTTGATTGCTTCCCGAAGGATATTCCCGGTGGAAATGGTCGGGATGTTCAGCTTGGCGGCGATGATCTCCGCCTGCGTGCCTTTTCCCGCACCGGGGGCTCCCAACAGAATCAGTCTCATTATTCCGGACCTCCGATTACTTCTCGAGGAATCCGGAGTAGTTGCGCATCATCATCTGCGCCTCGATGGCGGCGACGGTTTCAAGCGCAACGGAAACAACGATGATGACGGACGTGCCGCCGAAGGAGAATCTGGTCTCGCCCGTGATGGCGCCGAGGAGCATCGGAAGGACCGCTACAATGCCAAGGTAGATCGCGCCGAAGAGGGTGATCTTGTTGATGACCTTGTGGATGAAATCCGACGTCGGACGGCCCGGACGGAAGCCGGGGATAAAGCCGCCGTTCTTCTTGAGGTTGTTGGCAACCTCGACGGGGTTGTACTGGATGGTAGCGTAGAAGTAGCTGAAGCCGATGATGAGCAGCAGATAGATCACGACGTAGATCGCGCTGGTGCTGCTGAACACGTTGTCATACCACCAGTTGCCGCTGTACTGATTGATGCCGATGAAGGCGCAGATCGTAGCGGGCAGAGAGGCGATCGACTGTGCGAAGATGATCGGCAGAACGCCGGACATGTTGACCTTGATCGGCAGATGCGTGTTCTGACCGCCGTAGACCTTGCGTCCGACGACTCTCTTGGCGTACTGCACAGGGATTCTGCGCTCGGCCTGAGAGACGAAGACGATGAACACGATGATCGCCAGCATCGCAACGATGAGGGCGAGGACCCAATACCACTGCGCCCACAGCATGTCGATGAGCGGCTTGATGATGCCGGCAGGGATGCGGGCGATGATGTTCGCGAACAGAATCATGGAGATACCGTTGCCGATACCGTACTGCGTGATCTGGTCGCCCAACCACATGACCAGCGTCGCGCCTGCCGTAAAGGACAGGATGATGACGATCGCCGGCAGGACGCCCGTTTCAGTCATCAGCAAGCCGCTGAACGACGCATCGTTGTTGTAGTTGGCGAGCATGACGTAGTAGGCAAAGCCCATCAGAAGGCCGAGCGCTACTGTCGTAAGCTGGGTGATCTTGTTGATCTTCTTCTTGCCTTCCTCGCCGCCTTCCTTGCTCAGACGTTCCAGAGCAGGGATCGCAATGGTGAGGAGCTGGATGATGATGGATGCGTTGATATACGGCTGGATGCTCAGAGCGAAGATGGTCGCCTGAGAGAATGCGCTGCCGGACATCATGTCGAACAGGCCGAAGATGGTGCCGCTCAGTCTCGCGTCGAACACGTCAGACATGGTCTTGACGTTGACGAACGGGACGGGGACTACGTTACCGATACGGTAAAGCAGAACGATCAGGAGCGTGAAGAGGATCTTCTTGCGAAGATCGGCGATCTTCCACGCATTGCGAAGTGTCGTAAACAATTACACCACCTCAGCCTTTCCGCCTGCCTCCTCGATCTTTGCTTTGGCAGACTCGGAGAAGGCAGCCGCCTTGACGGTCAGCTTCTTCGTGAGGGTGCCGTTGGACAGGACCTTCAGACCGTACTTGCAGTCACGGATAATGCCCTTTTCTTCCAAAGCCGCCGCGTCAACGACAGCGCCGTCCTCAAACGCCTCGAAGGCGCCGAGATTGACCTCGGTGAGGGGCTTTGCGAAGATGTTATTGAAGCCGCGCTTCGGAATGCGGCGTGCCAGAGGCATCTGGCCGCCTTCAAAGCCGATACGGACCTTGCCGC
>CAMUZA010000025.1 GCA_947165085.1 uncultured Clostridia bacterium | reverse complement strand
GCCCTCTCCGCCAAGAATAAAGCCCTACGCCACCGCGTAGGGCTTTATTCTTATCGGGCGGGATTCGAAGAATATATCGCCCGAAACAGGACCGAAGTCTTGCAGTTTTCCGGGCAAGGAAAACATGCCGGCGGCATGTTTTCGTTAGACGGATTCTACCTTCGGCCGAATCCCGCCCTCTCCGCCAAAAAAAGCACGCTTCGGCGTGCTTTTTTTGGCGAAGAGGGCAATTGGGATTCGAATGATTAAATCCGGCACCCCTGCGGGATGTCGGGCAACCAGTTCAAAAACTGGTTGCAACCTGTGTTTCTGCCCTTGGCAGAAACGCAAACGAATCCCGCCCTTTCAGAAAAAATGAGTGTGGCAGATTCGAAGATGGTTTCGACTGAAACAGAAACGAATGATAAGGGAACGCATGCAGAGATTCATAAAAGAATTGCCGCAGGAGGAAAACCATGAATGACTATCTCATCCGGCCGGAAACGCCGGCGGATTACGCGGAAACGGAATACCTTGTCCGGGAGTCTTTCTGGAACGTCTACCGTCCCGGCTGTCTGGAGCATTACGTGCTGCACTGCCTGCGCGACGATCCGGCTTTCGTCAGAGAACTGGATTTCGTGATGGAGCAGTATGGCAGAATTATCGGACAGAATATGTTTATGCGCGCCGGTATTCAAGCAGACGACGGCAGAACGATCCCGATTCTGACGATGGGACCGATCTGCATCGCGCCGGAGCTGAAGCGGCAGGGCTACGGCAAGAAGCTGCTGGACGCTTCGCTCGAAAAGGCGGCTGCGCTCGGTTACGGCGCGGTGTGCTTCGAGGGAAATATCGGCTTTTACGGCAAGAGCGGCTTTGACTATGCTTCAAAGTTCGGCATTCGTTATCACGGACTGCCGGACGGCGCGGACGCTTCGTTCTTTCTGTGCAAAGAGCTGACGCCAGGTTATCTCAGCGGTATCACCGGAGAGTATGCTACGCCTCGCGGCTATTTCGTGGACGAGACGGAGGCGGAGGCGTTCGACCGCCGCTTCCCGCCGAAGGAAAAGCAGAAGCTCCCCGGGCAGATCTTCGGATAAACCCATTTTGCAAACGTCCGACAGGCAATCCTGCCGGATGTTTGCGGATTTGCCCCACTTTGCACTTGATTTTCCAAAGAAAGCCTGCTATAATAACGGGGCGTTTGAAAAACGCATACGGAGCGGTATCGAAGTGGGGACGAGCCCGACCGCCGCCAGCGGCGGAGTCAAAGGAGGGCGAGGAGTGGCAGCGGTCGAAATTCTGCGAGCGAACAGCGAGCGAAGAATTTCGGGTACCGCAACAGGATAGAACGGCCCTGACTCGAAAGATTCGATCCCAAAGGTCAGAACGTCCGCGAACTTTTCCGACTGCACAAGAGATCCTCCGGGATCGAATTTTCAAAACTTCATATTGTTCTTGCGTGTTGTCTTGCTTTTTTCCAAAACAGGATATACACATGAGATACACGGAGGGCTATCGAAGAGGTCATAACGAGAACGACTCGAAATCGTTTGACGGCCAAAAACCGTCCGTGGGTTCGAATCCCACGCCCTCCGCCAAAGCGAAAATCCTGTTGACGACAGTCGACGGGATTTTCGCTTTGATTCTTCATTCTTCAGTTTTCAGTATTCATTTTTCATTTTCTGCGACAGGATTTTCTAAATAAATAGGGAAGACTTAAGACTGAAAAAAGAATAATTATTGCGCAATCACACACTTTTCGATATAATATAGCCGGTGATCATACGAAAGAAAACATTCTAATCGACAAATCCATAGACTTCGGTGCGCGAATCGTGAAAACTGCACCGTTATCTTGTCAAAATGAAGTACGAAGCAGTCTTGCCAAAACAGATTTTAGCAGAATCGTTTTTTTATTTCTACGCCTTGAAGCAGACAGTTAATAACTTCCGCAGAGGAAGATATTCACCCTCGTCGAGCGAATAAAGCGAATTTTCGGTGAATATTCGGCGAATTTTCAGTGGAATGAAACTTACCTGCAGCGGCTGCAGCCGCTGCGGGAAGTGTTCGGGAGAAAACAAACGATGAACAATTCAATTCAGAAAGACAATGAACAGCCAAAAAAAATAGAGGTCAGAGGCGCCAGAGTGCACAACCTGAAGAACATCGACGTGGACGTGCCGCTGCACGGGATCACGGCCATCGCGGGCGTGTCCGGCTCGGGGAAATCCTCGCTGGCGCTGGGCGTGCTCTATGCAGAGGGCTCCAGACGGTATCTGGAATCCCTTTCCACCTATACCAGAAGGCGGATGACGCAGGCCTCCCGCGCGGACGTGGACGAGGTGCTGTACGTCCCGGCGTCCCTTGCCCTGCACCAGCGGCCCGGCGTGCTGGGAATCCGGTCTACCTTCGGCACGGGAACGGAGCTTCTGAACAGCCTGCGTCTGATGTTCTCGCGCCTTGCCAGCCACCGCTGCCCCAACGGCCACTATGTGCAGCCGGGCTTTCAGGTGGCGCTGATGCAGGAAATCGTCTGTCCCGAGTGCGGGGAGCACTTTTACGGCCCGGGCGCGGAAGAGCTGGCCTTCAACTCTCAGGGCGCCTGCAAATGCTGCGGAGGCACGGGAACGGTGCGGACGGTGGACCGCAGTACGCTGGTGCCGGATGAGAACATTTCTATCGACGACGGAGCCGTCGCGCCGTGGAACAGCCTCATGTGGTCGCTGATGACCAACGTGTGCCGTGCCATGGGCGTGCGGACGGATATTCCCTTTAAGGACCTTACAGAGAAGGAAAAGGAGATCGTCTACGACGGTCCCATGGAGAAAAAGCACATCTTCTACCGCCCGAAGAAAGCGGACACCGCCACGGCGGGCGAGATGGACTTTACCTATTACAGCGCCACGGCCACGGTGCGCAACGCGCTGAACAAAGTCAAGGATGAAAAAGGCATGAAGAGGGTGGAGAAGTTCCTCAAGGAGGACGTCTGCCCGGAATGCCGCGGAACGAGACTTTCGGAGGCTGCCAGGACGCCGCGTCTGATGGGGATATCTCTGGATCGGGCCTGTGAGATGACGCTGAAGGAATCCATTGAGTGGGTCAAAGCTGTGCCTGCGTCTCTCCCGGAGAAGATGCGCCCTATGGCACAGAATATCTGTGAGTCCTATCTGGAGGTGGCGGCCAGACTTATGGATCTCGGTCTTTCTTACCTCACGCTGGACAGAGCGTCGTCCACCCTCTCCACCGGGGAGCGGCAGCGGATGCAGCTGGCGCGGGCGGTCCGAAACCGCACGACGGGCGTTTTGTACGTGCTGGACGAGCCGTCCATCGGACTGCACCCCGCCAATATCGTGGGCCTCAACGGCGTCATGCACGATCTGGTCAGGGACGGCAACTCCGTACTGCTGGTGGATCACGACGTGCAGATCCTGAAGGAGGCCGACTGGCTGATCGAAATGGGGCCGGAGGCAGGAGCGAAGGGCGGTACCGTCATCGCGGAGGGGTCTGTCGAGGATATCGAAAAGAATCCTGTCTCCGTGATCGGCAAACATCTCTCGGGAGAGCAGACGGCTGAAAAGGAAGCATCCGAACGGGAGCTGTTTGCTGACGGAGCGATCCACCTGGAGACCGACCGCATCCACACCGTCAAGCCCCTTTCCGTGAAAATCCCCAAAAGCCAGCTGACGGTCATTACCGGCGTCTCGGGTTCCGGAAAGACCACGCTGGTCCTTGAGAGTCTGGTCCCCGCGCTGGATTCTCTGTGCAACGGGAAGAAAATGCCCGCTCATGTCAAGAAAATCGACGCAGAGGGCATCAGGCATATCAAGCTGATCGACGCCACGCCCATCGGGATCAACGTGCGCTCCACCGTCGCGACCTACGCCAACGTGCACGATGAGCTGCGCAAGTGCTACGCCAGGACAAAGGCCGCAAAACAGTACGGCTATAAGGCCGGGGACTTTTCCTATAACACCGGCTCTCTGCGCTGCCCGGTCTGCGACGGAACGGGCCAGATCTCGCTGGACGTTCAGTTCCTGCCGGACGTGGATATCCCATGCCCGGACTGCCGGGGCTCGCGCTATGCAAAGTCCGCAAAAAAGATCCGCTATCGGAACAAGGCCGGCGAGGAGCGCTCTCTACCCGAGCTGATGGATATGGACGTGAACACGGCGATGGAATTCTGCCGGGACATGAGCGCTGTCAGCCAGCGGCTGGAGACTCTTCGGGATCTTGGCCTGGGCTATCTGACCCTGGGGGAGGAAACGCCGGGGCTGTCCGGCGGCGAGGCGCAGAGGTTGAAGCTGGCCTCCGAAATGGGCAGGCAGCAGGAGGATTCCGTCTTTATCTTTGACGAGCCCACCATCGGTCTGCACCCGAAGGACGTGGAGACGCTGCTGCAGGTGTTCCGCACGCTCATCAGCCACGGCGCCACCGTTATTGTGATCGAGCACGATCTGGACGTGATCCGAAGTGCCGACTATATCATCGACATGGGACCGGAGGGCGGCGAGGACGGCGGCAGGATCGTCGCCTGCGGCACGCCGGAGGAAATCCGTGCCTGCAGGGACAGCATGACAGGAAGATTTATCTGAGCAAGGCGGCGTCCAAACGGCGCAGAAAGCTGGAAGACGCCGGGGAGCATGTTCCCTCTTTCCTGATCGCCAGCATCACCAGCAAATGTAATCTGCACTGTGCAGGCTGCTATTCCCGCTGTAATCACGCGACAGTGGATGCCGAACCCGTCAGCCAGCTTACCGATGAGGAGTGGCTGCGGATCTTCGACGAGGCGGATGAGCTGGGCATCAGCTTTATCCTCCTGGCAGGCGGAGAGCCGATGCTTCGGAGGGACATCATTGAGGCGGCCGGAAAGAAGAACATCTATGATTACACGATCACGACCGGAACCGGCGAGGAGTTAAAACTGGCTGACTATAAGGGCAAGGTCATCATGGTAGTCAACACCACCTTCCCGCAGATGAAGAAGGCGGATGTGAATGGCGGGAACGAGCTGCCTCTTTATACTTATCTGAAGGCGCAGAAGGGCTTCGAGGGATTCGGAGAACACCAGTATAAAGCCCTGCTGGAAAAGATGTTTTCGGAAGCTGATCCGGATTGGGACAAGAAACCGGATATCAAGTGGAACTTTACCAAGTTCATTATTGACCGTGAAGGCAACGTCGCCGCACGGTTTGAGTCTACCGCAGCTATGGCGGAAGTGGAAGCCTGTGTAAAGGCGTTACTGTAAAGGAGGAACTTACAAATGGAACTGAAAGCGATCAAATTCAGAAAAGACGGATTCTACAGCCAGCCCTTCGTTTTCGGCGGAGAAGAGGGCATGGAAAAGTTCGATGCCGGCATCCGTTATCGGGGAAGTCTTCAGAACTACCTGATCGACACGGGCGATGAGGTGATCCTGGTGGATACAGGCCTGCCGGCAGGCACGCCGGAAGAGGTCCCGGACGAGAAGAGCCTGCTCTATACCGGCAAGGATATCTGCAGCTATATGGAGGCTTTTGCGGCATTGGGCTACAAGCCTGAGCAGGTGACGAAGATCCTGCTGACCCATCGCCACGGGGATCACTCCGGCGAGTTGAGATCCTTCCCGAATGCTAAAATATATGTCAATGCCGATGAGCTTGCTGCGGACGAACTACAGGGAATTCCGAATATCGTCCCCGTGACCTTCACCGACGGTGCATATTATAATTTCCCGGAGAGCCAGAAGATCATCCCCGGCGTGACCTTCATCAAAGCGAAAGGCCACACCAACGGCAACAGCATTGTTGTTGCAGAGAAGGACGGCCTGTTCTATATGTTCCACGGCGATATCACCTATGTGGACGAAGCGCTCTATGAAGATAAGCTCTCCACGGTGTTCGACGATCTGTCTGCCGCCCGGGAGACGCAGGACCGCGTGCGTGAATTCGTCCGCAGTCATCCGACCGTTTACTGCGGGACCCACACGCCGCAGGGTTATGAAAATCTGGAAGCTAACCGCGTGATGGACCTGGATAATCCTGTAGCCACAGTGTTTGCGGAGGTCGATCTCACAGCGCAGAAGGCAACAGGCAAGTACGTCTGCTCTATATGCGGATATGTCTATGATCCTGCCGAACATGACGGCGTTGCTTTTGAGGATCTTCCAGAGGACTGGAAATGCCCACGCTGCAAGCAGGGTAAAGAAAAGTTTAACAGGGCATAGTTATAAACACGCCAGCGCCTCCAAGCCGATCACGGCTTGGAGGCGCTGAACTCAGAAAGGCGTCCATCATTGCGCATTCTTACAAAGCGTTTCTTACTTACTATTCCCATCAGTTGCACATGGCATTATGGGCAAACGCAGGGAGGCGTCGCTTCTTTGCCGTCTTGCACCGGACGATTGGCCTCTCCCCAGGTGCAGAGCTGATCAAGCACCTGCACCAGAGAGTGACCGCGTTCCGTAAGCGAGTATTCCGCCTTTGGCGGGATCTCCGGATACATTTCCCGGCGGATCAGACCGTCGCGCTCCAATTCCTTGCGTGTTTGACTCAGCGTCTTATCCGCCACGCTGCCCACATAGCGCCGCATCTCATTGAAACGCACCGGCTCATACTCCATCAGACAGTAGAGCACGATGGGCTTGTACTTTCCCGCGATCAGAGAAAGTGTGTAGCTGTAGCCGGATTTACTGAAATCCGCCTCTGCAATATTTCTGACGTCCATACGCTTACCTCAACGTTAGTACCTTACTTTATTGTCAGTACTTGTATAATTTCCGGTTCTATGATATACCATCTAAGCAACAAGAAGTCAATCCACAATCATTTGTCATATAGGAGGAGCAACCCATGAGTAAAAAGATCGTTGTTTTGACCGGAAGGCGGACGTGGTGGTGCTGGCCTCGCCGCTCTATTATTGGTTTATCTCCGGGCATTTGAAGAATGCGTTTGACCGCCTTTTTGCCATCGCCGAATGCGATCCGAATTACCGCAACCCGAAGAAGGAATGCGTGCTGCTCATGGCGGCTCTCGGCGCTGGCGAGCTCCCGGTCGCTTTTCTGAACGTATGCCGCGCTCTCTTCCGTGACCTCGACCATGACCGGTATCTTCGTCACGGGGAAGCCTTGTTTTATCTTTCCTTGCCGGTAAAAAACAGACCCAGCATGCCGGGACCGACGTGAGAGCCGGAGACCGGCTCGTGCTGACAGATCGTGATCGGAACGTCGGGCGTGATCTTACGGATAAGCGCGGAAAGCGTTTCCGCGTCCTGCAGGCAGTCACCGTGCGAAATAAAGACCTGCTGTTCGCCGGAACGCACGCGCTTTTCGTCGTATTTCTTCGCAAGGGCGGCAATCGACTGTTTCCGCCCGCGCACCTTGGCACAGGAGATGATCTGCCCATCCTCCGCGCCGAAGAGGATCGGCTTGATATCGAGAACGGTGGCGATCTTTGCGGTGATTCCGCTGACGCGGCCGGTCTTTTTCAGGAAATTCAGATCATCCACAGTAAAATACTGGCAGGTGTGCGGTACTTGCGTATCAAGGATCGTCGCGGCGTCTCTTGCGTCAATGCCCTGCCGCCACAGTGCCGCTGCACGGATTGCCAGAATGCCGTTGCCGAATCCGCAGCCGCGCGAGTCCACAATATGTACGAATCGATCCTTGAACTGCTCCATCAGTTCTTCCGCCGCGTTGCGGGCGGCGTTGAAGGTTCCGCTGATCGCCGAACTCATGCTGATATAGATGACGTCCAGTCCATTTTTCAACACGGGTGCGAAGTGTGACATAAAGCAGTGCATGTTGATTAGCGTCGTGCGTATGACGCTGCCTGTTCGCAGTTTTTCGTAGTACGCATGAGCGTCAAAGGAATCAATATCTCCGCGGTATGTCATTGCTTGACCGTCTACCGTATAGTCGAGCGGGATCAGGGAGATTCCCTCCGATAATTGCTTTGGCAGATTAGCGCTGCCGTCTGCAAACACGACAAAAGACATGCTTGCAACCTCCTGTCTACTTTCGTTGAATACGAACGCTGCTGCACGGCGCCGCAATATTACAAGACTGCCGCTGCCGATTATCATACTACAGAAAGCATAGAAAGGCAAGTTGCTTTTAGATGCGAGGCTGTTCACTGACAGAAGTAGAGCGCATGATACGACAATTCTTCGCGCATTTAAAGCGCTAAAGTATTGACAATCGCGTGATTCGGTGTTAGAATTACACAAAACCGAGCAGGGGAGACTGCAAAACATACAAAGAATAGAGATGGACTATGAATACTACAATGATCATTACGCTGATCATGACGGTCGCGTTCTTCGCGGTCATGGTCATCATCGGCATACGCTCAAAAGCGCATGCGCGGGACGTGCAGGGCTTTGTCCTCGGCTCACGGAATGTCGGCCCCTGGCTGAGCGCGTTCGCTTATGGCACGTCGTATTTCTCCGCGGTTATTTTTGTCGGCTACGCCGGACAGTTCGGCTGGAAATTCGGCGTTGCGTCCACCTGGATCGGCATCGGCAACGCGATGATCGGCTCGCTGCTTGCGTGGCTGATCCTCGGCCGCCGCACGCGAATCATGACGAATCACCTCGGCAGCAAGACGATGCCGGATTTCTTCGGTACGCGGTTTGAATCCAAAAAGCTGAAGATTTCCGCGTCAGTTATTACGTTCCTGTTCCTGATCCCGTACACCGCCTCGCTGTACAACGGTCTGTCGCGTCTGTTCGAGATGGCGTTCCCCGGCATTCCGTATTCCGTCTGCGTCATCCTGATGGCAGTCCTCACCGGCACCTACGTCGTGATCGGCGGCTATATGGCGACTGCGCTCAACGACTTCATTCAGGGCATGCTGATGCTCGTCGGCATCGTGGCGGTCATTCTCGCCGTGCTGAATACCAACGGCGGTCTGATGGGCTCAATGGAAGCTCTGGCTACCGGAGAGAACGGCGGCTGGGAATACGCTTCGTTCTTCGGACCGGAGCCGCTGTTCCTGATCTTCGTCGTGCTCCTTACCTCGCTCGGCACATGGGGTCTGCCGCAGATGGTCGGGAAATTCTACGCGATCAAGAATGAGGACGCCGTCAAGAAGGGCACGGTCATTTCCACGCTCTTTGCCATTGTCGTCGCGGGCGGCTGCTATTTCCTCGGTGGCTTCGGAAGACTGTTCCCGATCGCCATCGGTGAAAACGGCAATCCCGCCGGCGGTTTCGACTCCATTATCCCTGCGATGCTGTCCGGTCTTTCTCCCGTCATCATCGGCATCGTGATCGTGCTGGTGCTGTCTGCGTCCATGTCCACGCTGTCTTCTCTCGTGCTGACCAGCTCCTCCACGATTTCACTGGACTTTATCGCGCCGCTGCGAAAGAAGCAGATGCCGGAAAAGAATAAGATGCTGATGATGCGCCTGTTCATCGTCGCATTCATTATCATCTCCGCCGCGATCGCCATTGTGCAGGCAAAAAGCAACAACCTCTTTATCGCGCAGATGATGGGCGTGTCGTGGGGCGCGCTGGCAGGCGCTTTCCTCGCGCCGTTCCTTTACGGGCTGTACAGCAAGCGGATCAGCAAGGCGGCTGTCGCAGTGTCCTTTGTATGGGGGGTCGGCCTTGAGGTTGTGCAGCTTCTGATCTCCCTGAAGGTGATGGACGTGTCCGGGATTCCGATGCTGGCGTTCGTCTTTAAGAACTCCCTCTATTCCGGCGTGTTTGCGATGGTCGGCGGTTTGATCCTTGTGCCAATCGTCAGCATGCTGACCGGCTCGACCCGTCCGAAGGAAGTCGAAGCGATGTTCGAGTGCTACAATCAGAACCTCACCGTCGGCATCACCGACAACCTCGGCAAATAAATAGCAGCGGCTGCCTCGTACAGAGGCAGCCGCATTGACTGTAAAAAAGGCAGGGAGTGGGTACTTCGGAGGGAAAGAAAGTGTGAAAGAAAACCGTCAGGGTTGTCTTTCACGTTCCATAAAGCAGGATTTTCAAACTTTTATGAAAGTTTGAAAATCCGCATGAGCGTGTCAAAAAGACTTTTTTGACACGCTCAGCGGCTGCCTTGTACAGAGGCAGCCGCTTTTAACAGCATTGTCCAAACAGTTGCCGTTCCGGCCTGTGCTCTGCCGGACGCCTTTTGCCTCCGGCATTCACTGGCGGAGCGCGTGCAGACCCTGCCATCCCTGGCCGGGGCAGAGGACAATTCTGCGATAACTGTCGTTTTTTGTCTTGCCCTGCAGAGTGAAATGCATTATAATAAATAATACACTATAACGAAACGAGGAATCTCCTGTGAAAAAACTGAGAGCATGGATGGAGAAAATCAACATCCCTGCGTGGCTCTTTATGATCTTCGCAGTGGTGTTCGACGAGCTTGTTCTGTATTTTTGGACGCCCCTTGACGTGGTTTTTCCGCAGCTCATCACCGTGCTGGTCTGCGCGCTGTTCTTCGGATTGGCCTTCGCGCTGCTGACGACGATCGGCAGATCGGGAAGATTCAGCCGGATCCTGGCGATCGTCTTCTCTGTGATCGTCGCGTTTTTTACGCTGCTGGAATTCTTTATTCAGGACTCGTTCAAGACCTTTATGACCCTGTCGGACATCTTCGGCAACGCGGGCGATGTGGCGGGCGGCTTCGGCGACACTCTGGTCACGCTGATCCTGCACGGCTTCTGGCGGATCCTCGTCGTTTTGCTGCCGATCATTCTCTACGCCTTCCTCGGACACCTCGGCAACTGGGGCAAAACGGGCGGCTGGATCACGCGCGCGGTACTCGGCGCGCTTCTGGTGGTCAGCTTCTTTGCCGGTATGCTCTTTATACGAACGGTATCCCCGGATACCAAAAAATATGACGAGCAATATACCTTTGACAGCGCAGTTCGCTCCTTCGGTCTTTCCGAGGCACTGACTCTGGATCTGATCCGTGGCGGCAACAGCGGTACGGACTTCGTCTTTTCCGATGAGCCGGTCGCTCCTCCGGTCAAGCCGCTGCCCGCGAAAGACCCAACCACACAGCCGAGCGAAGCACAGAAGGATCCGACGGAAGACGCAACAGAGCCGACGGAACCGCCGGTCGTCTATTATCCGCACGAATTCGATCTGGATTATGCCGCGCTCGCAGAGGAGGAAGGAAACTACCGCATCGCCTCTGCGTACAGCTATGTCGCTTCGCAGACGCCTGCCATGGAAAATGAATTCACCGGCATGTTCGAAGGGAAAAATCTGATTATCATCACCGCCGAGGCGTTTACCAAAGAGGTCATTGATCCGGTGCGCACGCCCACCCTTTACCGCATGGCGCACGAGGGCATCTACTTCACGGACTATTATCAGCCCGCTTGGGGCGGCAGTACCTCGACCGGTGAATTCTCCAACCTTTACGGCATCGTGCCGACCAACGGCGTTGCAAGCATTAAGAGCATGATCTATAACAACAATGCGCTGACCATCGGCAATCAGCTGCGCAATCGGGGTTATTTCTCCGTTTCCTACCACAACGGCGAATACACCTACTACGATCGCCACCTGACGCATTGTATGATCGGTTATGACAATTTCTACGCGATCGGCAACGGTCTGGAGCAGGGCGTGAGCGTGATCTGGCCGGAGAGCGATCAGGAAATGATCGAATACACCGTTCCGCAGTATATCGATCATCAGCCGTTCAGCGTGTACTACATGAGCATCAGCGGTCACTGTACCTACAGCCGCGCCAACAACGCCATGTCCGCGAAGAACTATCACGTTGTGGAAAACGAGCCGTGGTCTGAGCCGATCAAGTGTTACCACGCTGCCAACATCGAACTGGAAAACGCCATGACGAGTCTGCTCCGAATGCTCGAGGATGCCGGGATCGCGGACGATACGGTCATTGTCATCAGTCCGGATCACTATCCCTACGGCCTGTCGTCAAGCTACGCCTGGTCGAACGGTCAGAGCTATCTGTCCGAGCTTTACGGGGAGCCTGCGGGCAGCGGGTTTGTCCGCGACAAGACGGCGCTGATCATCTGGAGCGGCTGCCTGGAGGACATGGATATTCAGATCGACGCTCCGACCTTCAGCCTCGACATCCTGCCGACGCTTTCCAATCTTTTCGGCGTGGAGTACGACTCGCGCATGTTCGTCGGCAGAGACGTCTTTTCCGAGCAGGAACCGCTGGTCCTTTGGAACGACTACAGCTGGAAGACGAATTACGCGACCTACAACGGCGCAACCGGCGAGTTCATTCCCGCTGAGGGATATGAATGGACCGAGGAGGATATGGCAAAGTACAAGGAATGGGTCATGGCGGACGTCCGCAATAAGATCACCTTCTCCGACGTGGTATTGGATTGCGACTTCTACGGCGCCGTTTTGAGTCATCTGCCGGGATAACAGAATAATAGGGGGCTGATTTGCCCCCTATTTTTTATGGTATTTGTCACATTCTTTCCCGTGGGCGTTGATCGTGCCGATAGATTGGAGATACGCATAAATCACGGTGGAGCCGACGAAGCGCATGCCGCGACGCTTCAAGTCCTCGGAAATGCGGTCGGACAGCGGCGAGGTCGTGCGGAGCGTATATTCCTCATAATAGATCCTGCCGCCGGTAAAACGCCGCAAATAGGCGTCAAACGAGCCGCACTCCCGCCGGATCGTCAGAAAGACCCGGCTGTTTTCGATCGCGGCGGCGATCTTCCGGCGGTTGCGGATGATGGCGGGATTTTGCATCAGCGACTCGATCTTCTCGTCTCCGTAGGCGGCGATCTTATGAATATCGAAGCCGTCGAACGCCTGCCGGAACGACTCGCGCTTGTTGAGGACGCATTCCCACGAAAGACCCGCCTGAAAGGATTCCAGGATCAGAAGCTCGTACAGCGCCCTGTCGTCGTGCAGGGGAACGCCCCATTCCTCGTCGTGATAGCGGACGTACAGCGGATTGTTCAGCTTGACCCATGCGCAGCGATCCATCGTTTCGGCTCCTTTCGGTTACTGCTTCCAGTATACAACAGTTTGTTTTTCTTTGCTATCCCTGAAATCGGTTCTTGCGAAAACGGACAAAAGTTGTATAATAAGACTATATGAAAAGAAGGGGGGGCAGGTAAATGCGGAAAAACTATGACGTCGCAGTGATCGGCGGCGGCGTGATCGGCTGCGCAGTCGCAAGAGAGCTGTCGCGCCGCAATCTGCAAATTTGCCTGATTGAAAAAGGGGAGGACGTCTGCTCCGGCACGTCGAAGGCGAACAGCGGCATCGTCCACGCCGGCTTTGACGCGAAGCCGGGCACAATGAAAGCGAAGATGAATCTGCTGGGCAGCCGCATGATGCCGCGACTGGCAGAAGAATTGGATATCCGCTTCAAGCGCAACGGCTCTCTGGTGCTCTGCCTGTCCGAGGACGGGCTTCCCGCGCTGAAAGAGCTGTATGAGCGCGGCGTGAAAAACGGCGTGGAGGGTTTGAAGATCCTCTCGGGCGACGAAGCGCGGGAAAAAGAGCCGAATCTGAGCGAAAACGTGGTCGCCGCGCTCTACGCGCCGACCGGCGGCATCGTCTGCCCGTTCGAGCTGACGATTGCGCTGGCGGAGAACGCCTGCGTCAACGGCGTGGAGTTCCGCCGCAACGAGACCGTGACCGGGATATCGCGCGAGGAAGACGGCTACGTCATCACCACAAACATGGCGCAGATCGGCGCAAAATGCGTCGTCAACGCGGCGGGCGTGCATGCAGACGAGATCCACCGCATGGTCAGCAATACACCGATGCACATCACGCCAAGAAAGGGCGATTACTGCCTGCTGGATAAGGAAGTCGGCGGCTACGTTTCCTGCACCGTCTTCCAGCTTCCGAGCGCGCTCGGCAAGGGCGTTTTGGTCACGCCGACGGCGCACGGCAATCTGCTGATCGGCCCGACGGCGACCGACGTGGAGGACAAGGAGCAGACGCCGACGACTGCCAAAGAGCTTTCGTATCTGACGAAGACCGCCGCGCAGAGCGTCCGCGAGCTTCCGCTGCGGAGCGTGATTACCTCCTTCTCCGGTCTGCGCGCGCATGAAGACGGCGACGACTTTATCATCGGTGAGGCACCGGACGCCGAGAACTTCTTCGAGGCGGCGGGCATCGAGTCGCCCGGCCTGACCTCCGCGCCCGCCATCGGCTGCTATCTTGCCAAGCTGATTGCGGACAAGCTCGGCGCGGAAGAAAAAACCGATTTCGTTCCCACGCGCAAAGCAATCCCGCGTCTGGCGGAGCTGCCTGTCGGGGAACGGAAGGCACTGATCGAAGAAAACCCGCTCTACGGCAGCATCGTCTGCCGCTGTGAGCAGATCAGCGAGGGCGAGATCGTCGAAGCGATTCACAGACCCGTCGGCGCCGTTTCTCTGGACGGCATCAAGCGGCGCGTCCGCGCCGGCATGGGTCGCTGTCAGGCGGGCTTCTGCACGCCGCGCCTCATGGAGATCCTGGCGCGCGAGCTGCACCGCCCGATGGAGGAGATCTGCAAAAACGTTTCCGGCTCGGAACTGCTGACCGGCACATTGGAGGGACGGAAATGAAATCTCATGATTTGATTATCATCGGCGGTGGTCCTGCGGGACTTGCCGCGGCGCTGAGCGCACGCCGCGCGGGCGTGCAGGACGTTCTGATTTTGGAGCGCGACCACGTGCTCGGCGGCATTTTGAACCAGTGCATCCACAACGGCTTCGGACTGCATACGTTCAAGGAGGAACTGACCGGTCCGGAGTATGCCGCGCGGTTTATCGCGCAGGTCAAAGAGGAGAACATCCCGTACCGGCTCGGCGCGACGGTGATTTCGATTTCGAGAGAAAAGCTCGTCACCTACGTCAGCCGCGAGGACGGACTGGTGCAGGTGCAGGCAAAGGCACTGATTCTGGCGATGGGCTGCAGAGAGCGCCCGCGCGGCGCGCTGAACATCCCCGGAAGCCGCCCCGCCGGCATCTTCTCCGCGGGCACGGCGCAGCGTCTGATGAATATTGAGGGCTATCAGGTGGGCAAAGAGGTCGTCATCCTCGGCTCGGGCGACATCGGGCTGATCATGGCGCGCCGCATGACGCTCGAAGGCGCGAAGGTCAAGGTCGTCGCGGAGCTGATGCCCTATTCCGGCGGCTTGAAGCGCAATATCGTGCAGTGCCTGGACGATTTCGGCATCCCGCTGAAGCTGAGCCATACGGTCGTGGAGATTCACGGCAAAGAACGCCTGACGGGTATTACGCTCGCGCAGGTTGACGAAAACCGCCGCCCGATTGCAGGCACGGAGGAATACTACGCCTGCGATACGCTGCTGCTTTCGGTCGGTCTGCTGCCAGAAAACGAGCTGACCCGCGCGCTCGACGTAACGATGAGCCGTGTGACGAACGGCCCGGAGGTCGACGACCGCCTGCAGACCGACTGCGAGGGCGTGTTTGCCTGCGGCAACGTTCTGCATGTGCACGACCTCGTGGACTACGTCTCCGAGGAGGCCGCGCTCGCAGGCAAAAACGCGGCGGCTTACATCCTGACACAGCAGACTGCAGGAAAGACCGTGCCGATCACGGCGGACGGCGGCGTGCGCTATACCGTGCCGCAAAAGCTCGATCCGGAGAACATGGCGGACAGCGTTACGATCCGCTTCCGCGTGGCGGACGTCTACCGCGACCGTTACATCTGCGTGTACTGCAACGGCGAGCGTATCCGCAGGATCAAAAAGCGGGTGCTTGCGCCCGGCGAAATGGAGCAGGTCATTTTGAAGAAGAGCGAGCTGAAGCAGCCGCTCGCATCAATCCGCATCTGCACGGAGGTGGAATGAAATGAGAGAACTGACCTGTATCGGCTGCCCGCTCGGCTGCAGCCTGCGCGTGTTCGAAGAGGACGGGAACCTCCGCGTGGAGGGCAACACCTGCCCGCGCGGCGAGACTTACGCCAAGAATGAGGTCCTTTGCCCGAAGCGCACGGTAACCTCTACCGTGGCGATCCGCGGCGGCACGGTCAATCGCCTTTCCGTCCGCACGCAGACCGATATCCCGAAGGATCGGATTTTCGCCTGCATGGAGGAAATCAAGGCAATTTCGGTTGACGCGCCTGTCATGATCGGGGACGTCGTCCTTCCGGACGTCGCCGGCACCGGCGTCGCTTTGATCGCAACCAAAAACGTCCCGAAAGAATAGCGCAGACATGCGCGCCCGAAGGAGGCACTTTGTTAGGAAGTGTCTCCTTCCCGCTTGAACAAGAGAGAATTGACCGTGTCGCGCAGCAGTGGTACAATGAATCAGACAAATCGGGATTTACGGAGGTGTCCGGATATTGTTCGGTAAGCTAAAGGACTTCTTTTTCGGCGACTACGACCGGAAAACGATCGTATCGTCTTCCGGCTCTTTTCTCATATCCGCCGCGTTCGCCGTTTACAACGGATATCTGGGGATCCGCTACCGCTCTCTTTGGCACGGAAGCATCTGCGTTTACTATATCCTCATCTCCGTTTTGCGCGCCGTTCTGGTCGTTTCCGATCTCAGACTCGGAAGAAAAGACGGGGATACGGACGGCCGGAAACGAAGAAAAGTCTTTATACTGACGCATATCATCCTTCTCGTTTTGAACTTATCCCTTATCGTTCCGATATCGCTGATGGTGAAAATGCAGAAACCGGTCGACATGACGCTGATCCCCGCGATCGCCATGGCGGCGTATACCACGTATAAGATCGTTATCGCCTCGGTCAATATGGCGAAGAAAAGAAAGACCGGAAACATACTGGTCAGGGAGCAAAGAACGATCAATTTCATAGACGCTCTTTTATCGGTCGCCGTTTTGCAGAATACGCTGATCATGGTAAACACAGGCGAAGGAAGTACTGCAATGTTCATCGTTTCAGCTTTTACGAGCGCGGCGCTATTGATCTTTATGATCACGGTCAGCGTTTTGGGCTTTGTCGGCGGGATAAGGCAGAAAAACGGCAAAAAGGACGGCAGAATTTGAGTCTGCCGTCCTTTTGAAGATGATACGTTATTCTTTCGCTGCTTTTGCGGCTTTTTTCGCTTCGATCCTGAGACGAATGATGTACCAGATGTTGATCAGCGCGTTTATGATCAGAAAAACTCCGATCCCCTGCTGCATGGAGGCGATAACAGTCTCGCCGGCGACGATCATGGCGATACCGAGGCCGATCATAATCACGGCGACGAACAGGCCTACGAAAAATTTCCAGTTTTTTTTGTCCTCGAACCTGAACGTCTCGACCAGATTGACAAGGTTCGTGACGATCATCACAATTCCGAAAATATACCGGACGATCGGCTCGACGGTGGAAGGCGATATGATGCAGAAAACGGCGAATCCGATCAGGATGATATTGATTGCCGCGAGGAAAATATCGGTCTTCGTTCTTTCCTTCGGGATCAGGTGGATGCCGACGTTGATCAGCGCCGCCGCGATCAAAATAACGGCGATGACGACAACGGTCGTGTTCATGTTTCCGGTGGGCGCGGCGACGTAGAGGATACCGGTAACAAGCATGACAAGAGAAATGATGATCTTGTTTTTCATCATGCTCATCGCCCACTTCGCCGTCTTTACGACGGGGTTTTTCTCCATTGCTTTCGTTTCAAGGTTCATGATAAACCTCCGTTTTTACATATTTGTCATTGCTTTTTCAGCTTTATGCGGGTATAATCATATCATACACTTGTCGGTTTTGCAACAATCAGACGCGCCTTCTCTGTCATAAAAACGACATTTGCTGCGCCAATGTTCAAAAAACGCAAAAAAATTTTCAAGGAGGACAGCGTATGAATCAACGAATCCGCCTCACAAAGCGCCTGCTTCACGAAAGTCTGCTCGATTTGCTCGACAAACGCGCGGCCGACGATATAAGCGTGAAGGAACTGTGCGAGCACGCCGGTATCAACCGTTCCACCTTTTACGCGCATTACGGAAACGTACGCGACGTGATAACGGAGATCGGACGGGAGATCACCGAAAACGTAAAGGATATCTGCCGTCGCGAGGGATCGGACCCGAAAACCGCGCTTGAACACATCTGCGAATATCTGTACCGGATGAAAAGTACGGAACTGATCCTGTTCAGAAATCACACGGATAACGAGCTTTCGTATGCTTTTGAGTCACTCAGCGCCGAATTCTACCATACCGGAAACTACGATATAAAGCCGGAGGACGAAAAACTCACGCTTGCGTTCGTCAACTACGGTATGTACAATCTCATAAAGACGTGGCTCACGGAAAACATAGAAAAAACGCCGAGGGAGATCGCGGATCTTCTCCTTGACAGGATCCTGAAAGCGTTTTGAAAGTGGATCCCACTAAATGAAAAACCGACAAATTCCGCTTTGCCGGGCAAGGCTTTTGCTGTCCGCAGTGATAACGGGCATCGGATGATGCTCCGCAAAATCCGGACCGGGCAGAAAAAATCGGCGCGACCGCGAGGCCGCGCCGATTTTATTCGTCAGTTTGCGATACGGTGGTGCGAGGTCGGACTGGTCGGATCGAGCGGGAGGAAAGTATAGCCGTTGTTCAGACCCCAAATAATGAGCTGCTCAACCGCCGCCACGCTGAAGCCTTTGATGTCGTGCTGCAGAACGATGGACACGTTCTGCCACTGGACGCCGTTGATCACGTTTTCAAAGACCCGCTGGGTCTCGGTCGTTTCGCCGGCGTCGCCGCTGCTGACGTTCCAGTCAAAATACTGATAACCCATATCCGTCAGATCCGCCGCAAGGGTGGTCATAATGCCGGGATTGAACTTGCTGACCGTGTTGGAGCTGCCGCCGGGGAAGCGCACCAGCGTGGTACGCTGACCGGTCAGGCTGACGATCAGATCCTGCATGTGCTGCAGGTCGGCGAAATAGGCTTCCTCGCTGGAATAGATCAGATCGTAATTGTGCGTCGCGGTATGGATGCCGATGCTGTGACCGCGGGCGAATTCCTCCGCGATCAGATCGGACCAGGCAGTGTCCACGACGAAAAAGGTCGCCTTGACGTTGTACGCATCCAGAACGTCCAGAAGCTGCTCAGTGTAGGGACCCGGGCCGTCGTCAAAGGTCAGATAGATGATCTTGTCGCCGGGATCGACCTTGTCCGGCTGCGGCGCGGGTACGACATTGACGGTGCGCGTTACGGTGGCGACGTTGTTGTGGTCGTCCTGCGCGGTATAGGTGATCTCATAGGAGCCCTTGTGATAGCAGTCGACCTCACCGCTGACCGTAACGCGGTCGGTAATATCGCCCGCGCAGTTGTCGGTACAGGTAAAACCGGGTTCTTCGTAGGGAACGCCGGCGTTCAGATCGACCGAATCGCCGCCTTCCAGAACGATTTCCGGCGCTACGGTGTCTTCACGGAGAAGCTCACGGCTCGCCTGCACGGTGTTGCCGGAGGAGTCGGAGACGGTGTAGATCAGCTTTCCGTCGACCTGTTCGCAGGTGACGCGGTCGGTGATGTCGCCGTCAATATTGTCCTTCGCGGTATAACCCGGCTCGACGAAAGGCAGCTCGGGCAGATCATAGCAGGAAAGATCGCCCTTTAGCGTAAGCTCCGGCAGGATCGTATCGACCATGTGCACGGTGCGTTCCGCACTGCTTTGGAACATCAGGAATTCCGCGCTGTAGACGATCGTATAGTCGCCGGGTTTTGCCGCGTCGACGTGGTTTTCCGTCGCAACGTCAAGCTCCTTGAGATCGGCGGGAAGGATCGTTCCGCCGAAGCAGGCGACCGCGCCTTCGTCAATGTACGGCGTGCCGCATTCGACCGTTACCTCCTCCTTGCCGTTCAGCTCGACCGTGACCTGCCAGCGGTTGATCACGAAACAGAAGATCAGCGCGGCGGCAAACACGGCAAGCGGAATGATCCAGAGGTAATGTCTGCGTTTCTTTTGAAATTTCCCCATAGCAAGGAGCCTCCGATTTGTATTTGTATTTTGTATATATTATAACGCATTTTCCGCAGCTTTGCGAGATGGTTTTCGATTTTCGACGAAAAAAACTGCCATGGGCGGTCTTTGAAAGAAAAATGTAAAATGTGGTGGAAATTCGCGGGATTTCGTAGTATAATAGATGCAACAGAAACAACCAAGGAGGCAATATGAGCAAGAACAGTTACGGCGGCGCCGGACAAAAACACAAGGGAAGCGCCATGAATAAGATCATCATCGTGCTGGCGGTTGTGCTGGCAATTCTCATCGGGCTGCTGGCATTCTTTATGATCCGTGAAAACAAGGCTTCGAAGGAACCGACGATCGGCAGCGAACAAACTGAGCCGAGCTCAACCGAAACCGAGAATACCGAACTGACGGAAGAGCCGACGCAGACCGACGCGCCGGAGACGGAGGCGACGGAAGCGACCGAAAAGCCGACGGAACCGACCGAGCCGCCTACGGAGGCGACGGAAGCGACCGAAAAACCGACGGAATCGACTGAACCGATCGAAGGCGAGACGAATTCCGGTCAGTTTACCTCCAGTACCGGCACGGGTCTGGAGCTGATCGTCGACTGGAAGACCTACAGCTCCTCCGATGGGACGAAGATGGTGCGCTTCGACGTATCCATCAGCTGCTTCAGCATCAACGTCGGCTCTCGCTACGACGGCATCCATATTACGATGGACGGCGTGACCAAGTCCTTTAACAGCGTGGACGTGACTTCGTCCAGCGGAAAGAACACCTTCCTGCTCGGAAGCTGCTCGATGGAGATGTCCGGCGATTCGGCGGACGTCAGCGTGGCGTGGGATTTCCGCGGCACCTACAGCGGCACGCCGCTGGAGCAGGTGACTGCTTCCGGCACAGTCACGCGCTGAGCGTTTTCAGGTTTAACAAGTGTCTGCCTTCGGGCAGACACTTGTTATAAACGGAGCAAAAATGAAAGTTTACACGATATATCATCCGGAGATACCGGCGTTCCTGCAAAATGCGGCGGATACGCCGCCGATGCAGCGGCTCCGGGCGGTCGGGATGAACTGCGGCTGCGAGTACACCGCTTTCCCGCGTTTCGACCGCTGCACCAGGTACTCCCGTTATGATCACAGCCTCGGCGTCGGACTGATCGTCTGGCATTTTACGCAGTCGCCCGCACAGGCGCTCGCCGGATTGTTCCACGACATTGCCACGCCCGCGTTTTCCCACGTCGTCGACTTTCTGCGCGGCGATCATCTGACGCAGGAATCGACGGAGGAGGGAACGACGGAGCTGATCGACGGCTCGCCGGAGATCCAAAGCGTCCTGCGATCCCTCGGACTGGCGACGTCGGATGTGTGCGACTATCACCGCTATCCCGTCGCGGACAACGACGCGCCGCGTCTGTCTGCCGACCGCCTGGAATATACTCTCGGCAACCTTGTGCAGTTTGGCTTCGCCGGTCTGAAGACCGTGCGATCGCTGTATGAGGATCTGTTTGTCGGGGAAAATGAGGATGGCGCGCCCGAGCTGACCTTCCGCAGCGGAGAAAAAGCGATTGCGTTCGCGCAAGGCGCGCTGCGCTGCGCCGAGGTCTACGTATCCGACGAGGACCGCTTTGCCATGCAGATGCTGGCGGAGCTGCTCAGAGACGCACTTCGGAAGGGTGTATTGACTGAACGCGATCTGTACACCACGGAGCCTGAGGTGCTTGCACGCCTGCAAGCAGACGGGGCATTCGCCCGCAGATGGGAAACTTTCCGCAGCTATCGGGAGATACTGACTGCCGATCAGCCCGGAACCGGCGGCGACTGGCGGGTGATCCCCGCAAAGAAGCGTCGCATCGATCCGCTGATCATGAACAGGGGAAGAACGTCCGCCTGTGATCCCGCGTTCAAGCAACAGCTTTTGCAATTTCAGCAGTTGCCGCAGGACTACTGGGTCTGCGGCAGATAGGAGGCAACGGCATGGAATACAACAAGCCAATCATCGACATGACGCCGGGAGACGCGGTGGAGGGATTCTATCTGCTCAAAACCGCGGCGTCCAAGACTTCAACCAGCGGCAGCGTGTATCTCAACGCGGTGCTTTCCGACGTTACCGGCTCGATCGAAACGAAGGTCTGGAACTATCCCGGCCCGATCGGTGCGGCAAACGAGGGGAGTATCGTCAAGATCCGCGGCACGGTACAGGAATTCCGCGGCTCGCTGCAGCTATCCGTCGAGCGCATCCGACTGGCGCAGGAATCAGATCCCTATGACCTGTCCGCGATCGTTCCGACCGCGCCGATCGACGCCGACGAAATGCTCTGCTCGATTGAGTCGACAGTCGCCTCTATGCAGGACGACGATTACCGCGCTATCTGCACGGAAATGCTCGCGCGGCATCTGGAATCGTTCCGCTCCATTCCCGCTGCGAAGAGTGTGCATCACAGCTTTCTGAACGGACTGCTGATGCATACCGGGAATATGATGAAGATCGCAGATCAGCTTGCAGAGCTCTACGCCGACGTCGTCGACCGCGACCTGCTTCTGGCGGGAACGCTCCTGCACGATTTTGCAAAGGAAGAGGAATTCACCTTCTCGGAGCTCGGACTGGTCACGGAGTATTCGACGAAGGGAAAACTGCTCGGTCATCTGGCTATGGGCGCGCAGGAGATCGCGGGAATCGCGAAGGAGCTGCACATTCCGGAGGGGAAGTCCGTTCTGCTGCAGCACATGATCCTGTCGCACCACGGCGAGCCGGAATTCGGCGCGGTCGTGCGTCCGCAGTGCGCGGAAAGCGAGATGCTGTCGCTGATCGACCTGATCGACAGCCGCATGGAGATCTACCGCGAGACCTTCGTTTCCGTGCCGGAAGGGAAGTTCAGCCAGCGCATTTTCGCGCTGGATAAGATGATCTATCATCACTGAAACGGGAGAAACGTATATGCTGTACTCTGATTTTCAGAATCTGAAGCTGCCGAAGCTCGGCTTCGGCATGATGCGCCTGCCGCAATCGGACGGGGCGATCGACGAGGAAAAGACCGCGGATATGGTGCGCTTTGCCATCGAGAACGGCGTCAATTATTTCGATACCGCCTATCCCTACCACGGAGGGAAGTCCGAGCTTGTTGTCGGAAGGATCCTGCGGGATTATCCGCGCGAGAGCTTCTTTCTTGCCGACAAATACCCCGGACACCAGATCAGCGAATCCTACGACCCAGCGGCGACCTTTGAGGAACAGCTCAAAAAGTGCGGCGTGGAGTATTTTGACTTCTATCTGCTGCACAACGTCTGCGAAAAGTCCTACGGGGTCTACACCGACCCAAAGTGGGGTATCATCGACTACTTTGCCGAGCAGAAACGCCTCGGACGGATCCGGCATCTCGGTTTTTCCAGCCATGCGGGCATCGAATGCCTGCGCGAATTCCTCGACCGTTACGGTGATCTGATGGAGTTCTGCCAGATCCAGCTCAACTATCTGGACTGGACGCTGCAGGACGCGAAAACAAAGGTTGAGATTCTGACCGAGTACGGGATACCGGTCTGGGTCATGGAGCCGGTGCGCGGCGGGAAGCTCGCGAAGCTGCCGCAGGCGGGGGAAGACGCGCTGCATGCGCTCCGTCCGGACGAAAGCCCTGCGGCGTGGTGCTTCCGCTGGCTCGCGGAGATCCCGCAGGTCAAGATCATCCTGAGCGGCATGTCGAACCTTGCGCAAATGCAGGAGAACGTCCGCACGCTCAGCGAGGAAAAGCCGCTTTCCGGCGAAGAACGCAAGACGCTCGCCGCTATTGCGGACGGCTTGAGCCGCTGCGTGCCCTGCACCGGTTGCCGCTACTGCTGCGATGGCTGCCCGATGGGGCTGGATATCCCGATGCTTTTAGCGTCCTACAACGACGCGAAATTCGCACCGAGCTTTACCGTCGGCATGCGGCTGGACAGCCTGCCGGAGGAACAGCGCCCCACGGCGTGCGTCGGCTGCGGCGCCTGCGCGGAGATCTGTCCCCAGAAGATCGACATTCCCGGCGCGATGCAGGATTTCGCGGAGCTCATGAAGACCCTGCCCGACTGGACAGCAATCTGCCGCGAGCGCGAAGAAGCGGCAAAGGCGCTGAAAAACGGATAAGACAATTCCTGCCCTTGCTGCTGCGGGGCAGGAATTTTTCAGTTGACAAACGCCGGAAACTTCAATATAATGAGGACACTAAAGGGGAGTAGTTATCTCGCATGGTCAACAATCGCCCGGCGCAAGCCGGTGGTCATGCGCCTGCTTTTCAGGAACGAGACTTTTAGCACGCGGTGCTGAAGTCTCTCTATTTTTTTGCTTGGAACAGGAGATGTTCGTTTATGCTGGTACCTGTGATCGCCTTTGCGGTGACTTACGTTCTGATGATCGCCCTGCCGAAGGTGCGGCATTGGGTCGCGGCGGCATCCGCGGTGTTCTTCCTCGTGTGGGGCGGCGTCTCCGCGGACGGCGGCGTGCTTTCTGCGCTGAAAGAGGCAGTTGGGGAAGCCGTCGACTGGAATGTTCTGATGATGCTGTTCGGCACGATGGGAACGGTTTATTTCTTCATTGAGTCGAAGATGCCGGACGTCATGGCGGAAAAGCTCCTGCGCGTCGCACCGAATACGATGTGGGCGGTAGTGTTCATCTCCCTGTTCTCCGGCTTCATCTCCGCGTTCATGGACAACGTGGCGACTGTGCTGATGATCGCGCCGATCGGACTCGCTGTGGCAAAGCAGCTCAAGATTTCCCCCGTGGACATGCTGATCTGCATTTCCGTCTCGTCGAACCTGCAGGGCGCGGCGACGCTGGTCGGCGACACGACATCCATTATGCTCGGCGGCGCAGCCAAGATGAATTTTATGGATTTCTTCTTCTTCCAGGGGAGAATGAGTATCTTCTGGGCGGTGGAGCTCGGCGCGCTTGCGACGGTGCCGGTCATCATGATCATCTTCCGCAAACAGCGGCAGAAGGTGGATATCGCCGTTACCGCCAAGGTGGAGGACATCGTTCCGTCCATTCTGCTGACGCTCAACATCGCCCTCCTGATCGCCGCCTCCTTCCTGCCCAATAAGCCGGAGACGACCAACGGCGTCATCTGCGTTGCGATATTCGCCTTGACGGCGCTGTATTCGCTCCTTCGCAACAAGGGGTTTTCCAAAATCGCCGCCTCCCTCCGCGACGTCGACTACCGCACGCTGATTCTGCTTGCGTCCCTGTTTATCATCATCAATGGCGTGGAAAAGGCGGGCGTGCTCGATCTGCTTGCGGAAAAAATGGTACTGCTCGGCGGCGGCAACCTGTTCGTGATCTACACGATCATCGTGTGGGTATCCGTCCTGCTGTCTGCATTTATTGACAATATTCCCTACGTTGCGACAATGCTTCCCGTGCTTGCCGGCGTCGCGGGAGCGATGGGGCTCAAGGAGCCGTACGTGCTGTATTTCGGCCTGCTGACCGGCGCGACGCTGGGCGGCAACATCACGCCGATCGGCGCGTCGGCGAACATCGCTGCGATCGGCATCCTGCGCAAAAACGGCTACGAGGTGAAGAACAGACAGTTTTTCCGCATCGGTCTGCCGTTTACGCTGGTTGCGGTTTTGACCGGATATTTGTATATCTGGTTCGTCTGGGCGCCGTAACCGGAATTACAGGAAATGACCTCCGATTTTTCGGAGGTCTTTTTCTATAATTCTCCTTGCGAAGCGCAATTTCACGGAGTATAATGGCAGTAGACGATACGAAGGGAGGGGTGGTATGCGCAATCCTCCTCTGACCGGAAAAAAGTTCTTTCTGCTGGATATGGACGGCACGATCTATCTGGACG
>CAMUZA010000024.1 GCA_947165085.1 uncultured Clostridia bacterium | reverse complement strand
GCTTCGTTGCTATCAGTTTCTGCAAACAAATTTGCGCATAATACTTGACACTACCTTCCGCAGGGCTGTCGGATTCAGGTTTTCGAATCCTTCGCCGCCTTTGCTGCCAAAAAGAGCCACCCGAAAGGGCGGGTGAAGGATTCGTTTGCGTTTCTGCCCGCGGCAGAAACTAAGGTTGCAACCAGTGTTTGCACTGGTTTCCCGACAGTCCGCCGGACTGTCAGATTCAGATTTTCGAATCCTTCGCCGCCTTTGCTGCCAAAAAGAGCCACCCCGTAGGGTGGCTCTTTTTGGCAGCGGGTGAAGGATTCGAACCCTCACAAACGGAGTCAGAGTCCGGTGTGCTACCATTACACAAACCCGCTATTTGCCATGCGCCGAAACGCAAATATAATTATATGCAGTTTCAGGCAAATGTCAAGCAGTTTTTTTGCGTTTTTCAAAAATTCTGCAACACGATATTGTGCAAAGCACGGCGGGGATACCGGTATGCGGTCAGGTATGATAGAATACAGATACGCACACCGCGAAGATTTCTCCAACAGTTTTTGCGCAGAGTGCAACTTTTCGGCAAAAACCTGTGATTATAGGGTGCGGCCGCAAACAACGACTTACACGGGAGGTGATGCGGTTTTGACAGAAGCCGCGGCGCTGGTGCGCTTGCAGCGCGGCAAGGAAGACGCGCTTGCCTGGTTCATTGACAAATATACCGCCTACGTTTGCACCGTGGTCCGCTATATCATCGGTTCCGTTATGGCAGAGGCGGACGTAGAGGAAGTGACCTCCGACGTCTTTCTCGCGCTATGGGAGCAGGCAGACTGCGTAAGGCCTGACGCGGTCCGTCCCTGGCTGGGCGGCGTCGCCCGCAACAAAGCGCGGCAGAAACTGCGGGAGCGGGGTCTGACGCTGTCCCTCGACGACGACCTGATCGCCGTTGACACGCCCGACCCGGGTGCAACTCTGGAAAAAGCGGAACGGGAGCGGCTCGTCCGGGAGGCGGTCTTCGCCATGGAGCCTGCCGACCGCGAGATCTTTCTGCGGTACTATTTCCACGGGCAGCCGATCGCGGCGATCTCCGAGGAAACCGGAATGCCGGAGTCCACGGTGAAATCCCGCCTCCGCCGAGGCAGGATAAAGCTGCGATCCACCCTTGAAAATGCACTTTAACGAATGGAGGAAGCTATGAATTACCATATTTCCGATCTGCTGGACGGTCTGGAAAACGCCGGACAGCCGATCACGCCCCGCGGCGGCAATGCCGCGCGGGTCAAAGCGCTGACGCTCTCGCGCCTGCATACGGAGAAATCACAGCCGAAACGCAGACGTTTCCGTCCCCTGACCGTCGCGGCGGCGGCGCTGGCGGCAGTCGTGCTGCTGGGCGGCTCGGTGTTCGCCGCCTGGAAGCTGGGCGCGTTCCGCTTTACGGACCAATTCGGCCCTGCGGGCGAAATCCTTGACAGCCATGCGCAGACCTGTGCGCCGGACAGCAGCGAAGCCATCCCCGCCGATTTCGGCTACGCGAGCCGGGTCAAGGCGGAAACCGGCGGCTACAACCTCGTCCTGCTTGAACTGACCGCCTCCAACAGGCAGCTTCGCGCCGTCGTGGACATCTCGCCGAAGGACGAGAGCCTTCCCCCGCTGCGCGACAGCGATCTGACGCTGGCCTTTGCAGGCTACGAAACCACCGTCGTCTCGTCGCGCGAAATCAGCGCGTGGAAGGATCGGGTGGAGCTTTGCGCAACGCTCAATAAGCCCCTCGCGGACGATGCGGAGATTGTCTTTTCCCTCTCCCGCCCCGGAGAAACGCCCGCGCTGGCGGCGTTCTCGCTGAACGCCCTCGATGCCAAGCGGGAGGAACTGCTGGCGACCGATCGACGGCACTACGCCGTGGCTGCGCAGACGCAGGACTACCGCTTTTCCCTGCGCTCACTGACGGCGAGCCCGAGCGTGATCTACGCCGTCATCGACGCCGAGGCGCTGACGGACTACGGCAAAGCCCATCTGGACGTGATTCCGGAGTTTTCCGTTTACAACAGCACACATCAGTGCAGCGGCACGCTGCTGGGCGCCCGCCTTGTCGGCTCGGAGGAGAATCTGCGGCGCTATTTGATCGGATTTGCTGGCAGCATTCCGAGCAACGAGGCAGGAGACTCAATCACCTTTGAGATTTTGCAGCTCTTCGAGGAAGGAGACGCGGCAGAACACCCCTATTACCTTTTCGACGTAAAACTGGAGGCGCTGATTCCCGGCGCGGTCACGCTCTCAGCTCCGGAGGGAACGCCCGCCGCGAGCATCACTTGGCAGAGCGTCAGCGTGGACGCCATCGGCTTGAACATCACGGGTCTTCAGGGCGGCGAGTGGAACGCATACGGTCAGCCGACCGTCACCCTCGTTTTCCGCGACGGGACGCGGGAGACCGTGCTGGACGACACGGGCTGGCATGCGGGTTCTCCGCGGTCGGCGCACGACGCGGCGATCGCGGATTTCACCGGCCGGCATGACGGCACGGCGCACCTCAATCTGGTGTTCAGCCAACCGATCGACGCTGCCGGCCTCGCCGCCGTCATTGTGGACGGGCAGACGTTCTATTCCGCTTCCTGATAACGCAAATTCATCCACCCGCGTCATTGCGAGGAGCGAAGCGACGTGGCAATCTGTCCGTCGCAGGTATGGCACGTTCATCATAATTCAAGGTAATGTCCCACGACGAAAGGCACAGATTGCACCCGCAAGGGGTAGGCCGCTTCCGCAAGGCGGCAAAGCCGCCAACGTCTGCGCACCCCGCGTAAAGCGGGCAATGACAGGTCAATGGTGCAATTCATCGTACGGCAAAGTTCCCGCGTCGGCAGACACAGATTGCCACGGTTTGCTTCGCAAACCTCGCAATGACGCGGCAGGAGACGGCGCACCTCGTCATGACGTGAAGGAGAGGCAAAGTAAGAAAAAGCCGCCGGCGGAAATCCGCCGGCGGCATGGCCTTTTCTTATATACCTGTTTCGTCACAGAACAGCCTTCAGCTCATCCAGCTTATGAATCTCATAGTCCGGCACGATGTCGGGTCTGCCGGGGCGGTTATTCCGGTTGAACCAGCAGGTCGCAACGCCTGCGTTCTTCCCGCCGAGGATATCGCTGGTTAAGCTGTCGCCGATCATCAGGGTCGTTTCACGGGTGAAGTCCGGCATGTGCGCGAAGCAGTAGTCGAAATACTCTTTTTCCGGCTTGTGGTGTCCCGTGACCTCAGAGATGAAAATATCCTTGAAATAGTGGCTGATATTCGCGCTCTGCAGGCGGGAATACTGGGTCGCCGCAACGCCGTTGGAGGCAAGGTAGAGGTCGTACTTCGGCGCGAGGTAGTCCAGAATCTCCACCGCGCCCTCCACGAAATAATGCCCGATGCCGAGGTAGCCGCGGTAGATATCCTCAGTCTCCTGCGCGCCCGCTTCCAGTCCGAGCTCGCGGAACAGCAGCTCGAAGCGGCGGGTCAGCACGGTGTCGCGGGTGATCTCCCCGCGCTCGAACGCCTCCCATTGGGAGAGATTGATCTCGCTGTAGCGGCGCAGCAGCTCCGGCGTCGGGTCTAAGCCGATCTGCAGAAACGTCTTCGCGATGGCGACGTGTTCCGCCGCGCCGAAGTCCAGTATGGTATCGTCCAGATCGATCAGTATGGCTCGGTACATCGTTCCTCCTATCCCCGTTTCGCGGCGATTGCGTTCGCAATATCCGCAAACTCCGGAATGCCCAAGGTTTCGCCGCGCACCGTCGGCGCGATGCCGCAGGCTTCCAATAATGCAGAAATCTGCTGCTTGCTCAGTTCGCCGAAGCCGGCGCTGAGCCCGTTGAGCAGGGTCTTGCGGCGCATGGCGAAGGCAGCGCGCACCGTGCGGAAGAACAGCGCTTCGTCTGCAATCTCGGCAGGCGGCGCGGTGCGCGATTGCAGGCACACGACCGCGCTCGTGACCTTCGGCTGCGGCATGAAGCAGCTCGCCGGCACGTCGAACAGCAGTTCCGGCTGCGTATAGTATTGACACAGGATCGAAAAAGCGGAATAGTCCGCCGTGCCCGGTCTGGCGCAGATGCGCTGCGCGACCTCCTTCTGCACCATGACGGTGATCGAGGAAAAGCACCTGCTCTCTAACAGCTTCGTCAGCACCGGCGAGGTGATATAGTAAGGCAGATTTGCGCACGCCATCGGTTTGAGACCGTGGAATTTTTCCGCCGTCAGCGCAGGCAAGTCCGCCTTCAGCGCGTCGCAGAAAAGGATCTCCAGATTGTCGAATTCGCCGACCGTGCGCGAAAGCACCGGCTTGAGCGTCGTGTCGACCTCCAGGGCGACGACCCTGCCTGCGCGCAGGCACAGCTCCTGCGTCAACGGTCCGAAGCCCGGTCCGATCTCCAGCACGCCGCAGCTCCTGTCAACGCCTGAATCCTCGGCGATCCGCCTTGGTACCCACCGCTGCGTCAGAAAATTCTGCCCCTTTGATTTGGAAAAGTGAAATCCGTATTCCGCGAGCAGGCTCTTCATCACCTGCGGATTGCAGACGTCCAGCATAAAAAACACCTCTTCCCTGTTATTCTAACAGAGAAGAGGTGATTTTTCAAGAATTATGACAGAACATAGACCGTGCAGGTGCGGACGCCGAATTCCCAGCACTCGTCAAAGGTGTCGAAATACAGGTCGATCTTGTAACCCTTGATGGAACCGCCGGTGTCCTCCGCCGTGCAATAGCCGTAGATGTACTGACCGTCGTTGGAGACAATGTACATTTTCGTGCCCAGCGGGATGTAGCGCGGGTCAACCGCGACTGCGCCGACTCTCGCCACGGTGCCCGTTGCGGTCGTACCGACGCGGTCGCCGCAGGAGTACGCGGTGCAGGTCACGGTCAGCACGTCCGTATAGTTGTAGGACGTGCCGGAAACCGTCGTGATCGTGCCGCCGCTGATCGCGTGCTCGTCATTGTTGAGCGGATCTTCGATGGTCGCGTTGCGGTGGTCCGGCTCGTTCGGCTGATCGGCGATCGTCCGCTCCGGACCTCTGACGACCAGGCGCGTGACCATCTTGGTCGTCGTCTCTTCGTCGATAACGTCCTCGGAAACCAGTTCGCCGTTCTCGTAAACGAGCTGCGTGGTGTAGTGGATCACGCCGTCAACGCCTTCGATCAGGGTGATCTCTTCGCCCGGAGCAAGCTCCGGATCTTCATAGTACTTTGTCTCAAAGGGTACGCTTTCGTCGTACTCGGACTGCCGGATCTCCTTGTGCTTGAGTTCGATGACCATGCCGTCGTATGTGGGAGTGTCGGCCTCGCAGGAGAGAACGTCGCCGGTGCCGGGCACAATGCCCATGCGGTTGAGCAGCGTCTTGGCGGTCTCGCCGTAAGTGCCGATCACGCTCTGTTCGCCGACGTTGATGACGGTCACCATCTGCATCCGCTGGATGTCGATACGGCTGACGCCGTTTCTATAGGTCGTGGTGTAGGTATCCTCCTCGCTCAGCTCGATTCCGGCCTCATCCAAAACCACTTCGGGGTCTGTGCTGAAGGATCTGTGAACCGTGACATAATCGCCGTCTGTGATCAGATAGCTGTTCTGTGCAAAAACAGTCAGCGACAGCGCCGCCACTACGATCGCGACCATGACCGCAATTGCGATCAGCCGACGCAGGGGCTTCTTGCGGTTTGTTGTCTGTTTTTCCGTTCTGCGCATCAGAGTATCCTCCTTTCCAATGTGTTTGGTTTCAATCTGAGAAACTATTGTTACTCTATTGTAACTGCGGGTTAATTATAACATTTTTTACGATTTTGTCAAGCATTTTTCGTTATTTCCGGCATAATCCGAACTTTTAGCGTAATTATGTTAACAATCATAAGACTACATGAAGTGGTGATTTTTGGCGTTCTTACCCTACATCTTGTGGAGAAGTTACAATTCGGTTAACATAACAAGCGTAAAAAAGAAACCATTTGACAACCACCTGAAAAAGTGCTATATTTATGTCAAATGTGGCAACGACGAAGAAATGTACCGCAATTCGGTGCGCAGAGAGGGAGCGGCCGGTGAAAGCTCCTGCACCCGTCCGGTATGTACCGCTTCCGAGCTGCTTCCCTGAACGAAGTAGGGGGAGACGGGTGCGCCCGTTAGCGCGCGAACGAGCGGCAGTTTACAAAAACTGCAAGCAGGGTGGAACCGTGGGAATTCTCTCACCCCTGAATCATTCAGGGGTGATTTTTTATTGCCCCTTACCAAAAGAGGAGGTACTATTATGTCCGAAGAAAACCTGTACACTTTTGAAAACGAAGCCTACCGCAAAACCTACTGGCACACCTGCTCGCACGTCATGGCGCAGGCAGTCAAGCGTCTGTATCCGCAGGTCAAGCTCGCGATCGGCCCGTCCATCGACAACGGCTGGTACTATGACTTTGATTGTGACTTCTCCTTCACGCAGGAGCATCTGGACGCGATCGAGGCGGAGATGAAGAAGATCTGCAAGGAGCGCTTGCCGCTTGTTCGCAGCGAGAAGCCCCGGGAGGAAGCGATTGCCTATATGGAGTCGCTGGGAGAGCCGTATAAGGTCGAGCTCATCAACGATCTGCCCGAAGACGCGGTCATCTCCTTCTATACGCAGGGTGAATTCACAGACCTCTGCGCAGGTCCCCATCTGGACTCCACAGGCCGCATCAAGGCCAACGCCTTCAAGCTGACGCAGTGCTGCGGCGCCTACTGGCGCGGCGACTCCAAGCGCAAGATGCTGCAGCGCATCTACGGCGTTGCCTTCCCGAAGAAGGAGGAGCTGGACGCCTACCTCCTGCAGCAGGAGGAGGCGCGCAAGCGCGACCACAACAAGCTCGGCCGCGAGCTGGAATTCTTCACCACCGTCGACGTGATCGGTCAGGGTCTGCCGATCCTGCTGCCGAAGGGCGCGCGGGTCATTCAGCTCCTGCAGCGCTGGATCGAGGACGAGGAGCAGAAGCGCGGCTATCTTCTGACCAAGACCCCGCTGATGGCGAAGCGCGATCTGTACCGCATCTCCGGTCACTGGGATCACTACCGCGACGGCATGTTCCTGCTCGGTTCGCGCGACGACGCCGACGACGATTCCAAGGAAATGTACGCTCTGCGCCCGATGACCTGCCCGTTCCAGTATCAGGTCTTCCTGAACCGCGCGCGCTCCTACCGCGATCTTCCGATGCGCCTGGGCGAGACCTCTACCCTCTTCCGCAATGAGGATTCCGGCGAAATGCACGGCCTGATCCGCGTGCGCCAGTTCACGATCTCCGAAGGTCACCTTGTTCTGCGTCCGGAGCAGCTCGAAGAAGAGTTCAAGGGCTGCCTGGAGCTTGCCAAGTACGCGCTCGACACCGTCGGCATGCTGGAAAACTGCACCTTCCGCTTCTCTCAGTGGGACCCCGCCAACCCGAACAACAAGTATGAGGGTACGCCGGAGCAGTGGGAGCTGGCGCAGGCGACGATGAAGACCATCCTCGACGATCTGAAGGTCGACTACACGATCGGCATCGACGAGGCCGCCTTCTACGGCCCGAAGCTCGACATCCAGTACAAGAACGTCTACGGCAAGGAAGACACGATCGTCACCATTCAGGTCGACATGCTGCTGGCAGAACGCTTCGGCATGGAATACACCGACGTGGACGGTCAGAAAAAGCACCCCTATATCATCCACCGCACCTCGCTCGGCTGCTACGAGCGCACGCTGGCATATCTCATTGAGCGTTACGCCGGCGCGCTGCCGCTGTGGATGATGCCCACGCAGGTCCGCATCCTTCCGATCACCGACCGCGCCCACGACTACGCCAAGGAGCTGGAGAGCAAGCTCTCCGCCGCGGGCATCCGCACCGAAAGCGATCTGCGCAGCGAGAAGCTCGGCTACAAGATCCGCGAAGCGCAGATGCAGAAGATCCCGTATATGCTCGTCATCGGCGACCGCGACATGGAAAACGGCACGGTTTCCGTCCGTACCAGAGGCGGCGTGGACCTCGGCGCGATGCTGCCTGACGAGTTCATGGCGAAGTGCCTGATGGAGATTGCAACGAAGGATCGTTCGTTCTGAGTTCTGTTCTTTCTTTTCAAATAACACAAGCCGCGTGTCGAAATCCATCGGCACGCGGCTTTTTCCGTGCATTTTTTCTTGATGTGTGCTATAATAGCAAAAACATCCTCGAAAGGAGCTTGCTTATGGAGAATTATGTAAACTTTGCGGTGGAGAAGGCAGTCGAGCTGCTCGGCATTGACAGCCCCACCGGTTATACCCATGATGCGGAAGACTTTGTGCTGCGGGAGTTTGCCGCGCTGGGCTATGAAGCCCGCCGTACCGTCAAGGGCGGCATTCTCGTCGACCTCGGCGGAAAGGATGACGCGGACGCGCTGTTGTTGGAGGCGCACGCCGACACGCTCGGCGGCATCGTCGCGGAGATCAAGGGAAACGGCAGACTGCGCATCGACCGGCTCGGCGGCATGTGCGCCGCCAACGCGGAAACCGAAAACTGCCGCGTCGTCACGAAATTTGACGGCGTTTACGAAGGTACCCTGCAGCTGTGCAACGCCTCCGTCCACGTCAACGGCGACTACAGCTCCACCGAGCGCAAGTGGGACAACGTGGAGCTTCTGCTTGACGAGATCGTGGAAAACGCGGACGACGTAAAAAAGCTCGGCATTTCCGTCGGCGACATCGTCTGCTTTGAGCCGCGCACCCGCGTCACGAAGGCAGGCTTTATCAAAAGCCGCTTCCTCGACGACAAGCTCTCAGTCGGTATCCTGCTCGGCTTTGCCAAATACCTGAAAGACAACGCCATCGTTCCCGAACGGCACGTCTACGTTCACATCACGGTCTACGAAGAGGTCGGACACGGCGGCGCAGGCAGCGTGCCCGCGGGCGTGACCGAGGCGATCTCCGTGGATATGGGCTGCGTCGGCGACGGACTGCAATGCACCGAGCGGCAGGTCTCGATCTGCGCGAAGGACTCCGGCGGCCCGTACTCCTACGACGTGGTGAAAAAACTGATCGCCGCGGCAAAGAAGGAAAACGCCGACTACGCCGTGGACATTTATCCGCACTACGGCTCCGACGTGGAGGCGACCCTCGGCGCGGGCCATGATCTCCGCCACGGTCTGATCGGCGCGGGCGTCTACGCCTCGCACGGCTATGAGCGCAGCCATAAGGACGGGGTGCTGAACACGCTCAAAGTTCTCAAGGGCTATATCCTATGAAAAAGAAATACTGGCTGACCGGCGGCGGCCTGATCCTGTTCGGCATCGCGCTCTACGTGACGCTGCTGTACTATCACTTCGCCGGTCTGCTGTTCTGCGCGATCGGCGCGGTCATCCTGCTGTTCGGGCTGGCTGACGCGATCAAAGCGCGGTTTCCGAAGACGGCAAAGACCGTCCGGATCCTTCTGCGGATCGGCGTTTGCGTCGTTCTCCTCGCTGCGATCGGCACGGGCATCTGGGTGGGCATCTGCGCCGGAGGCGAGGACGATCCGAAGGCGGATTTCGTGATCGTCCTCGGCGCGGGCGTGAACGGCGACGTGCCGAGCAAGTCCCTCTCGGAGCGGCTGGACGCGACGCAGGCGTATCTGGAGCGGTATCCGGACGCGATCGCGATTCTCTCCGGCGGGCAGGGCGACGGGGAAAATATCAGCGAAGCGCTGTGCATGTATCGGTGGCTCACCGAGCGCGGGATCGCGCCGGAACGGCTGCGCCTGGAAGAGCGCGCGTCGAACACGGAGGAAAACATTCGGTATTCCCTGGAATTGATCGAGCGGGAATTCGGCGCGCGTCCTAAGACCGCCGCCGTCGTGTCCAGCTCGTACCATCTCGCCCGCGCTTCCCTGCTGGCGAAGGAAGCGGGCTTGGATATGCTGGGCGTGCCCGCGTCCACGGACAATCCGATCTATTTCTGCCAGATGTTCCTGCGCGAGATCGTCGGCGTGTGGTACACATGGGTATTTTAGCGAATTGCGCCTGACGGCGCAGAAAGCATACGGTTAAACCGGGCGCCCGTCGGGCGCCCGGTTTAATCGGTGTCGTCTTCGTTGGATATATACACTTCTTCCGTCTCCTGTTGCGCGTGCATCAGTATGCTCTCAGCGTTTCCGTAATTGTGCTTTCTGATTTCTTCGATTGCAGTTGTTACGGCGCGAAACAAGAGAAAATACATTTTTTGATACAACTCCACCACCTCTCCCCATATTATAACCTGTTTCAGGTTATAATGCAATACTCTGAAACAGGTTATGTCATACTTGGTGCGAGGTGATGAGAATGTATCCACGACTGCGCGATCTCCGCGAGGATGCAGATATGACGCAAACACAAATCGCCAAGTATCTTGGAATGTCGCAGACAGGTTATTCGAAATACGAAACAGGCGAAAACGATCTCCCGACGCAGGTTTTGATACGGCTTGCGGCGCTGTACCGCGTCAGCACCGACTACCTGCTCGGCATTTCGGACAAAAGATAAGAGCAGCGTGCGCGAAAGCGCACGCTGCTCTTATCATTTTTTACTTCGTCGCGTCGCCGCCGAGGAGCTCGCCCGTGTAACAGTCCACGAGGAGAACGACCACGTCGGCAAACTCGCTGTTCGGGGTCTCGTAGGTCAACTCCCACGCCCATCGGGTGACGTCGGAGGCACGGCGGTTCGGCTCGTTCTGATACGCCGTGTAGTTCCAGTTCGGCAGCCCGATCACGACCTCTGCTTTCGTGAGCGTCATGCCGTCAAGAAGCGCGGGCAGCGCGCTTTGCACGATCTGCTCGGCCTCCTGCGCGCCGATCTTCTCCTGCCCCGGCTCGTGGTCGTCCAGCAGAGGAACGTAAAACACCGTGCAGCCGGTGAGCCGGCCGGAGACCGGATTGATCGCCACGCGCACCGTCTCATATTCGTTGAAAACGCCCGGCTCAACCTCGCGGCTGAAATCATAGCTCCAATACTGCGCGTCGTATTTCTCCACGTGGGTCATCGTATACCCCTGTTCCACCGGCAGCGCCGCGTAACAGCGCCGCGCCAGTGCCGCGGCTTCTTCATCGCTGCCGCAGGCGGCGGCTCCCTCGAGCTGCCAGTCGATCCCGCTCATGCCGAGGAAGCGTCCGGTTTCGGCATTGAATCTGACGGACGTGCGGACGCCTTCGTTGTCAAACAGTACTTCCGCCTCCTCCCTGCCCCAGTACAGGTTTTCCTGTCGAACGACGGTCAACTGCTCCGGGCGCACGTCCGGCATACCGACCTCGTTCAGGATTTCCAATCCTTTCAGAATAAACGCCTCGTCGGTGAGCGGCGCGTCGCCCGGATCGTCCGTTGCGGCACGGCTTTCGATATCCGCAAGGCCGTAGTCGCTGCGCCCGTGCTCCCGATAAATGCCGTTGTTGCCCGGCTCGTAGGTTTCCGGCGCGGGCAAAAACCAACGCTGATACGCCGCGTAGCCCGCGACGGACAGCATTGCAAGCGCGGCGATGACCGCCGCCGCAAGCGTCAGACGGCGGGAAACGCGCGACGCTCTGCGCGGTTCGCGCTCCGGCGCGGCATCGGCGCGGTTCAGAAGCTTCTCATACACCCGCACGACCGCCGTCTGCGTCGGCGCGGCGTTGTCGTATGCCTTTTTGATTTCAAATCTCATTGCGATCTCCTCCCAGCATTTGCCTGAGCTTTTCCCGCCCGCGCCGCAGGTCGCTCCGAACGGTGGATTCCCGCCGCTGCAAAGCCGCCGCGATCTGCGCGGTGGAAAGCTCCTCATAATAGAACAGATAGATAGGCAGCCGGTATTTCTCCGGCAGGCTTCGGACGGCGGCAAGCGTTTCATCGATCTCCAGCGGCAAGGCCGCCGCGTCTGCCGCGGCGTCCAGAGAAAGCTCTTTGCGCCGGAAGCGGCGCAGCTCGTCGCGGCACACGTTCCGCGCGGTCACGGTCAGCCACGCGCGGATATGCTCCGCCGTTTCCGGCGCGTCCTCCTGCCGCAGCAGACGCCAGAAGGTCTCCTGCACCGCGTCCTCCGTGTCCGCCGGATTCCGCAGCAGCGTCAGACACACGTTCCAGACGAACCGAAACTGCGCTTCATAAATCTTCGTAAATGCTTCCCTGTCCATTTGCCGACCTCCGTTTTCGTTTTGACGCGTCTGTCTATATGACGGCTGAGAACGGAAAAAAGTTGCAAAAAGCGTGCGCCTTCGCGCACGCTTTCGTATTGGCTCCCTCAAGAGGGAGGCTATTTCCCGCGCAGCTCGATGATGCGGTCGCGCAGGACGGCGGCGTATTCGTACTCCATCATGCGCGCCGCCGCTTTCATTTCCTTCTCCAGCCGCGCGATCTCGCGCTCGCGCTCCGCCTTCGTCATCTTCACGCCGTCGGCGCGGGCAGCCTCGCTCTCAGACTGCGTGATCTCCAAAAGCTCGCGCACGTCCTTGATGATCGTCTTCGGCACGATGCCGTGCGCCTTGTTGTAAGCGTCCTGAATGCCGCGGCGGCGGTTCGTCTCGTTGATGGCGGCGAACATGGCGTCCGTCACCTCGTCGGCGTACATGATCACGCGGCCGCCGGCGTTGCGCGCGGCGCGTCCGATCGTCTGAATGAGACTCGTCTCGCTGCGCAGGAAGCCCTCCTTGTCCGCGTCCAGAATGGCGACCAGCGAGACCTCCGGCAGGTCAAGACCTTCGCGCAGGAGATTGATGCCGACCAGAACGTCGAACTTCGCCATGCGCAGGTCGCGCAGGATCTCCATGCGCTCCAGCGCGGCGACGTCGGAGTGCATATAGCGCACGCGAATGCCCGCCTTCTGCAGATAGCTCGTCAAGTCCTCCGCCATTTTCTTGGTCAGCGTCGTCACGAGGACGCGCTCGCCGCGCTCGACCACGGCGTTGCATTCGCCGATTAGGTCGTCGATCTGCCCCTCGATCGGGCGGACGAAGATCTCGGGGTCTAACAATCCCGTTGGGCGAATGACCTGCTCGGCGATCTGCGCGGCTCTCTCTCGCTCGAATTCCGCCGGCGTCGCCGAAACGTAGACCGCCTGCCGGATCTTTCCCTCGAATTCCGGGAAGGTCAAGGGGCGATTGTCGAACGCGCTCGGCAGGCGGAAGCCGTAGTCGACAAGGCTTTCCTTGCGGCTGCGGTCGCCGCGGTACATCGCGCGCACCTGCGGCAGGGTCACGTGGCTTTCGTCCACGAAGAGGATATAATCGTCCGGGAAATAGTCTAAAAGCGTCATCGGCGGCGTGCCCGGCGCTCTGCCGGAGATCACCCGCGAATAGTTCTCGATCCCGCTGCAGAAGCCGATCTCCTGCAGCATTTCAATGTCGTACATCGTGCGCTGGCGGATACGCTGCGCCTCTAAGAGCTTGTCGTGCGCCTTGAACCACGCTTCGCGCTCCTCCATCTCCGCCTCGATCTCGACGATGGCGCGGTTGAGCTTTTCGCGGGAGGCGACATAGTGCGAGGCGGGATAGATCGCGACGTGATTGACCACGCGCTCCGGCACGCCGGTTACGGCGTTGATCTCGGAAATGCGGTCAACCTCGTCGCCGAAAAATTCGACGCGGATCGCACGTCCCGACCAGTAGACGGGGTAAATCTCCACCGTGTCGCCGCGGACACGGAAGGTGTTGCGGGTAAACTCGATGTCGTTGCGCTCATAGCGAATCTCGACGAGCTTGCGCATCAGTTCCTCGCGGTTTTTCTCCATGCCGGTGCGCAGGGAGATGACCATGTTTTTATAGTCAATCGGGTCGCCCAGTCCGTAGATGCACGAAACCGACGCGACCACGATCACGTCCCGCCGCTCAAACAGCGAGGACGTCGCGCTGTGGCGCAGACGCTCGATCTCGTCGTTGATCGAAGAATCCTTTTCAATATAGGTGTCCGTGTGCGGGATATACGCCTCGGGCTGATAGTAGTCGTAGTAGGAAATGAAATACTCCACCGCGTTTTCGGGAAAGAACTCGCGGAACTCGCTGCAAAGCTGCGCGGCGAGGGTCTTGTTGTGCGCCAGCACGAGGGTCGGGCGGTTGAGGTTCGCGATGACGGACGCCATCGTGAAGGTCTTGCCCGATCCGGTCACGCCGAGCAGCACCTGCTCCTTCATCCCGCTGCGCAGACCTTCCGTCAGCTTAGAGATCGCCTCCGGCTGATCGCCGGTCGCCTGATAGGGCGCGTGTAGCTTGAAATCCATAGGAATTACCCCTGTTCAAAAAACAAAAAGATATCGTAGTACGTGCCTTCTTCGCCGCTTCTTGTCCGCAGCTCATAGAGCAGATACTGCTGCCCGCCGCCGTAACTCACCGGCTCCAGCCTGCATCGCGCGACGCCGGTCACCCTTCCCGCATCCGCAGGGTCATCGAGCTGCAGCAGCGCAAGCAGAGAAGTCTCCGTCTGCTCCGCCGGAAGAACGTCTTGAAGCGAAGGCGCGTCCGCGATGCCGTCGTAGACCGCCGCGGCGATACACTCCGCGACGCGCTGCCCGTCCGCAAGCGTGTCGTCGGTCAGGTTCGTAACGGAAGCAAAAATCGTACTGCCGCCCTCCAAAAAGAGGACTTGGCAGTCTGCTTCCTGCAGATTCAGCGGAACAACGGCGCGCGTTTCGTCAGGAAACCACATGGAAGCGGGCTCCCACAGCTCGTTTATTTCCAGCTCCTTCGACCACGATACCGCGGTGAAGTAAAACGTGTTCGGGTCGGTGATCGGCGGTAGCTCCCTGTTCACGGTCATCTGTGTCGGAGCAGCCTCCGTCGCTGCAGGCGTTTCCCCGCTTTCGCTCCATTGTGTCGATTCGGCATTCGTTTCCGGCGCAGGCGCTTCCTGCCGCAGGACGAAAAACAGAAGGATGGCGATCGCCGTGCCTGCCGCGGCGATCGGAATGAGCCAACGCCATTTTTTCACGCGCGGCGTTTCGATCGTCTGCTTGTCCTGCAGCGATTTCATGCAATACAGGCAAAAGCGCGCGTTCTCCTGCAGCTCCGCGCCGCAATACGGGCATTTCATCTGCTCACCCCAGCGTTTCCATGCCGTAGTCGTAGAGCATGTCGTTCAGCTCCGCGACGGGCAGCTTTTTACAGACGGCGTAGATCACGACGCAGTCAAACGCATTTTTCGCGTAAAGCGGCGCGTAGCCGGTGGTTTTCAGCAGAGTCTGCATCTCCTCCAGATCGAGCTGCATCCCCACGGCGAGGGCAAGCAGCTTTTTCCGCTCCGGCACGCGCAAGCCGGAGAAGATCTGATAGCCGTAGACCTCGGACAGCTCCGCGCGGCGGATCGCCTCGGACTTTTTGATGCCACGCTTCTTTACCAGCGCGTCCAAAGCCTCCGCCAGCGTGCGCTTCGGCAGGTATTCCTCGTTTTCGCGGTAGAAGCTCCTGAAATCCGCGCAGTTGCGCAGCTCTTCCAGTAAATGCGCCGTATCCTTTGCCATGAAAATCACCTCTCTATTGGCTTAAGAGTAGCATAAATCGACCGCTCCGTCAATCGTTTTGCAGGTGGACGGCAAAATCCACCGGTTCTGTCATTGCCCGCTTTATGCGGGGTGCGCAGCCGTTGGCGGCTCTGCCGCCTTACGGATGCGGCCTACCCCCTGCTGGTGCGATCTGTCCGCAACAGGGATGGCACATGCGCCGAATTACGGCAAAGTGTCCCGCATCGGGACGCACGGATTGCCGCGATCGCTGCGCGATCTCGCAATGACAAGCACGGCAGTTTGCGGCAAGAACGACAATTTGCGGCCTGCTCTATGCTGACAGCATAGGACAGACCGCAAAAACACAAGTATAATGGTTGTATATCAAAGCTCGTCGATTTTGTCCGCGAGGGCTTTCGCCGCGCTCAAAAACGCCTTGACCTGCGCATCGCTCTTCCCCTGCAGACGCGCGCCGATGGCGGTCAAAACCTGCTTCGGCTCTGACGCTGCGTCGAACACGAGGTAATCCATGCTGACCTCCAAGACCGAGGCGATCTGAAACGCCGTCTGCAGCGAGGGCGTCCGCGTGCCGCGCTCGATGTGACCGATATGCGCGGTCGAAAGTCCGCACAGCTCCCCCAAAGTTTCCTGCGTGATCTTCTTTTTCTGACGGGCGGCGCGGATGCGCTGACCGATCGCCCGATAGTCCAGCTCCTGCACGGTGTTTCACCTCGATTGCATACTTAACTATTCTATTTTACCGAAAAACCGCAGGAGTTGAAACATACTACAGGAATTATATATTGACTATAAGCATTATTTATAGTATAGTAACATAGTAGATATATTTGAACAGGAAATTAAAAGTATATCAACGTCCATCTAATCCACCGTTTATCTGCATAAGGAGTGATCGTACTTGAAAGAATTTGAAGTTTTCTTAAAAATGGCAATTGATCGAAAAAATGAGCATAATTCAGTCAATTTCATACCACTTGGACAAGGAGATCGTGAAATAATCAAGATGCTGGAAGCAAGCGGATACATAACTAATGTCCGTTATATCAGTATGCAGGCGGTCGGTTTTGACTTGAATTATGCAGGACTGCATTATTTCAATGACTAAATGTCAGTATTCAGAACGGAGACATACACATGAAAAGAATGCTCTCATTGTTTTGCGCAATCGCGTTGCTTGCCTGTCTGCTCCCGCAGGTCGCGTTCGGTGCCGATCCTCTTGCGTTATACTTCGGGTTCTGTGGAGAGAATATTACGTGGACACTAAATGCTGAAACCGGCGTTTTGGAAATCTCCGGCGCGGGAAAGATGGACAATCTATCCTTCGAGTGGCCGTGGTTAACCTACAGCAGTTCCATCAAAACCATCAGCATTGCCGACAGCGTAACAAGTGTTGGCGCTTCTGCGTTCAAGGACTGCAGCGAGGTGACAAGCGTTACAATTCCGAACAGCGTGACGGCCATTGACAGTTCTGCGTTTGAAGGATGCACCGCTCTAGGAAGTATTACAATTCCGAACAGCGTGACGTCCATTGGCAGCGCAGCCTTCCGCAACTGCACCAGTCTGGCGCGGATTAACATCCCGGACAGTATTACGGTCATAGATACTGAAACCTTCTATAACTGCACCAGTCTGACATGGATTGAAATTCCGGACGGCGTGACGTCCATCATGTTGCGGGCTTTTTATGGCTGTACTTCTCTGGGAAGTATTACCATTCCGGACAGTGTATCGTGCATCATGAGCGGTGCCTTTCATAACACTGACTATTACAATAGCAGTTGGGGATGGAGCGGGAATTATCTATATATCGGTCATCATTTAGTTGCAACAAAGGACAATACTGTAACAAGCGCCTATATACGGTCTGGGACAAAGACGATTGCAGATTACGCTTTTTATGAGTTTTCCGCACTGACAAGTATTTCGATTCCCGATAGTGTGACCAGCATCGGCAACTATGCGTTTCAGAACTGCTACAAATTAGAGAACATCAGCATTCCCGACAGCGTTACAATGATTGGCGCGGACGCCTTCACAAACACCGAGTATTATGACAACTCGAGAAACTGGATAAACAATATCTTATATATCGGAAATTTCTTGCTTAAAGGAACCAGCTACTGCAAGGAAATAACCGTTCGGGAAGGCACGAAGCTGATTGCATCCTCAGCGTTTATGGACTGTACTAAGCTGCAGAGTATTACGATCCCGGAAAGCGTAACGAGCATTGGCGCTCAGGCATTTGAGGGTTGTTCGGAATTAAAAAGCATCACAATCCCAGGCAGAGTGGCGAGCATCGGCGAGCGGGCATTTGAATACTGTTCCAAATTGGAAAGCGTTACGATCTGCGAAGGTGTGACAAGCATCGGCGACTTGGCGTTCGCGTATTGCAGCGGGCTGATGATCCTTACAATCCCGGACAGTGCAACCGGTATCGGCAAACAAGGATTCTTTTGTTGTGCCGCTCTGAAAAGCGTCACGATCGGCAGCGGCGTAGCAAGCATCGGCGATGAAGCATTCAAAAGCTCCGGTTTACTGAGCGTCACAATTCCCGACAACGTGCAGAGCATTGGAGACGGTGCGTTTGCACGCTCCAGTAGTCTGTTGAGCATCAACGTAACTTCAGGGAATGAACGCTATTGCAGTGTTGACGGGGTTTTATACAACAAGAGCAAAACACATCTGCTCTGCTATCCCGCCGGAAGGAGCGGCTCCTTTTCAATCCCCAGCGGCGTGACATATATCGGCTATGGAGCATTCGATTTCTGCACAGGATTGACAAGCGTTTCCATCCCTGACGGTGTAAAATACATCGGTGAATGGGCATTCAATGCTTGCACCGCACTGAAGAGCGTTTCCGTTCCAAGCAGCGTAAAAAGCATCGGATTTAAGGCATTCTATGACTGCCGTGGGCTGACGAGCATTACAATCGAAGCCGGTGTAACAAGCATCGGCGGAGATGCATTCGGCGGTTGCACCGCGCTGACAAGCGTCTGCATTCCCGGCAGCGTAACGAAAATTCTTTCTTCCACGTTCTTCGGCTGCACCGCGCTGGTAAGCGTCACCATCGGTCACGGTGTGGAAACCGTCGGCAGCTATGCGTTCTCCGGCTGCACCAAGCTGGCAAGCGTTACGATCGGCAGCAACGTAAAAAGCATCGGCAACAACGCATTCCCCGTTGGGGCCGCAACCACCAACGTTTATTTTCATGGCACCAAAGCGCAGTGGAAAGCGATTGAGATGGGCTTAAATAACGACCATTTGGACAGATATGCCAGAATGCACTATTTGGATGCGCACAAGCACGAGTTTTCTGAGATTATAACGTCTCCTACCTGCACAGTATTTGGCTATACGACCCATGTCTGCTCCTGCGGTTACAGCTATGCAGACGCTTACGTGGATGCGCTTGGTCACGATTTTCGAAGTCACCCCGCAAAGGCTGCAACCTGTACCGAAACCGGTTGGAACGCTTACAAAACCTGCACAAGATGTGACTACACCACCTTCACGGAAACTCCTCCGCTTGGGCACAACCTTGTCAAGCACTTGGCGAAAGCAGCGAGCTGCACAGAAGCAGGTTGGAAAGCCTATAAGACCTGTACGAGATGTGACTACACTACTTTCACGGAAATCCCGCCGCTCGGACACGCGCTGATTCATACCAACCATGAAGACGGTACACATACTGCAAATTGTACTCGATGCGACTACAGTCTGACCGAAGCGCACACCTTCACAAACGGTGTTTGCATCTGTGGTGCTTCAGAAGTCGTCATTGAGGCAGCTTATCCAATACTGGATGAGAACATCAACATGGTCTATGCAGTCAGCGTTCCGGCTGGCGCACAAAATCCACGCATGGTGTTTACCTATCAAGGCACAGATTATACCGTCACAAATTATACCGTGAATGATAGTGGAAAGTACTGCTTTACGTTCGCCGACATCAATCCACAGTGCATGGGAGATCCGATCTCAGCCGTTCTCCACGCAGAGTTGAATGGGGAAGACTATACCGATGCCGTTTTAAATTATAGTGTGAAACAGTATTGTGTCAACACAATGAACAGCCATGCAGATGATCCTGCGCTCAAAACCCTGCTGTCCGATTTACTGACCTACGGTGCAACAGCGCAAGAATACTCGAATTACAAGGCGGATGAACTTGTAACAGAAGGACTTAATCTGACGCCCAGCAGATTCGAAGCGTTTACCTGCAAACCAATATCTTTTTCAGGCATCAGGAACGTGAATGTAGATTGGATCGCTGCAAGCTTGGTTCTGCAGAATACGCTTGCAGTTCGCTTCTACTTTACAACGACTTCCGTGCGCGGGCTGACAGTACGCTGTTCGATCAACGGGCGATTACAGTCCTTTTCCTCATCTGACTTCGTCAAAGCTGGCAACGGCAGCAATCTTTATTATATAGAAATGATTGGTGTTAATGCGAACGAATTTGACGATGAAATAACAGCGGCGTTTTATCAAAGAAACACGCAAATCGGTAGAAGCGTGTCCTACTCCGTTAATACCTATATCAGCTCTATGCAGAACAGTGAGAACACAAATCTGCGGGCACTGGTCAGAGCTTTATATAACTACGGTGCATCTGCCGCTGCATATTCGTCTGAAAAGCAAAAAAATACGAGCTGCTTTCCGACTCCAGAGCATCAATATAGCAAAAATGCGCGGACGTGATAAGTCACGTCCACGCATTTTTATAACGCTGCCAGCAGTTGCGCTGCGCTCTGGCAGCGGGCGGCGGGGTCGGTCTGCGTGCATTTGCGGACGATCCTGCCGAGGCGGCCGGACGCGCACCGCTTTGCCGGGTGTTCGCCCGTCAAAAGGACGTTCAGCAGCACGCCGAGGGCGAACACGTCCGTCCGCTCGTCGCAGGGGGAAATGCCGAACTGCTCGTAGGCGGCGTAGCCGATCGTGCCGAGGACGGTCGTTTCCGGCTTCCGCTCCGCAGAGGTCAGCTTCGATGCGTTCAGGTCGATCAGCTTGACCTCGCCCGCAGCCGTGACGATCACGTTCTCCGGCTTGATATCCAGATGCAGGACGCCAAGGTTATGCAGTGCGGCGGCCGCGGCACAGACCTTGCGCAGGACGTCCGCCGCGCCGCGCGGGGTGTACGTTCCGGTTTCGAGCACCTCCGCCGCGCTCACGCCGTCGATAAATTCCTCCAAAACGATCTGCCCGTCCGCAAAGCGCAGGCTGTCGTATATCTCCGGCAGATTCGGGTGGCGAATCTCTTTCAGGGCGTCATAGGCGGGAATCGGATCGGAATAGCGCCGCAGAATAATATCTTTTTCCAGCGTTTTGTGCCGCAGCCTCATCACGGCTGCGTCGTTTTTTTCAGAGAGCAGACGCACGACCCGATAGGTCTGTTTGATCTGCTCCATGTATGCTTTACAACTCGTTTCCATATTCAGGCGCGCTTGATCGCGCCGAGCAGCGCGTCGCGGAAGGCGGGTCGGTCGAGGTCGAGGACGACGAGGGTGTTTTTTTCGCCGAATTTCTTATCGCTGCAGAGGTCAGTGACGGTTTTGCCGAAGGTCAGCTCGGACTGCGTTTCAACGAACACGCCCGCCTCCCTGCCGGAAAAGACCTCCGGTCTTGCGGCATAAAGCACCGGGCAGGCGTCGTGGACGCACCAGCCGCCCTGCCCGACCGCCGTATTCTTGCGCCAGAGGTCGGGCGTGGCTTCATAGAAGAAGCGGCACATCGGGCGGTCGATCCTGCCGAGGCCGTCCAGCTCGTCTCTTGTTAAGAAAGCCTGCTCTGTGACCTCGAGCCCGCACATTACCTTCGGCACGGGGCAGCGGAAGACGATCTGCGCCGCTTCCGGGTCTGCGTGGATGTTGAACTCCGCCGCGGGCGTGCAGTTGCCGCGGGTCGCGGAGCCGCCCATCAGCGTGATGCGGTACAGATAATCCGGCAGGTCGGGGTGCTTGGCAAGGGCGATCGCAATGTTGGTCAAGGGTCCGAGGGTGATCAGCTCCAGCTTCCCCACGCAGGTCTTCGCCGCCTCGTAGATCGCGTCCCACGCGGGGACGGCTTGCGCCTTGCCGGATGGGTCGGGCAGCTTTGCCCCGCCCAGTCCGTCAGCGCCGTGGAAGCTCTCGCCGTACTCATAGGGCCGCAGCAGGGGCTTGTCCGCACCGGGAAAAATGGGGTAGTCCTTCCCCATTAAATCGCAGATTTTCAGCGCGTTTTCCGTCGTGAGCGGCAGGGGCGCGTTGCCTGCGACCGTGCTGATGCCAAGCAGCTCCAATTCCGGCAGGCGGTCTGCCAATACCAGCGCCGCCGCGTCGTCCACGCCGGGATCGCAGTCGATCCAAACGGGTATCCTCTTCATGATCTCGCCTCCCCGTAAGCGCGAACCGCTTCGACCAGCAGATCGGCAAAGCCGTCGCGGTCAATGCCGAGATTGACCCGCGCGTTGGCGGGCGCACGGTCGTGGCCAATCGTCGCGCCGCGGCAGTATTCGCCCTTTGTCTCAATTTGAACGCAGAGGGCTTTCGTTTCCAGTAAATCGGGGCGGATCAGCGACACGACCGCGACGGGGTCGTGCAGCGGCGCGCCCGGATAGCCGAGCCTGCGGTGGAATTCGTAGAAGAATTCCAGCCAGTCCGCCACGACCCGCGCGACCTCGTTGCCGACCGCGCGCACCCGCTCGAAGTCAGCGGGATAGATCAGCGCTTTCTCCGTCACGTCCAGTCCGCTCATCGTGATCGGTATTCCGCTCTTCATCACGATATCCGCCGCCTCGGGGTCGACCAGAATGTTGAACTCCGCGGCAGGCGTCCAGTTGCCGTGCGCGATACCGCCGCCCATGAAGCTGATTCGTGCGATTTTCGATTTCAGCTCCGGGTGCGCGAGCAGCAGCGCGGCGACGTTCGTCTGCGGGCCGGTCGCGACGATCGTAACCGGGTCCTCGCTCTTTCGCAGGACCTTTGCCATCAGCTCCACCGAGCGAAGCTCGCAAAGCGGCATGGAAGGCTCCGGCAGCTTCGGACCGTCGAGCCCGGACTGCCCGTGGACGGACGGCGCGTTCATCGGCGGCGCCATCAGCGGCGCGGGTTTTCCCATGGCGATCGGCGCGTCGATCCCGAGAAGCGTGCAGATGCGCATGGCGTTATAGGTCGTCTTTTCGATCGTCTGATTGCCGCACACCGAGGTCACGGCGCGGATATCCAGCAGCGGACTTGCCTTTGCCAGCATCCAGGCGATCGCGTCGTCGTGACCGGGATCGCCGTCGAAGATCACGGGAATTCGATCCATTCCATCCTCCCCTTTCTTTTTTCATTTTAATCTATAGGCGGCAGAAAGTCAATTCGCGCCTCTTGCAATCTTCTCCGTTTTGCGCTACAATGGGGCAAACGCTTCCGCAGAAATATACGGACGGAGGAATCACAATGAAAGCATTTCTGGCAAAGAAGAATATCAGCTTGTCCTGGAGGACCTACTTCGTCACCGCGATGGGCGCAATGGCGCAGGGACTGTTTGCTTCTCTGCTGATCTGTACGATCTTCAGCACGCTTGGCAAATGGTGTGGCATTTCATTTTTGGAGAGTGTCGCCAAACTCGCTCAGAATGAACAGGTCGCAGCGCTTGTGCAGAACGAGGAGCTTGCAGCTAAAGTCGTCAACCTCATCGTAAACGCTGTCGTCGGCGCAACCATCGGCGTCGCCGTCGCCTACGCGCTGAAAGCGGACGGTCTTCTGCTGTTTTCCTGCGCTGTCGTCGGCGCGATCGGCTATTCCCTCGGCGCGGACGGCTATACCGCAGGACCCGCAGGCTCTTATCTCGCCGTGCTGTTCGCCTGTGAGCTCGGCAAGCTCGTCTATAAAGAAACAAAGGTCGATATCCTCGTCACGCCGATCGTTACGATCCTTGTCGGCTACGGTGTTTCCCTGCTGCTCTGCCCGCCGATCGCCTACGGCATGCACTACGCGGGCGAATTCATCAACACCGCCACGGAGCTGCAGCCCTTCTTCATGGGCATCATCGTCTCCGTCGTGGTCGGCGTTCTTTTGACCCTGCCCGTCAGTTCGGCAGCGATCTGCGCCATGATCGGCATTGCCGGTCTGGCAGGCGGCGCGGCGACCGCCGGCTGCTGCTGCCAGATGGTCGGCTTCGCCGTGATGAGCTTCCGCGAAAACCGCTGGGGCGGCCTCACTGCGCAGGGACTCGGCACGTCGATGCTCCAGATGGGCAACATTGTCAAGCGTCCCGTGATCTGGCTGCCGACAATCCTGTCGTCCGCGATCGTCGGGCCGATTTCGACGCTGCTCTTCCAGATGGAAAACACGGGCGTCGCCGCCGGTATGGGCACCTGCGGTCTGGTCGGTCCGCTCGGCGTCGTCACCACGATGGGCGCGTCTGCGATGGGCGCAAAGGGTTGGATCGGACTGGTCCTGATCTGTCTCGTCCTGCCCGCCGCGCTGACGCTTCTGTTCAGCGAGATCATGCGAAAGCTCGGCTGGATTCGTCAGGGCGATCTCAAGCTGGAGCTGTAACGCAATCTGCAAAGAAAACGGAGGACACACCGTGTCCTCCGTTTTCTCTTGCGGAAACTGCAGGTACGCTCAATCCAGCTTGTTGCCGCAGCCGGAGCAGAAATGATCCACGCCGGCGCGGTAGGCGCGGCCGCACTTCGAGCAGAAGCTCTCGCCTTGCTGCATCTGCACGGGCGGAACGGGCTGCTGATACGACGGCTGCGCCGGCTGCACGGGCGGCTGGTACGCCTGCGCGGGCGGCTGATTCACGCCGAGCATATTGTAATAACCGTTGTTAATCGCCTGCTCTGCTTCGGCAACCGTGTTGTAAACGCGCGTTCCGTCAGGGTGGACCGCGTAGATTTCACTGTGCCGGAACGGTTTGCGGCAGCGCGGACAATAGATATATCCATTGGGATACCACGGTCTGAAATCAAGCTGCCGGTCGTTGTAGGAAAACGCCATGCCGCAGGCAGGACAGACGACCTGATAGGTATATCCGCTTGACCACAAAGCTCTTTTGAACGCCATTGTTATCTCTCCTTTTCTCCCATTGACGCGACGACGTAGGGAATTGATTTGTTATACTGTATCTGCATTATAATCTCCGTGACGAAAAAAGTCAAGAAACGGCGGTGCTTCTGCTTGTCACGGCGGAGGCAGGTCAAGACGCTTTGAAAAAAAGCGCTGTGTGCAGAAAAGCGATTGATTTTTTCCCCGACAGGTGTTATAATGACGACAATGCAGGTGTAGTTCATCGGTAGAACATCAGCTTCCCAAGCTGAATAGGGGGGTTCGACTCCCCTCACCTGCTCCAAAAAGGACGGAGGGCAACAGCCCTCCGTCCTTTTTGGAGAAAGCAAAGATGAGGGGAGTCGAAGAATTAAATGCGACAGTCCGGTGGACTGTCGGCGCCGGCGTTTCTGCCGGCGCTACCTTTATTTCTGCCGCAGGCAGAAATGCAAGCGACTCCCCTCACCGTTGGCGATACGGCTGGCATTCAGAGCACGGGCGCCCATTGGGCGCCCGTGCGATTTTGATCGGTATCGTTCAGTGGGCGGCCAATGGCCGCCCCAGCATTGTTAATTGTTATTCTTTCTTGCATTGCTCTATGATCTCGCCGAGCGTTTCACAGACGCGCCCATAGTTCTCCGGGCGGTGCGGAAACAGGCAGGCGGAGCAGTCCTTAACGCCGTCTTTCGTGTAGGTAAAGCCGCCGCCGCAGCTCTCGCCCAGCGCGTAGAGCGGGCAATAGCAGAACAGGCAGTTGAAGGTTTCCGGATCGGCATCCTTATGGCACGGGAAGTACTCGCAGTCCCGGTTCTGAAAGAATCGGCTGCTCATATTCTCACACCGATCCGTTCGCCGAGCCGCACCTTCGTCTCGATGCCCTGCGCGGAATGGGTCAGAATATCCTCGTCGATGCGGACGGCGTCCTGCTTGAGAAGCAGGATCACCGTCGAGCCGCCGTAGGCAAAGTAGCCCTTTTCCTGCAGCTTGGAAAACGCCGCCGTGCCCTCCTCGTGATTGACGATTTTGCCGACCAGCAGCGCGCCAACCTCCATTTGCAGCACGTCGCCGAAATGCTCCGTGCGCAGACGCTGCACCGTGCGGGCGTTCCTGCGATAGACCTTCATGTCCGCCGCGATCGGGTTGACCGTGTGCAAAACGCCCTTGATATGGCGGCACGGCTCCTGCGTGCCGCCGTCGGGATAGACGTAACGGTGGTAGTCGTCCGGCGAAAGGCGGAAGATCAGGCAGATACCGCCGCGGTATTCCTTCGCGAGCGCCTTGTCGTCAAGAAGCTCCGCCGCCGTATAGGGCACGCCCTTGACATGGAAGCGGCAGCCCGCGCTGATCGGCAGCGCAGTCAGCTTGCTGTCCGCGATCGCGGGCAGCTCGTTTTCCGCCGTCAGGTTTACATAATCTTTCCGCTGACGGGTGAAGAAGGCGTTGAAATTCGGAAAGTCCTGCGTGGTGCAGTCCTCGGTCGAAATACCGTACTGCGCTATGAACTTCTTTACCTTCCGTTTCGACAAAGCGGAACGCTGCCACGCCGCGTAGAGATTCGAGACGATTTTTCTGCACAGGATCGTCTTGGCAAGGAAGCGTCCGAATGCATTGCCGTAGGCGAAGCGGATCGCGCCCGCGCCGACCTCCGGCTCGTCTACCAGTTCTGTTCTGTTCCATACCTGCATGGCGTTCCCTCCCCGATTGCAGACCGTTTTTAGTTGATATTGCCCTGATAGTCCACGCTGATACTGACCTTCGCAGCGGTCTCCGCAGCGGAGACGTAGATGCCGCCGCAGGCGAAGACGTATTATGATTGTGCTTCTCGCAATTGCTAGCTCTATATGAATTCGCGGGTCTTCGCGCCCGCGCGTTCATCGCATGAATTCGCAGGATTGTAGGCTGTTACTCCGCAATCTTGATATTCTTCCAGCCGGAGACGTCGCACTGACCGTCGTCATTCCATCCGACAGCGACGACCGTGCCGTCGGACTTCAACCCGACCGTGTGGAAGAAGCCAGCAGCGACCTCCACGATATTCTTCCAGCCGGAGACGTCGCAGCGACCGCCGTGATAATCTCCCGATCCGACCGCGACGACCGTGCCGTCGGACTTCAACCCGCCCGTGTGGAAGACGCCTGCGGAGATCGCCACGATATCCCGCCAGCCGGAGACGTCGCACTGTCCGTGATCATTGTC
>CAMUZA010000023.1 GCA_947165085.1 uncultured Clostridia bacterium | reverse complement strand
CGGCAGTGACCGGCTCCGTCAGAGCTTCTTCTGTTGAAGGCTCGGAGAAGGCGGTGTCGGTAGCCTGTACTTCCATTCTGACATCCGGGGCAGTTGACTCTTGCACCGGGGATGCAGGCGCTTTTCCACATCCGACCAGCAGAGCAGCCAGACAAATTGCTGTAATTCCAAGATTCCATTTCTTCATACCAGGCACCTCCGTCAGTTTTTCTATGCCCAATATAGAGGAAAAGCCAGGAAACAGCAAGTCTGCGTTTTACTTCTTTTTCTGCCGGATCTTCAGAAAAATCACCGCACCGACGATGAACACAACAAGACCGATGGCAATGATCGTTTTCAACTCCATACAGTATGCCTCCTTCCTTTTTTCAGTTGGTACTGCCGGTCAAGAGGGGGAGAGTGTGAGAGGGGGACAAACGGATGCTCCCTCCGTCAAAAGGACAGACTTTCCCCTTGGAGTAGCCTTTATCTGGCCTCATTCCGCTTCTTGACCTGTTCCAAATAACGAGAATAATGTTCAAGCGCTTTCATCACATAATCCTCGGTTTGGCTGGGGGAAATGTTTTTGGGAATGTATTGTCGCAGGCGATCAGCCCGAAAACTGATCTTTTCCCGCTGGTTGGGTTTGACCTCGCCCATGATTGCTTCAATGGCTTCCGGCGTCAGTTTGCCCTCGCCGGACATCTTCCGCATACGGATCGCCTGATCGTGGGAGGGGGTGCAGTCCATGTAGGACATGGCATCCGCAAGGGCGGACTGCTCGTCTTTGGAGAGGTAGGACAACTCCACCGCAGGGCGCATCCCGATCCGACCTTCGTCCACAACGTCAAGAAGCGTGGGGATAAGTTCGGTGAGACGGATATAGCGTTGAACCTGAGTTTTACTATCCGGTGATACCTCCGCCAAGTATTCAACGGATTTCATTCCTGGCAACTTGTGCCCCACTGGGTCACAAGTTAAGTCTGTGCGTTGACCCTGCCGAGCCATCGCATCCAGCCGCATTTTATAGGAAAATGCTTTCTCGCTGGGGAGAATAACCGACCGTTGCAGATTGGATTCGACCATCAGGATAATTGCCTCGTCCCGCGTCAAATCCCGGATTTCCGCCCGGATCGTGTCAAACCCGGCAAGCTCACAGGCTTTTTTTCTGCGATGGCCAGATACGATCTCGTAACGCCCATCGTCTTTTTGGCGCAGGGTGATAGGAACAATGACGCCCCGATCCTTGACGCTTTGGACAAGCTGATCCATGTCCTCATCCAGCCGCACCTTAAAAGGATGGTTGGGGAAATCGTCGATCTCGCTCAGGGGGATGTCGTAAATTTTTGGCAGTCGGTTCTCGTGACGCTCCTGTTCTGTCATGAACAGCTCATCGTACCCCGTCAGACCGAGGTCGATCTTTTGACCGTTCTTCAAGCGACAACACCTCCTTCGTCAGATTTTCGTAGGCTTGGGCGACCTTGCCGCTCTTGTCGTAGTCGAAAATGCTAGCTCCTGTGACGGACGCTTCGGCGGCACGGACAGAGCGTGGGATTTCCGTAGAGAAGATGTGGATCTGCCGCCCCAGACTCTCCCGCAGGGATGCAATGATCTCATTGGCGTTGTTGGTGCGCCGATCAACCATTGTCAGCAGGATGCCGTCAATGGTTAGCCTGGGATTGATTGCCCGACGCACCTTTGCTACAGATTTCATCAGAAGGCCGAGACCTTTTGTGGACAGGAAGCTGGGCTGAGAAGGGATAATCACGCTGTCAGCGGCAATCAGGGCATTGATGGTCATCATTCCAAGCGATGGCATACAGTCAATCAGGATGTAGTCGTAGTCCTGTCGAAGACCGTCCACCATGTTTTTCAGAACAAACTCCCGGCTCATCACGTTGAACAGACTGGTTTCCAGACCGGACAGTTCAATATTCGCCGGCATGAGCTCCACGCCCTCACGATGAGAAAGAATAGCCTGATATGGATCAAACGGCTCGTCGTTGATCACAGCGTTCATGGCCGTCGCCAGCGATTGTTCCAGGGCGTCCGGGTTCTGGAAGCCCATGCAGACCGTCAGGCTGCCCTGCGGGTCTGCGTCGATGAGTAATACCTTCTTGCCCTCCCGTGCAAGACCAACACCTAAGTTGACGGTGCTCGTCGTCTTGCCCACACCGCCCTTTTGGTTCGTAATGGCAATAACCTTGCATTTTTCCATTGAAATCCTCCCTTCATTGCAGATTCAGGCGCATACATAGGCAATTCCTCCTTTCCCTTGATGTTTTGGGCATAAAAATAGCCCCATGTCTTCTAAGGTGAAAACATGGGGCAAATTCTCGATATTGAGATATGTTTTTCAGGCGAGCTTCTTCTGCAATTTCAGCAGTCGAAGAATAAGCTCGTTAATGTCAACGGGGTCAATTCCCTTTGCGATCACGTCATTACGGAACTGCATCAGGGCATGATACGCCAGACGGCAATCGGATGCGGTCATTTCAATGTAGTGTTTTTCTTTTGCCATAGTTCATCGCCTCCTTGACACCATTGTACAGTCCGCTGTACAATAAAGCAAATGTGCGATTCCGGTGTGTTCAAAAGACCTTGAACCCTCGAATATATTTCTGCGTTGAGATGCAATCTCTGCTTTGGATGGTCCGGTGAAGCTCACCTGTTTCCAGCAATGGATTCAGGATTAGACGATAGAACAGCTTGGGACTCTTTAGGCTGAGAAACGCCATCATTTCTTTACGAGAACGAGGCGATGAACAGAAGGCGAGGAGTCTGTTTCGATACCCGTCAATATCCTCCTCAATCATTTGTGATTGCCTTAATGCCATCACTCTCTTTCTCAACGCTTGATAGTTCTCGCTTAGGATAAAGTCGATAACGCATTCCTTGGGGATATAATAACGGTTTCCGTTTCTAAATGACTTGATTTCAGATCTCCATAGAAGGCCAAGAACTGTTTTGGTGTTGATACCGTCAAGCATTGCACCGACATCGGCAGTTGAAACCAGGTCAGGATATGTGGCAAATTTCTTTTCGTAGTATTTTCTGTCCAGCATGGCACCCTCCAGAATATAGTAATGTTTTTGTCAATAGCAGTTGTGCCATTCCACCGGGCTTGTGTTACTTATTGCATTTGGACTGCCGGATTTTTGGTCCGATTATGGGGCCTGGGCCTCCAGTGGGCCTCCGTTTTCTAAATTTTATTCCGCAGAGGATCGAGCCTGAAAGCCTTTGAAATAACGGATTATTTGGCTTTTTGTTCCATTTTCAACGTTGGCGGCGCGGGAAAACAAAGGCACTAAAGTCCGTATTATACCTCCGTGGGCCGATTAGTTCCGATCGACTTCAATAATTCAAAATCTACTGCGCGAGCTGTGCTGCCGAGGCTGGAAAACCCTTGATTTTCCTACGTTTTTTCGATGTCAGGATTCTCGGTTTTCCCGATGGGCCTCCAAAATGGACCTCCATTTTTGGGGTTTTTCTGAGCTTTCCGATTCTGAACTTCGAGCCCTCTGCAGTCATGACGGAGTGCCAAAATATATTCCGTTATCTTCCGTTAAAGTCCGCTAGACGCCCGATAGATCGAAAAACTCAAAATCCACCGCTGGCGACAGCGTGCCGGTTCGAGTCCGGCCACCGGCACCACCCGAAACCCTTGATTTTCAGGAGTTTCGGGTTTTTCATTCCTTCCCGGAGGTCGCAAAATCAGGGCTTCAGCCCGGAAAATAGTCCATAATTGCCTCCGCGGAGGCAAGGTCTGTACATTCCCGCAACGGACATGTAAATCTGCAGGATATTATTGAGGCGAACGAATACGGAGTACCACTAAAGGAACACGCACTGCAGTTAGACCGAACGCCAAACTGTTCGTTTACGCGACGGCGTGCCCGATTAGTTCGGCATCTGCAGATTGTCTTCGCACCGGTCTGTCCTGTTGATTAAAATTGCAGCGCAGTGCGATCGTAAACGATCGCAAGAAAACTCAATACCCTTCACCTTCCACAGAATCAGCCGTTATGTTTTGTCTATTCTGACGAATTTTTCACATTTTTCTTTATTATCTATTGTGTTAATTTACGGATTGTGCTATTCTGTAATCAGTGATAGTGTTGCATAAGTGACACATCCGAATTTTGAATAGGAGGGCTATTTTGAAATGAAAAAACTGATTGCACTTCTGCTTTGCCTGTTACTTGCAACAGCAATTTTTGCAGGCTGCAGCCCGTCTGCCAACAGCGATTTCAAGGTAGGCGTGGTTCTTGTCGGTGACGAAAACGAAGGCTACACCCTCGCGCACATCAACGGCATTAAGGAAGCGGCAAAGGCGCTCGGCTTGGATGAGACGGACAACTTCGTCTGGAAGTATGCCATCGGCGAAGACGAGACCTGCAAAACCGCAATTGAGGACTGCATTGACCAGGGTTGTAAGCTGGTGTTCACCAATTCCTACGGTCATCAGGACTATGCAAAGCTCGCAGCGGAGCAGAACCCCGACGTGCAGATCGTCGCCATGACCGGCGACAAGGCAAAGGCATCCGGTCTTGCGAACTACAAGAATGCGTTCACGGAAATCTATGAGGCCCGCTTCGTCTCCGGCGTCGTCGCCGGCATGAAGATCGCCCAGCTTGAGGAAGAAGGCAAGCTCACGGCGAAGAACTACGCCAAGGATGGCACCGTCAAGGTCGGCTACGTCGGCGCATATCCCTACGCAGAGGTCGTCTCTGGCTACACTGCATTCTTCCTTGGCATCAGGAGCGTCTATGAGAACGTCTCGATGCAGGTTTTGTATACCTCCTCCTGGTTTGACATCACTGCCGAAAAGGCTGCTGCAGAGCAGATGATCGGCGACGGCTGCGTCATCATCGGCCAGCACGCTGACTCCACCGGTGCTCCGTCTGCCTGCGAGGCTGCGCTGAACGCAGGCACTACGGTCTACTCCGTCGGTTACAACATCGACATGCTGACCGCTGCGCCGAACGCCGCGCTGACCTCTCCGACGAATGAATGGGGCGTCTACTACACCTACGCGATCGGCGCCGCCATGAACGGCGAGGACATCGCCACCAACTGGGCGGAAGGCTTCGATAAAGATGCCGTCGCCCTGACTCCGCTCGGTCCGAACGCAGCGCCCGGCACCCAGGAAAAGGTTGATGAAATCATCGCCGCGCTGAAGGACGGTTCCCTGCATCCGTTTGATCAGAAGGCGTTCACCGTCGGCGGAAAGACCGTCGAGGAAGCCTTTGCGACCGATACGGACGGCGACTGGAACAACGATGCGGACAACGCCATGTTCGACGGCTACTATCATGAGTCCTACTTCCAGTCCGCCCCTGCATTCAATCTGCGCATCGACGGCATCACCGAACTCAACTGATTCTCGGCAAATCTCTGGATAACCATGCCGGAGCCTGCTCCCGGGCAGGCTCCGGCTCTTTTCAAAAGGGATCAGTGATTAAGAATCAGGTCATCTCCGTCCGGTATTCTTGATTCCTAATCCCTGATCCCTAATCTATCAGAAAGGATGATCATATTGGCGCAAACCAATGCGATTGAGCTGCGGCATATTACCAAGCGGTTCGGCCAGAAGGTCATCGCGAACGACGATATCTCGCTGGACCTGCGCAAGGGCGAGATCCTTGCGCTGCTCGGCGAGAACGGCTCCGGCAAAACCACCTTGATGAATATGCTCGGCGGCATCTACTTCCCTGACGAGGGCCAGATCTTCGTCGACGGCGAAGAAGTTACGATCCGTTCGCCGAAGGATTCATTCCGTTACGGCATCGGCATGATCCACCAGCACTTCAAACTGGTCGACGTCTTTACCGCGGCGGAGAATATCGTTCTCGGGCTGGAGGGAGAAAAAGGCAGGCTTGATAAAAACTCAATCCGCAGAACCGTGCGCGAGATCGCCGAGCGCTACGGCTTTGATATCGACCCGGACCAGAAGGTCTACGATATGTCGGTCTCGCAGAAGCAGACGGTTGAGATCGTCAAGGTCCTGTACCGCGGAGCGAATACTTTGATCCTCGACGAGCCGACCGCCGTTCTGACGCCGCAGGAAACGGACAAGCTGTTCGCCGTCATGCGCAACATGAAAAAGGACGGCAAGGCGATCATCATCATTACGCACAAGCTCCATGAAGTGCTCGACGTGTCCGACCGCGTGGCCGTCTTGCGGAAGGGAAAATACATCGGCGATGTCGAAACCGCCACTGCAACACAGCAGTCGCTGACCGACATGATGGTCGGCAGAGCCGTTGCGCTGAACATAGACCGCCCGAAGGCGGAGAAGTGCGTCGATCGTCTGATCGTGAACAATCTCACCGTTCTGGACAAGGAAGGCGTCAAGAAGCTCGATAAGGTCAGCTTCACCGCAATGGGCGGTGAAATCCTCGGCATTGCCGGCGTGGCAGGCTCCGGTCAGAAGGAGCTTTTGGAGGCTATCGCCGGACTCCAGCCAGAGGAGGAAGGCTCCGAGATCCGCTACATTTCTCCGGAGGGCAAGGAGATGAGTCTGATCGGAATGGATCCGCTCGACATCATCAATTCAGGTATTCTCCTCTCTTTTGTTCCGGAGGACCGCTTCGGCGCGGGTCTCGTCGGCTCGATGCCAATCGTTGATAACATCAAGCTGCGAACCTACCGCGACCGCAAGGGCATTCTGGCAGACAGAGCGAAGGCGCAGGAGCTGGCTGACAGGATCGTGCTCGATCTTGAGGTCGTTACACCAAACACGAACGTGATCCCGATCCGGCGGCTGTCCGGCGGCAACGTGCAGAAAGTGCTGGTCGGCCGCGAGATCTCCTCATCCCCGACCGTCCTGATGACTGCATACGCTGTGCGCGGTCTCGATATCAATACCTCATATATGATTTACAATCTGCTGACCGAGCAGAAAATGAAGGGCGCCGCCGTCATCTACGTCGGCGAAGATCTTGACGTTCTGCTTGAGCTCTGCGACAGAATCCTGGTACTCTGCGGCGGACAGGTCAGCGGTATCGTTGACGCTGCGTCCGCCACCAAGGAAGAAATCGGTCTTCTGATGACGCAGTTCAGAAGGGAGGATAAAGCATGATCCGGATTACCAAACGCGACGGCATCTCGTCGCTTTTGTCGGTTGCGATCCGCGTTATTGCCGTGATCGCCGCTTTGATTCTCTGCCTCATCATCACCTTCCTTTTTACGGGAAGAGATCCCCTCCGTGTCCTCTCGGAGATGGTCGGCGGCTCCTTTGGCACCTCTAAGCGTATGTGGGAGTTTTTACAGCGCACGATGATCCTCTCCTGCATCGCCGTCGGTCTTGCGCCCGCATTTAAGATGCACTTCTGGAACGTCGGCGCGGAAGGCCAGATGCTGATGGGCGGCCTCGGCGCTCTGATCCTGATGAAGTTCTGCTGGGTAATCCCCTCGCTGCCGCTGCTGATCCTGATGGCGCTGCTCGCCATCCTGTTTGGCGCAGTCTGGGGCATGATCCCCGGCTTCTTCAAGGCAAAGTGGAATGCCAACGAGACTCTGTTCACTCTGATGATGAACTATATCGCGATACAGATCGTTCTCTATTTCTGTACGATTTGGGAAGGTACCGTAGGTACCGTCAAAATCGGCATTGTCAACGGCGAAGCAGGCGCGCCGTCCTACCATAAGGGTTGGATCGGCGAGATGTTTACCGGCAACTTTAACGACAAGGACTTCATGTGGCTCGTACTGATTGTTCTGCTCGTAGTCGTTGCGATGTGGGCATATCTGCGCTACACCAAGCAGGGCTATGAGATCTCCGTGGTCGGCGACTCGGTCAATACCGCAAAATACGCCGGCATCCGCGTCAACAAGGTCTACGTCCGGTCCATGGCGATCTCCGGCGGCGTGTGCGGCTTTGCCGGCTTCCTGGCGGTCTCCGCCGTGTCGAGAACGCTGACCGATCTCACTGCGGACGGCCGAGGCTTCACCGCGATCATCATCGCATGGCTCGCGCATACGAATCCATACCTGATGCTCGTCTTCGCTGCGCTGTACACCTTTATGGAGCTGGCGGGCAAGCAGATGGCGTCTGCATTCCAGCTTAACGACTACTATTCCAAGATCCTCACCGGCATCGTCCTGTTCTTTGTGCTCGGCTGTGAATTCTTCACGAACTACAAGGTGCACATTTCCAAAAAGCATAAAGGAGGTGCGGCGAAATGAGCGGTTTTCTGAGCTTTCTCTCTTCATTCAGCACGACGCTGACGTTTTCGATCACGTTTGGCACCGTCATTCTGTTCGGCGCGCTGGGTGAGATCCTGAGCGAGAAAGGCGGCAACCTCAACCTTGGCGTTCCCGGAATCATGTACATCGGCGCGATCGGCTCGCTGGTCGGCGCACTGTGGTTTCAGGGCGCGACATCCGGTATGGCAGCGAGCCTGGGAGTGTTGTACTCGATCCTCTGCGTCCTTGTCTGCCTAATCTTCGCGTTCGGCATGTCGATGCTGGGCGGCCTCCTCTTCGCTTATCTGACGATCAGCTTGAGAACGAATCAGAACGTCACAGGTCTTACCTTGACTATTTTCGGCACAGGCATCGCCAACTACATCGGCGGTTCGCTCGGCAGCGTCGGCACGGTTCGTGCGGACGTCACCTCGGACGCAGTTAAAGCCTATATCACGCCGCTGGTCAAGTGGCTTGACGGTCTTACGGATAAGTTCAACCTCGGCTCTCTGCTGTTCCGCCACGGCTTTATGGTCTATTTTGCCATCGTCGTCGCCATCGCGCTCTGGTATTTCCTCACCAAGACGCGCACCGGTCTGAGCCTCCGCGCCGTCGGCGAGAACACCGCGACTGCGGACGCGGCGGGCATCAACATCAACAAGTACAAATACCTCTCCACCTGCGTTGGCGCGGGCATCTCCGGTCTCGGCGGCTGCTTCTACGTCATGGAGTATATCGACGGCCTGTGGGAAACCTCCGCCACGATCGGAGCGCTCGGCTGGCTGGCTGTCGCTCTCGTCATCTTCGCTACGTGGAAGCCGATGCGCTGCATTTGGGGCGCATACCTGTTCGGTCTGCTATCGTGGTTCTACTTCTTGGTCCCCGGCCTGTTCAAAGGCTCGGATAAGATCTTCCAGATGCTCCCCTACCTGTTTACGCTTCTGGTGCTGATTCTGGTCTCACTGCGCCGCAAGCCGGAAGATCAGCCTCCCGGTTCGCTGGGCAAGGCCTACTTCCGTGAGGAGCGGTAGCTTTATGGAGGCAAGCCATGGATGAAATGACTTCCGCTCTTTCCCGTATGCAGCATTTGATCGAGGTCGCCGCCGGACGCGAACCGGCGGACCTCGTGCTGAAAAACGCACGCTATGTCAACGTCTTCTCCGGCGAGCTCTGCAAGGGTGATATCGCGGTTACAGACGGCAGGATCGCCGGCATCGGAAGCTATCGCGGAAGGCAGGAGATCGACGTCTCGGACTGCGTCGTCTGCCCCGGCTTCATCGACGCGCACATCCATCTCGAATCCAGCCTGGTCAGTCCTGCGGAGTTTGCCAAAGCGGTCGTCCCCCACGGCACGACCTGCGTTGTCACCGACCCGCATGAGATCACCAATGTGATGGGCACCGACGGCATTGACTACATGCTTCAGGCGACTGCAGGTCTGCCGATGGACGTATTCTTTATGCTTCCGTCCTGCGTGCCGGCGACGCCGTTGGATGAATCCGGCGCCGTTCTGGACTGGCAGGCGATTGACCGCTTTTATGCGAACGAGCGGGTGCTGGGGCTTGCCGAAATGATGAACGCTTTCGGCGTCGTCCACAACGATGCAGACGTACTGCGAAAGCTCATCGCTGCAAAGCGTTGGAAAAAACGCATCGACGGTCACGCGCCCGGTCTGGCAGGAAGCGAGCTTGACGCCTATGCTGCGGCGGGCGTCGCATCCGATCATGAGTGCGCCGATCCCGCGGAGGCGATGGAGAAGCTGCGCCGCGGACAGTATATCATGATCCGCGAAGGCACTGCCGCGCGGAATCTGGAGGCGCTCGCGCCGCTGCTGCGCGGCAGGGCTGCTGCGCGCTGTCTGCTGTGTACCGACGATAAGCATCCCAGTGACCTTTTGGAGAAAGGACACATCGACTATATTCTAAAAAACGCCGTCCGCCTCGGCGCAGATCCGATCGCCGCCGTTGCAGCAGCTACTCTGAACGCAGCGCAGTACTTCGGGCTGAAAGAGCGAGGCGCGGTTGCCCCGGGATATATCGCCGATCTTGCGCTCGTTCACGATTTGACGGATTTTTCCGTCAAGGCAGTCTACAAAGACGGCGTATGCCGCTTTGACGGTCAGCTTGTGCCGTTTGCAGCGCCAGCCGTCGAACAGCGTCTGCGCGAAAAAGCGCTCGACACCTTCCATATTGGAGCGATCAGTGCGAAAGACTTTGCCGAAAACGGGATGCAGGGCATTATCGGCATGGTCACCGGACAGATCATCTCGACTGACAACGGACGCACGGATCACGCAGACGTTTCCGAAGATATCCTGCGCATCGCAGTGTTAGAGCGGCACAAGCAAACGGGACATATCGGACTCGGCTATCTTCAGGGCTACGGACTGAAAGCCGGCGCAGTCGCAACCTCGATCTCGCACGACTCACACAACCTGATCGTTGTCGGAGCGTCGGCGGAAGACATGGCGTTCGCAGCCAGGCGCATCGTTGAAAACCGCGGCGGCATTACTGTCGTTAAGGACGGCAGGGTGCTCGGAGAGGTCGCGCTTGAATTGGCAGGGCTCATGTCCGATACCGATCTGCGCGTCGTCAACAAGGAGCTGGAGGCTGCGAAGGAAGCCGCTTACGACCTCGGCGTAAGCCGCGGAATCGACCCATTTATGACGCTATCGTTCATGTCGCTGCCGGTGATTCCCGCGCTGCGGCTCACAACCCGCGGCATGGTAGACGTTTCTACGCAGCAATTCGTTTAAGCAATCGCGCACAAAACAGGGAGAGGCGTTCAATCGCCTCTCCCTGTTAGTTATTATTACATAAACAGATTTTTTCGCAGCCATTCGCAGGCTCTTCTGTTGAACGATACTGCCAGCAGAACGATGCTGATGACCAGCAGCGGAAGCGCGGCGTACCATGACCAGGTCAGGTTGACCGCAGCCTTTATATAGTGCGTGATCGTAAGATCCAGCGCGACCAGCAGGCACGCGATCACCAGAACGCTCCAGCCGGTCTTTCTGATCTTCAACGTTCTTTTGCTTCTCCATATCACAAAGAGCAGACCCACAACGAAGCCGCTCATACATGTAACCGGCAGCGCGAGCGGAAAGAACCAGCCGGTTTCCCTGTTCTCCAGATAGATCATAAACAGGAGCAGCGCAACCACGATCGTATCGACCGCGATATACAGATACGGCGTTCTCCCCGAACGGTTTATAGGAAGAATGAAGACCGCCCAGAAGCATATCTCGCTTCCCAGAACGTACAGCGCCCAGGTCAGCGTATGCGTCGTCGCCAGATTGACGATCACGACCGTGAGCAGCGGAATCAGCAGCAGTACGCCGACCAGCAGGACAAACAGACGTTTGTTGAAGGTCTTTTCCGGCTGTTCTGACGACAAACGCACCTCCGGCTTCAGACCGGCATTTTCGACCCGCCAGGGGTCGATCACAGGCGTCCGGCATAACGGGCACATGTTTTCCCGATCATCCAGCTCTACGCCGCAATGTACGCAGTATGACATAGTTACCTCCTGTTGCTCTCAATTTTAACGGGGATCCCCAGCTTTACCAGCCTGCAGAAGAATTCCCGCTCGATTTGCGCGCCTTCAAACGTCCTTGTGAATACAAACCTTGTATTGCCCGCGTAACTGACGCACGTGCTCAGGCAGCCTTTTTTCTTTGACGGTCCCAGAACGAACTCCAGCTGCTTGACATAGCGCCGCAGCTCCTCCGGCACTTCCACAAGACCGAGGTTGGAAAGTGTCGTTGAGACGTAGCGATCTCCCTGCATGTTGTAAAACGCTTTCAGCAGCGGATCCTTGACAAACAGCGGGGTTGCCCGCAGGATACGGATGCGCTCCGTCGCGACGTTCTCAGAAAAGCGCGCGTTGAGCTGCTTCTCCGTGATCTGCGACTTCATAAAGCTCTTGACCTGAACAAGGATTTCTTCAAGCGAATGTTCCCCCAGCCGGGTCTCGATCCCCGGATTGACGTAGGACGAGAAGTTGCGAAGCGTTTTCGTCGGATAGAACCGTCTCAGATCGACAGGAACGGACACTTTGACGGGCATTTTACGCTTTGCGCGGGATCGTTCCGCCGTTTGCAGTTCTGCAATGATCTGAATCAGCAACGCCGTGATAAATTCGGTGACGCTGGCATCGCGTTCTCTGGCTGCGCGTTGCAGCAGTTCCGTCGGGACGGCGCCTGAGATATAGGAAACCTCAAACGGAGGCATCGCCGCGCCGGGCAGATGATACGCCGGCCGCTCTCCGCGGCTCATCGTTTCTTTTCTGGCGTATTTCAGGAAGCTGTCCTCATACTCCTCTGCTTTCGGCGGGTCGTCGCAGGAGAGAACGTGCCCGGACTGAGGAACGGTCACGCCGTAGCGGAGGCGCACATATTCGGCGATCAACGTCAGCAGGAACGTCATGCCCCCGCTTCCGTCCGTAACGACGTGGAAGAACTCGACCGCCAGTTTACTGCCGCAGCAGCGGACGCGAAACAGGAAATTCTTGTTTTCCTTTACGTTAAAATACGTCATTGGATTGCTGACATCAGGCAGGATGTCCGGCGCGCCTTCCACCCGCTCCAGGTAGTACCAGAAGAAGCCCTTGCGCAGGCGGCAGGAGAAGGACGGAAGCCTCGCGAGCGTGTGGCCCAGCGCAGACTTCAGCAGTTCTGTGTCGATCTCTTCCGACAAATCTGCAGAGAGGCGGAACATCGGCGACCAGTACCGCGATCTGGCAGGCGGGTAGATTTTGGCGGCGTTATCCAGCCGAAACCAATCGACTGCAGGCACGCTGCTCTGAGTCTGTCTGTCTTTTGTTTTGCGTTGTTCTGTCATAGTACATAACTCATAGGCCGGTGATACGGGAAATGCGAATCACCAGGACCGGTCAGTGGATGAACATTAGTTTGCTATATTGTATCACATCGCTTGCTGTTTGTCGAGCAGGATTCCAAAATGCTTTCGCCCATTATGCCTGCCCAGACCTTCGATCTTTGAAGCGCAGCGACGGCTCTTCCTGCCGTTTTGAAAAACGCCCTGCCGCAGAATTGCGGCAGGGCGCACTGGTTTATTCTGCGGTCTTTTTTGCGCGCTCCCGCCCGCAGATCCAGCGGTCAAACACTGTCAGAAGCGCGGGAAGCAGGACCAGCACCAGGATCACGGACAGCAGCGTACCTCTGGCGAGCATCAGACCGACGCTCGAAATATAATAAATGCTGCATCTTCTTCCGATGATGTATCCTGCGGTGATCAAAATGATCCCGGAGGTCAGCACGGTGGGAAGCGAGGTGCGGAGGGTCTTCCGCAGTGCGTCCGCTGCGTGCATCCCTTCGCTGCGAAGGATCCTGTACTGGTCGCTGACAAGGATGCCGTAGTCGATGGTCGCTCCCATCTGAATGGACAGGCAGATCAGATAAGAGATGAAAAAGACCGGTTCCCTGCTGAGGCTGTTGATGCTCATATTGATCCAGATCGCGCCTTCGATCACGAGGACAAGGAGCATCGGCAGGATCAAGGCTCGGAAGCTGAGGATCACGATAAGCAGGATCGCAAAGAGCGTGATGAGATTCACGTTCAGCAGATCGCTCTGGAACGCATTTCCGATATCATATGTAGACATCGGCTCGCCGGTGATGTAGAACGTGTCTCCGTAATGCCGTTCAACGGCTGCAAGCACGGCGTCCATGCAGGAGGTAAAGTCTTCGTCTGTCACGGCGAAATCCGGCTCTATGAGCATCCTGTGATAGTGCTCCCCGATGAACGCTTCCCGCGCTGCGTCCAACTGCGCTTTCAGCTCCGCCACCTGCTCGCGCTTGCCGAAGAACGCCTCGGCGGCGTCCAAAAGGCGGTCTGCGCGAACCGTCTCCCCGAAGCCGTTCACAGAAAAGAAAGCAGAAATCAGAGAGGCGTCAATGCCGGTCATTTCCGCCACATCCGCCGGAGAGTATTCTTTCAGCGCAGCTTCTCCTGTCGTTACCATCGCCGTGATATTCCGGATCGCGGGCGAGCCGTCCGCGCGCTTTAAGGATTTCAAATCCTGAACGAGCGCCCGCTGCCGGTCGTAGCTCTCGTCGGTCTCATCCCCGGGGATCAGTACAGCCAGAGGCGTGGACGCCCCGAAACGCTCTGCGATCTTCGCCGTGTCCGTTTCAACGGAATCATCGAGGGCAGTAAAGCTGTATTCATTCCGGAAGGAAACGTATGCCCCGCAAAGCACTGCGGCGATCAGGACGATCGCGACGGGTTTTCTTCCGCGATAAATCGCTTTTCCCAGCTTCTCTCCGCCAAGCTGCAGCGGTTTGTGACGGGTCTTCTGGAGCGGTGTTTTCAGCAGCAGGGTCAGGGCGGGCATCACCAGGAAAACGCCCAGCACGCTGATCAGAACGCCCTTGCTCAACACAAGACCAATATCGAAGCCGATGGTAAAGCTCATAAACAGCAGAGACAGAAGTCCTGCGGCAGTGGTCAGAGCGCTGGAGGCGATCCGCATAAAGCATCGCACCAGCGCTTTCTCCATGGCCTCCCGCGCCGACATGCCGCTGTCGCAGAAGGCGTTCCATGTGTGCAGCAGCATGATGGCGTAGTCAATGGAAAGCGCAAGCTGCAAAACGGCACAGACGGCAAAGGTAATAAAGGAAATGTCAGGAAAGAGGAAATTGGTCCCCATGTTGATCAGAATAGAGATCGAGAAGACGATCAGCAGGAGAACCGGTTCCAGCCACGCATGGCTGGTCAGCAGCAGAACGATGAAAATGACAGCCACGGAGATCATCATGATCTCCGGGATCTCCGCCGCAAGACTGTTCTGTACGTCCAGCTGCTGCGCAGCCTGCCCGCCTACCATGACCCCGGGGAATTTCTCCCGTAGGGTCGTGACCAGCGCGGTCGCGTCGCAGTCTCCCAGCGTCACGGTGATTAACTGCCAGGTCGAGCCGTCCTCCTGCTTCAGATCGACCGCAGGGTCGTGTTGGACCGCGGCGATCTCCGGCATATCGCTCAACGTTGCAGCGATCTGTTCTATATCCTCTTCAGCGCGGTTCTCAAACATCAGCCGCAGCTGCTCCGAAGCGCCGAATTCCTCGTTCATGACGTTCAGTGCCTGCTTCGTCATGGTATCGTCCGCAAGATACTTCGTCAGATCATAATTGATGTTTGTCCTCCCGATCTGGAACGCACTCCAGACCGCGACAAGAACCACTGCCGCAAGGATCGCCGCTCGATAACGCACGATCGTTTTTGCAAGTCGGTCTTTGATTCCGCCGCCGCTATCGCTTACTTTCGTTGTCATGCTCTTCTTCACCCCGCTATGGTCGCCTGCCGTCGAATGCTTTAACGCTGATCGCTTGTAATTCTAATATAACAATTGTATTCGTTTTGTCAAGCTATTATCGCCTTTCCCGGAGGTACGAAAAACAGGGAGAGGCGTTTTGCCTCTCCCTCGGTAGATTACTTCTCCTGCTTTGCGGTCTCTACGACGACCGGCTGGGACGCCAGCTTGCCGCCGAGCGCGCCGACCAGCAGGGTCTTGATGTCCAGCCCCATGCCGGAGGCGAAGCCCTCCGTGATCTGGGTGGTGGATCCAACAATATCGGAGATCAGCTTTGCGGAATTTCCCTCGCCGTACATGGTGATCTTGTCCACCTTGGACAGCGGCTCTGCAACGTTCTTTGCGATCTCCGGCAGGGCGTTCATAACCATTTCGATCACGGCAGCCTCGCCGTACTTGCGCATCGCCTCCGCCTTTTTGTCAATGCCTTCCGCCTCGGCGACCGCCTTGGCGCGGATCGCGGAGGCTTCCGCCTCACCGACGGCGCGGATACCCTCCGCCTCCTGCTCCTTTGCAAAGCGCACCGCCTCCGCGGCGATCTTCTGCGCCTGCGCGTCCTGCTCGCGCTCATAGCGCTGCGCCTCCGCCTCTTTCTGGCGGCGGAACAGGTCCGCTTCCGCGACCTGCTTCTGGCGGTAGAGCTCGGCGTCCGCTCTTGCGCGGATCTCCGCGTCAAGCATCTGCTTCGTCACTTCAACGTTTTGCTTTTTCAGCTCTGCGTCGCGTTCGGCGCGGGCGATCTCCGCATTGACTGTCGCGGTCTGGATGGACTTCTGCTGCTCCTGTCTCTGGATTTCGTAGGCGGCGTCGGCCTCGGCCTTTTTGGTGTCCGCGGAGACTTTCAGCTCCGCCTGCCGGATCGCCAGTTCGTTCTGGCGCTGCGCGATCACGGTGTCCGCCTCGACGCGAGCGTCGTTTGCCGCCTTATCGGCCTGCGCTTTGGCAATCGCAACGTCGCGGTCTGCCTGCGCCTTTGCGATGGCGGCGTTCTTTTTAATGAGAGAAGTATTGTCCGCGCCGAGATCGCGGATCAGCCCGTTTTCATCGGTCACGTTCTGGATGTTGCACGAGAGGATCTCAATGCCGAGCTTGTCCATATCCCTGGCAGCCTTCATCATGACCTGATCGGAGAAAGAGTCGCGGTCAGTATTGATGTCCTTCAGCGACAGTGTGCCGATGATCTCACGCATATTGCCCTGCAGCGAATCCTGCAGCTCCGCGGCAATCCTTTCGGGGCGCATGTTCAGGAAGTTTTTGGCGGCGAGCTTGATGCCCTCCGGGTTTGCAGAGATACGCACCTTTGCAACTGCGTCAACATTCACGTTAATAAAATCGTTGGTCGGCACGGACTGCTCCGTTTTAATATCCACGGTCATCTGTCCAAGGTACAGCTTGTCAAGACGCTCAAAGAACGGTACCTTGATACCGGCTCTGCCGATCAGGATACGTCCGTTTTTCTTGATACCGGAGATGATATACGCCTGATCGGGCGGAGACTTGACGTAGCCGGCGCACAAAAGAATGATCAGTGCGACTGCGGCGAGTGCGATGGGAAGATAAGGAATCAATTCTTTCATAAGATACCTCCTGTTTTTCTGTGTGGTTTGTCCTTCCTCTGCCGCACGGACGGCTGTTCGCCGCAGTCCTTCACCTCCTTTTCCGCGCAGGCTGCGATACTGTCTTGTCGTCTCGAAATAAAACAAAAAACCCATGCCGAACGGAATCGTTCAACATGAGTCTCGTACTTACAGGCGCACCGGCCGCAAAGCGACGGTATGACGGTGACGCCTCCCCTTCCGGGGAACTACTCCCTCAAGAGCAGTATCAAATTGTATTTGTATTATACCATACCCCGCGCCCCTGTCAAGGCAATTCACAAATTGTTCAAAACTCACACCCGCGCACGGACTTGATTGCACTTTGATCTTGTAGTATAATTAGGAAACAAAACAGGCAAGAATTGATCATGACCGATCTGCACAGCCGGGATCGTTGCCCGCTGCGGATCGACAGGAATCGCCAGCATAGCGGGAGCCGGCACAATCGCACCGCTTCCGCGGAGGTATGCTTATGCTGCAAATCAAGAACATCAACAAAACATATAAGACGGGAGCCTTCGTACAGCAGGCGCTCAACGATCTTTCGCTTGATCTCCGAGATAACGAGTTTGTCGCAGTGCTCGGACCGAGCGGCTCCGGCAAGACGACGCTGCTCAACGTGATCGGCGGTCTGGATCACTACGATTCCGGCGACCTTATCATCAACGGCGTTTCTACGAGGGAGTACAAGGCGCGTGACTGGGATGCCTACCGCAATCATTCGATCGGTTTTGTGTTCCAGAGCTACAACCTGATCCCGCACCAGACGATCCTGCGGAACGTCGAGCTTGCGCTGACGATCGGCGGCGTGTCCAAAAAGGAGCGCACCCGCCGCGCGAAGGACGCCCTGATGCAGGTCGGTCTGGAACAGCATATCCACAAAAAGCCGTCGCAGCTTTCCGGCGGGCAGATGCAGCGCGTCGCGATCGCCAGAGCATTGGTGAACAACCCCGATATCCTCCTTGCCGACGAGCCGACCGGCGCGCTGGACAGCGAGACCAGCGTGCAGGTCATGGATCTGCTCAAAGAGGTCGCGAAGGATCGTCTGGTCGTCATGGTGACCCACAATCCGGAGCTTGCCGACCGGTACGCTACCCGCATTGTGCGTCTGCACGACGGAAAGATCATTTCCGACACGGATCCCTTCCACGCCGAGGAGGCTGCGCCGGAGCATAAGAAGCCCGGCAGAGCCTCGATGAGCGTGCTGACGGCGTTCGGTCTCAGTCTGAACAACCTCTGGACGAAAAAAGTGCGAACACTGCTGGTGGCGTTTGCAGGCTCCATCGGCATCATCGGCATCGCCATGATACTGTCGCTTTCAAACGGCGCCAATAATTATATCCATGATACTGAAGAGAACACGCTGAAGAGCTATCCTCTATCGATCACGTCCTCCGGCATGGACTTTACTGCGTTTCTGGCCGGTGCCGGCGAGAACGCGAAAGACGATGGCGCGCAGCAGGAGCAGGCGGAAGTCAGAGAATGGAACATGATCACAAAAATGTTCTCACAAGTAACCTCGAACGACCTGGAATCTCTGCGTGGATTCATTGAGGAAGAGGATCCGGTCATCCGGAACAACGCGCAGGCGGTGGAATACTCGTACAATATCACGCCCTATATCTACGCGCAGACGGGCGGATCCTTCCGACAGGTCAATCCGGACGCCGTGTTTACAAAGCTCGGCTTTTCTTCCGGCGCGTCCATGAATTCCATGATGTCAGCCTTCACCAACATGGATATTTTCGCGCCGATGCCGGCAAGCGACGTCGTCTATAAGGATCAGTATGACGTCAAGGCAGGCAGATGGCCGGAAAACTATAACGAGTGCGTGCTGGTGCTGACGAAAAACAGCAGAGTATCTGATCTTGCGCTCTATGCCATGGGTATGAAGGATCCGGAGGCGCTGGACGAGATCATTCAGTCCTTCATGCAGGGAAAGAACTATGAGGGCGAGATCGTCACAGACTCCTTCTTGTACCGCGACTTTATCGGCGTCGAGTTCCGCCTGCTCTCTCCCGCTCAGTTTTATACCTACGAGGAGCAGTCCGACAGCTGGGTCGATCACGCAGAGGACGACGCTTTTATGCAGAATCTGCTGTCCGGAGCGGAAAGCATTCATATTGTTGGCGTCGTGCAGCCGAGCGACGATGCGGACGCCCCGCTTCTGCGTCAGGGCATTGCGTATCCCGCTTCGCTGACCACGCATCTGATGGAGGTCGCGGCGCAGTCTCCCGTCGTAAAAGCGCAGCTGGCGCATCCGGACAGGAACATTATGACCGGGACGAAATTCGGTGAGAAAAACACCGACGCCGAATTTGATTTGTCCAAGATCTTCTCCTTTGATGAAGACGCCCTGCAGGAGTTGTTCAGCTTTGACGAAAACTCGCTCGATCTCGATCCCTCCGCATTTGATCTTTCGAAGCTCGACCTGTCCGGCATAGATATGTCACAGTTTGCGGGTATGCAGGATATGAGCGGCTTGATGCCGCAGCTTTCCGAAGAAACCATAAAAGCACTGATCTCCTCGATTGAATTCGATCTGTCCGAAGAAGACGCTCAGGCGCTTTTCTCCGATCTGCTCAAGGGCTTCTCGGACTACGCCTCAAACGACCCTTCAACCGACTACAGCAAGCTCTTTGACGCAGCGTTCAGCTATCTCCGATCCGCCGACGCCGTGAAGCTGCTGGGCGAGGAGATCAGTGCGGCGATCCGTGAGAACACAGAGGGTCTGATGACGGCCGCGGAGATGTCCGCGCTGCTGAACGACGTGCTCGCAGGCTTCCCCGACTATGCCGCCGGCAAGGACGTCAGCACGCCCGAACAGATCGCCGCCCTGATGAACGAGTATCTGGCGAGCGCGGACGTTTCCGCCAGGTTGGAGCTCGTGAGCCAGAACATCAACGCGCGGTTCGCCGCGCTGGAGCTTTCCGAATCGCAGCTGCAAGGCATCACCGCCGCGCTGTACGATGGCTATCAGGAATACGCCGCTGCAAACGGACTGCCGGATCCTGCAATGATCGTGCAGGCATTCATGGAGTATCTCGGAACGCCTGCAGTAAAGGACAAGCTGGCGGAAACGGTCGGCGCCGCGATCAACACCGACGCGCTGGAAAAGCAGGCGGAGGAACTGATGCAGGAGACGCAGCAGTCCTTCCAGCAGCAGATGGCAGGCGTCATGGCAGGCGTAAGCAGCAGCCTTTCAGATCAGCTCGCAGACGTTATGGAAGGCGGGATGGAGCAGGTTGCTGCGCAACTGCAGGAACAGCTCCAAAACGCATTTAGTTTCGACGAGGAAGACCTGAAAAGCGCTTTCAGCACCACAATGTCTGCCAATGAACTGAGAGACCTGTTCAATTCCCTCCTTTCCGGCGATACCACCGTCACGCTGGAAGGCGTTCTGACAAAGCTGGGTTATGCCGCAGTCGAGGATCCGTTTACCATCACGATCTACCCCAGAGACTTTGAGAGCAAAACGCGGATCAAAGACGCGATCGACAGCTATAACGAAGCGCAGAAAGACGCAGGAAACGACGATAAGGTCATTCGGTACACCGACATGGTGGATACGCTGATGAGTTCGGTCACGCAGATCGTCGACGCGATCAGCGCAGTCTTGATCGCTTTTGTCGCCATCTCTCTGCTGGTTTCCTCGGTCATGATCGGTGTCATCACCTATATCAGCGTACTGGAACGCAGAAAAGAAATCGGCATCCTTCGCGCGATCGGCGCATCCAAGCGCAACATCTCCAACGTCTTTAATGCGGAAACGTTTATCATCGGTTCGCTCGCAGGCTTGCTGGGCGTTGGGATCACACTGCTGCTGATCATTCCCGCCAACGCCATTATCCATTCCGTTGCGGGGCAAACCGATATCAGCGCCGCGCTGCCGCCGGTTGCCGCTGTGATCCTGGTACTGCTGAGTATTGCGCTTACCCTCATCGGCGGCATTATCCCCTCACGCAAGGCGGCGAACAGCGATCCTGTCGCGGCGCTTCGGTCTGAATAAGCGCGGTCGTCAAACAGAAGTAGCATGCGAACGCCCTGCCGCAGTTGTACGGCAGGGCATCGAGCGTGTCAAAAGAGTCTTTTTGACACGCTCGTGCGGATTTTCAAACTTTAAAATCAGTTTGAAAATCCTGCTTGATTGAACGTGAAAGACAACCCTGACGGTTTTCTTTCACACTTTCTTTCCCTCCGATTTTCCCGCTCCCTGCGTTCTTTGACAGTCTGAATGCCCTGCCGCACCAGTGCGGCAGGGCATTCTCTCTTTTCATTTCCCTCTTACGTTTCTGCGTACCGCTCTAAAAAGCGCACGGTTCGCGGATTGGACGGCGCGTCGATCACCTGCTCGGGTGGACCTTCCTCTACGATCACGCCTTCGTCCATAAAGATCACATAGTCCGCAATATCGCGGGCAAAGCGGATTTCATGCGTGACGATGATCATCGTAGTTTCCTGATCGCGCAGACTGCGGATGACCTTGAGCACCTCTCCGGTCAGCTCCGGATCGAGGGCGCTCGTCGGCTCGTCGAAGCAGAGGATCGCGGGCTCCAGCGCAAGTGCGCGCGCGATTGCCACCCGCTGCTGCTGACCGCCGGAAAGCTGATGCGGATAGTTCCCCATCTTGTTTTCCAGACCGACCCTTTTGAGCAGCGCGCGCCCCTTTTCACGGATTGCTTCCAGTTCCTCTTTGGACGCCTTATCCCCCTTGGCCGCAAGGAGCGGCGCGAGGGTTACGTTCTGCAGCGCGGTGTACTGCCGGAACAGGTTGAAGTTTTGAAAGACCAGCCCGAAATGCGTGCGCATAGCGCGAACTTTGTTTTCAGAATACGCCTTCTGCCTTGCAGCGTCATAGAGCAGTTTGCCGTTGACGTAGACAGTTCCCTCGTCCGGCGTTTCCAAAAAATTCAGGCAGCGCAGCAGCGTCGTCTTTCCGCTGCCTGACGAACCGATGACCGCAAGACACCTCCCATTCGGCAGAGAAAACGATACGTTTTTCAGAACCGCCGTCTTTCCAAAGGTCTTATTCAGATTTTTAACTTCCAGTAATGCCATACTTCTACACCGTGAAATAGTCGAGTCTTTTTTCCAGCCGCCGGAACAGGATCGTCAGAAGGCCGGTGAAAACCAGATAGAATACGCCCGTGAAGAAGAGCGGCCAGATAATGCCCGCGGATTTGATAAACCGCTGCCCTTCCCACATCAACTCATAAACGAGAATAACGCGGGCAAGCGAGGTGTCCTTGACAAGCGTGATGACCTCGTTGGAGATCGGCGGCAGAATACGCTTAACGAGCTGCAGGAGGGTCACGCGGAAGAAGATCTGCGGGCGCGTCATGCCCAGCACCTGACCAGCCTCACGCTGCCCCTGTGGAATTCCCTCGATGCCGCCGCGGTAGATCTCCGAGAAATAGCAGGCGTAATTGAGGATAAATGCCGTCAGCGCCGCGATCATGCGGCCGGAATCGCTGCCGCCCCAGACATTCCACCCAAAGAGCAGTCCGGGGCCGTAAAAGATCACAAGCAGCTGCAGCATCAGCGGTGAGCCGCGCACGATCCACACGAAGCCGCGAGTCAGCCAGGCAAGCGGCTTGATCCGGCTCATGGAGCCAAACGAGATCACGAGTCCGAGCGGCAGGGCGCCCAGAAGGGTCAATCCGAACAGCTCCAGCGATACCAGAAAACCGCCCTGCAGCGCTTTGATTACGTTCTCGACCATCGTTTTACTGGGCGATCATGGAATCCAGAACGCCGTACTTTTCAGCAATTGCGATCATGGTGCCGTCTTCATAAGAAGCGGCAAAAAACTCGTTCAGCTTCGCCGCGAGATCGGAGCCCTTGCGGAAGCCGACGCCGTAAACCTCGCTGTTGAGCTTGACGGTATAGGTCAAATCGGGATAGCTCGTGCCCTCGCCGATCATGGCGTACGCCATCAAAAGGTCGATGACACATGCCTCAGAAGTGCCCGCGGCGACCTCCATCAGCGCGTCAGCCTGCGTTGCAGCCTCCTTATAGGGAATGGCAAGCGCGTCAAGCTCCTCCGCACCGGCGCTGCCCGCCTCCACGACGAACGCAAGATCGCGGATGCTGTCGGCATTCTGATACTGTGCGGCAGCGTCGCTCTTCACCACGACGACCTGCGCGTTGTTAAAATAGGGATTCGAGGTCTCCATCGCGTTCTTGACGTCGTCGGTCAAGGTCATACCGTTCCAGACGCAGTCGATGTTTTTGTCGTTGAGCTCCATAGCCTTGGTTTCCCATTCAATCTCGACAAATTCCGCCTTCAGACCGAGCGAAGCGGCGAATGCCTCAGCCATCTCCGCGTCAAAGCCGACCCATTTGCCGTCCTCCCGGTAGTCCATCGGGGCGAAATCGGTAATGCCGATGACGAGCGTTCCCTTGTCCTGTACATAAGCGGAGTCGGAAGAAGCATCGTCCTTGGCGCAGCCGGCAAATAAGCAGGCAGCCATGACAAATACAAGAATAAATGCGATCAGTTTCATTGGTGATTTCATGGTTATTTCCTCCATTTCTTTATTACACTACCATATTACCTAATTAGCGAATTAAAGTAAAGAAGTTTTTATCCATTTCCAATTCTTTGTAAGTTTGCACTAAACCGCTGAACGATCTCCTGCGCTTTTGTGCAATTTACACATGCATTTGGCGCTATAATCGTCATCTCGCTGCGCGGCGTTCAATTCCGTCGCAATTTCGTTCTTTTTATTCACAAAATTGGATATTGAATTGCAATTGCGCATAAATGTGCTATAATTGATTCAGAAATCACGTTTTAGGAGGAGTTGCTATGAGTTATGAGCGGCTGATCCGCCGCGAGGACATGCTCGGCTGCGCGCTTTGTAAAGACGCGCCTTGCTCGCAGGCGTGTAATAAGCTCGACGCAGCGAAGCTGCTGCGAAGTATATGGTTTGACAACGAAGATTGCGCGGCTGCGTCATTGCCCGCGAAGAATCCGTGTTCAGACTGTGATGCCCCCTGTGAACGCGCTTGCCTGCGTCAAGGCTCTGTAAAGATCAAAGAGCTTGTCTCGCGTTTGTATTCCGAAGTCCTTCCGACCGTCGATCCGATTGAAATCAAGGACGAATCGCGTCTGCGCTGCGATATCTGCGGCGCGCCGCTGGAGAACCCGTTCCTGCTTTCGTCCTCTGTCGTAGCGAGCAACTACGACATGTGCGCCAGAGCGTTTGAGGCAGGCTGGGCGGGCATCTGCTACAAGACGATCTGCAAGCTGGATATCCACGAGGCCTCCCCGCGTTATTCCGCGATCAAGGGTTCGGACGGCTCGATCGTCGGCTTCAAGAACATCGAGCAGCTTTCCGATCACAGCCTCGTGGAGAACATGGAGATCTTCCGTCGCCTGAAGGAAAACTATCCGTCCAAGTTCATTCTTGCCTCGATCATGGGCAGAAACGAAGCCGAATGGGAAGAACTTGCCAGAGAATGCCAGGAAGCAGGCGCGGACGCGATTGAGCTGAATTTCTCCTGCCCGAACATGGCGGAGGAGGGCATGGGCTCGGACATCGGGCAGGTGCCCGAGCAGGTCGAGCGCTTTACCGCTGCCGCGCGGCGCGGCTGCACCATTCCCCTGCTTGCGAAGCTGACGCCGAACGTCACCCGTATGAGCGACGCAGCGGAGGCAGCCAAGCGCGGCGGTGCGGACGGCTTTGCCGCGATCAACACGATCAAGAGCATTACCAACGTCAACCCGCACACCTACGTCTCCGCGCCCGCCGTCCACGGCATGTCCGCCGTCGGCGGCTACAGCGGCAACGCGATCAAGCCGATCGCCCTGCGCTTCGTCGCGGAGATCGCGCAGAATCCGGAGACCGCCGGTATGCACATCAGCGGTCAGGGCGGCGTGGAAACGTGGAAGGACGCGCTGGAATTCATTTTGCTCGGCAGCAGCTCCATCCAGGTCACCACCGCAGTCATGCAGTACGGCTACCGCATCGTCGAGGATCTGAAAGACGGTCTGAACCGCTATCTCGCGGAAAAGGGCTTCTCCAACGTCCGCGAGGCGATCGGTCTCGGTCTGGACGCCGTCAGTCCGAACACTAACGTTCTGGAGCGCGATACCGTCGTTTTCCCGAAATTCGACCGTGAGAAGTGCATCGGCTGCGGCAGATGCGCCATTTCCTGCAGCGACGGCGGTCATCAGGCGATCACGATGAACGACGCCAGAAAGCCCGTTTTGAACGGCAAGAAATGCGTCGGCTGCCATCTGTGTCTGCTGGTTTGCCCCGAAAACGCAATTTCCTCCGCACGGAAACGAATTGACAGATCGTAATAAGCTTTAGTAATTATGCAGTCGACTGCCTTACGTCGGCTGCTTTTTTTTCGTATCCATGCAACAGATTTCAGTTGTTTTGCGGTTATAAGGGTGAAGGGATCCCCGACAGGAGGTGTTTACAATCGAAGATATCGAGCTGATCCGGCTGTATCAGGCCGGATCGGAAAGTGCGATCGAGGCAAGCGAGCGCAAGTACGGCGCATACTGCCGCAAGATCGCGCTGAACGTGCTGGGCGACGGGGAGGAGACCGGCGAATGCGTGAACGACGTCTGGCTGAAGGCGTGGTTCAGTATCCCGAACAGTGCGCCTGCCAATCTGCAGGCGTATTTCGCCAAGCTGACGCGCGAGCTCGCCATTGACCGCCGGCGCAGAGTTTGCAGCGAAAAGCGCGGCGGCGGAGAGCTGCCGCTCTGTCTGGACGAGCTGGCGGAGTGCCTGCCCGCGAAGAGCGACGTGGAAACTGCGGTCGAGCAAAAGGAGCTCGCCCTGCTGCTGCGGCAGTTCCTTTTCACCCTCGGCACAGCGCAGCGGAACGTCTTTCTCTGCCGCTACTGGTACTTTGACACAGAGCCGGAGATTGCAAAGCGTTTCGGCTTTTCCCGCGTCAAGGTCGCGTCAATGCTGCACCGCACAAGAAAACAACTGAAATCTTACTTAAAGGAGCGTGGATATTCCGATGAAACCCCATGATTTGATTGAAGCCCTCGGCTCGCTCGACGACGAGACCGTGCTCGCAGCGCATGAAGCGCAGCCCGTTCCCGTGCGCCGCCGCATTCCGAGAGCCGCGCTGATCGCGGCGATCCTCGCCGCTCTGCTCAGCCTCAGCGCGATGGCGTATTACGCCATCACGCACGCAAATACCGTCAAGCTGATGGAAGCCGGCCCCATGAGCAACGGCCGCGTGCAGGTAACAATTGACGAAAACGGTCAGAAAATCATTGACGACGCCGCGATCGATCTCGGCATCTGCCAGACAAGCAACGGCACCACCGTCACGGTCGACTCCATTATGGGCTTCGAAGACCCGACGGGGTCGATGCTGTATCTGACCTTTACCGTCACCCCGCCGGAGGGCTTTGAATTCCCAGAGGACATGGCTTACTGGTGCTTCTGGAATGTGCGCACTGCCGCAGTGCCGGACGATATCCTCGTACCCAGGGCAGAATCGACCGTCAGAAATCCCGATGGAACCGCCAGCGTTCTGTGGATGATCTTCCCGTCCGGTGAGACTGCCGGACATAAGCTGCACATCGCTTTTGAAGGCTTCGGCATGGCGAGCAAGGAGGTGTGCGCAGACCTGTACGCGGGCACGCGGACGATCGAGCTGCCCGGCCAATGGGAATTTGAGCTTGACCTTCCGACGCTGCCGCAGACGCAGGATATCTCCTTCAACGCTGACGCCGTAAAGGAAGCGGGACTGCCGATGACCGCGCTTCGTCTGAATTCCTTTGGCGGAATCGTCGAGCTGGAGAAGCAGGAACTCAGCCAGCTCAAGCTGTTCCGCGAAACCTACGGCGAACAGCTCAAAACGGACTTCCCCACCGTTGACTTTGAGCGCATGGATGATGCGGAATTCCTTGCGCTGCTGGAGAGCGGCGATAGGGACGGCTTCCTCACGGAGGATGAATTCGCACATCTGAACCAACTGCTGCGCGCTCTGCCGCCGGTGGACTTTGTCAAGCCGGAATCGGTGACGCTCGAATATCCGGACGGCACTGAATACACCGTGTCCTACGGCACCTACGGAGACAATCTGTGGATCGACTTGGACGACGACGGCGAACCCTATTGCTCCATCGCCTTCCTCAATCCGCAGCCGATCTCACAGGCGACCGCCATCGTGATCAACGGCATCCGCATCCCGCTGCAATAAGGAACAAACGCTGCGCCCCGTCGGGACCTGACCCGACGGGGCGCATTCGATTCTGTTCGGTTTT
>CAMUZA010000022.1 GCA_947165085.1 uncultured Clostridia bacterium | reverse complement strand
ATGCACTTCGGCTCGTGGAAGCGCAAGGAGGACGGAAGCTGCTTCAACTACGAGGAGCTTGCCGACGAGCTGATCCCGTACCTCAAGGAAATGGGCTACACGCACATTGAGCTGATGCCGCTCTCTGAATACCCCTACGATCCGTCGTGGGGCTATCAGGTGACCGGCTACTATGCGCCGACGGCGCGCTACGGCGAGCCGCAGCAGCTGATGAAATTCGTGGATCGCTGCCATCAGGCGGGGATCGGCGTCCTGCTCGACTGGGTGCCGGCGCACTTCCCGAAGGATGAAAACGGACTTTACGAATTTGACGGCACCTGCTGCTACGAGCTGTCCGACCCGATAATGAACGAGCATCCGGACTGGACGACGCGCATCTTCGATTTCGGCAAGGGCGAGGTGCAGTCCTTCCTGATCTCCAACGCGGTCTACTGGCTGGAGATGTACCACATCGACGGTCTGCGCGTGGATGCGGTCGCCGCGATGCTGTATCTGGACTACGGCAGAAGAGAGTACCATCCCAACCGCTACGGCGGCAAGGAGAATCTGGAGGCGATCGCCTTCCTGCGCAAGCTCAACCGCGCGGTCTTCTCCGTCCGCCGCAACGCCATCACCGCAGCGGAGGAGTCCACCGCCTTCCCGATGGTGACGAAGCCCGACTACGACGGCGGTCTCGGATTCCTGTTCAAATGGAACATGGGATGGATGAACGATATGCTCCGGTATATGTCGCTCGACCCGCTGTTCCGCAAGGGAAGTCACAACAATCTGACCTTCTCGATGACATACGCATATTCGGAGAATTTCATCTTGCCCCTGTCGCATGATGAGGTCGTGCACGGCAAGTGCTCCCTCATCAACAAAATGCCGGGCAGCTACGATGAGAAATTCAACAACCTCCGCGCTTTCTACGGTTACATGATCGGTCACCCCGGCAAGAAGCTGAGCTTCATGGGCAACGAATTCGCTCAGTTCATCGAATGGAAGTACGACCAAGGTCTGGACTGGCTGCTGCTCGGCTACGACCGGCACCGTCAAATGCGCGATTATGTGCGCGACCTGAACCATTTCTATCTTGACCACAGCAGTCTGTGGAACAACGATTCCGACTGGAACGGCTTCAAGTGGATCTCGGCGGATGACCGCGACAACAGCGTGATCGCCTTCCGGCGCATCGACCGCCGCGGCAGAGAGCTGATCTGCGTGTGCAATTTCTGCCCGGTGAAGCGCGAACACTACCGCCTCGGTCTTCCGAAGACAGGGGAGTACGTACCGGTCTTCAACAGTGACGACGTCAAATACGGCGGCGCGGGAACGGTTCTTCCCAACGTCGCCGCGGAAAAGATCCCCATGCACGGGCTGCCGTTCTCCGGCGAGTTTACGCTTGCCCCGATGTCGGCGACCTACTACCAGCGCAAGACCCCGACGAAAAAAACTACAACAGACAAGGAGAAATGAGCATGAACTTTCTGAAAAAGCATTGTGTTGCCATGCTCCTGGCGGGCGGCCAGGGCAGCCGTCTTCTGGTATTGACGGAAAACACCGCGAAACCGGCAGTTCCATTCGGCGGAAAATACCGCATCATTGATTTCCCTCTGTCCAACTGCGTCAACTCCGGCATTGATACGGTCGGCATTCTGACCCAGTATCAGCCCCTGGAGCTGAACGAATATATCGGCAATGGTCAGCCGTGGCGTCTGAACCGCTCCCACGGCGGCGTGCAGGTGCTGCCGCCTTACGCCAAGAGCAAAAAGTCCGAATGGTACAAGGGTACCGCGAATGCGATCTACCAGAACATTCCCTTCATCGAACGCTATGATCCGGACTATGTGCTGATCCTCTCCGGCGACCACATCTACAAGATGGACTATGCCGCCATGCTGCGCTTCGCGGAGCAGAAGGACGCCGACTGCACCATCGCCGTGCGCACGGTGCCGCTGGCGGAGGCGAGCCGCTTCGGTATTATGAACACGAATGAGGGCGGCTCGATCTACGAATTTGAAGAGAAACCGAAGCATCCGAAGAGCACGAACGCCTCCATGGGCATCTATATCTTCAAATGGAGCGTCCTGCGCGAATTCCTGATCGCGGACGAGGAAGACCCCAATTCCGAGAACGACTTCGGCAAGAACGTGATTCCCGCCCTGCTGAATTCCGGTCATAAGCTCTTCGCGTATCAGTTTGAAGGCTACTGGAAGGACGTCGGCACGATCAACTCCCTCTGGGAGGCGAACATGGAGCTGCTCGGCACCGATCCCGAGTTCAACCTCAGCAGCGATAAGGGCGGCAGGATCTACGCCAGAAACTACGCCATGCCCGCCAGCTATATTGACAAATCCTCCGCGAACAAGGACAGCCTGATCGGCGAAGGAAGCGGCATCTACGGCAGCGTGAAGCACAGCGTTATCTCCACCGGCTGCACCGTCGAAGCCGGCGCGGTCGTGGAAGACAGCGTCATCATGCCGGACGTCGTGATCGAATCCGGCGCGATCATCCGCCATGCGATCATCGGCGAGGGCTGCCATATCTGCCGCGGCGCCGTGATCGGCGGCAGCTTCGCGGAAGACGAAGAGAAGAAGATCGCCGTGGTCGGCAAGGCAAAGATCATCGAAGCCAACAAGACGATCGCCCCCGGCGAAGTATGCTGAAATAAGGAAAGGGAGGGTTCACATCATGAGTACAATGGGTATCATCTTTGCCAATATCTATGACAGCTCCCTCGGGGAACTGACCAACAAGCGCACGATGGCGTCGCTGCCTTACGGCGGCCGCTACCGCCAGATCGACTTTTCCCTGTCCAATATGACCAACTCCGGCATCCGTCATATCGGCGTTATCACGAAATACAACTACCAGTCTCTGATGAACCACATCGGCTCCGGTCAGGAGTGGGATCTGGAGCTGGAAGAGGGCGGCCTCGAATTCCTGTCACCGTACGCGACGGATCATAACGCAAACTACCGCGGCAAGCTGGATGCGCTGAACTCCGCAATGAGCTTCCTCAAGTACGCCAAAGAGGACTACGTCGTCCTCGTTGACAGCGGCGTGCTCTGCGCGATCGACTTCAACGAACTGGTCGAGCACCACATCGCCTCCGGTGCGGACGTGACGGTCTGCGTCAAGAAGGGTATCGCGAACGGCGAGAAGCTGCTGGATCTGGCAGTCAAGGCGGATAAGAAGAACGTGATCACGGATCTTGCCGTGGACTACGCCGCGGATGAGGGCTATCTGGCGTCCATGGGCATTTTCGTCATGCGCCGCGATCTGCTCATCCGTGAGGTCACCGATGCAGTCGCGCACAACCGCTTCCGCTTTGAGCGCGATCTGGTGCTGCACGGCTACACGGAAGGCAGCCTGACGATCAACGCCTATTCGTTCCAGGGCGTCGCGCTGTTCAACGAGAGCACGGCGGAATTCTTCCACAACAGCCTTGCGCTGCTGGAGCGTCCCATCCGCGAAGGCATCTTCCGCCGTCCGGGCAGAACGATCTACACCAAGGTCCGCAACGAGATCCCGTCCTATTACGGCGAAAGCTCCGAGATCGACGACTGCATGGTCGCCGACGGCTGCGTGCTTGAGGGAACGGCGATCCATTCCATCCTGTTCCGCGGCGTCAAGCTCGGCAAGAACGCGCTCGTCAAGGACAGTATTATCATGTCCGACGTGAGCATCGGTGAAGGCGCGGAGCTGGAGTACGTCATTTTGGATAAGGACGTCGTGGTCAGCGCAGGCAAGAAGCTCTGCGGCACTTATGAGCATCCGCTCATTCTCAAAAGAGGAGAAACTGTATGAAAATCGCAATGGTAGCCTCCGAGGCGGCTCCGTTCGTCAAGACGGGCGGCCTGGGAGACGTTATGCAGGCGCTGCCTGCGGAGCTGGCAAAGATCAAGGGCAACGAGATCTGCCTGTTTTTGCCGTATTATAAGAAAATCAAGGAGAATCCGAACATCGAGGTCGAATTCGTCGGCTCGTTCTCCATGGAACTGTCGTGGCGCGAGAGCTACGTCGGTATTTTCCACCTGAAGAGCCGCAAGAAGAAGCTGCAGGTCTATTTCATTGACAACGATTACTATTTCGGCGCACGCGGCACGATCTACGGCGACTTTGACGACGGCGAACGCTTCGCCTATTTTTCCAAGGCGGTCATGGCAGCGCTGTACTATCTGGACTTCAAGCCCGACATCCTGCACTGCCACGACTGGCAGTCGGCGATGGCGCTGGTCTACTGCCGCGCCCTGTACGGTCAGTGGTGCCCGTATGCCAAGACTGTTTTCACGATCCACAACGTCGAGTACCAGGGCTGGGCGAACGCCGACTTCTTTGAAAACACCCTGGGTCTGCCGGAGGAATACCTCGGGCATCTGACCTTTGACGGCGCGATCAACATGATGAAGGGCGCGATCGAGGTTGCGGATATCGTCACCACCGTCTCCAAGACCTATGCCGAGGAGCTGCGCTATCCGTATTTTGCCCATCGCCTTGACGGCGTGCTCCGCAATAAATGGCTATGGGGCATCACGAACGGCATCGATACCACAGTCTTCAATCCCGAGACCGATCCGGCGCTCAAGCAGAATTACAGCGCCAAGAAGATGGAAGGCAAGTGGGACAACAAGCGCGCGCTGCGCGAAGAACTCGGTCTGCGGACGGATACGGACGCGCCGATCCTTGCCATGGTCACGCGCCTTGCCGGACATAAGGGCATCGACCTGCTGTGCTACATCGCCAACCGTCTGATGGAGCGGGAGATCCAGCTCGTCATCGTCGGCACGGGCGAGAAGCAGTACGAATACGCGCTCAGCTCGATCGCGAATCAGCATCCGGGCAAGGTCTCGGTGCAGCTTGCCTTCGATCCCGCGCTTGCGTCTCGTGTCTATGCCGGCGCAGATATGTATCTGATGCCGTCGAAGTCGGAGCCCTGCGGACTGTCACAGCTTATCGCCATGCACTACGGCACGATTCCCGTCGTCGCCAGCACCGGCGGTCTGCGCGATACCGTCCTGCCGTATAATGCGGAGACGGGCGAAGGCAGAGGCTTCACGTTCCAAAGCTACAACGCCGATGATTTTCTCGGTGCGATCGACCGCGCGGTCGGCCTGTACTACAACGACCGTGACCGCTGGAACGCGCTCGCCAAGCACGACATGGAGATCGACTTCAGCTGGCGCGTACCCGCCGCCGAATATATGCAGCTCTATACCGAGCTGAGAAGCAAATAATCTATACATAAGAGATACACTTTAGGAGGACCCATGAATAAGCAAACACCCAAGGAAGCAAAGAAACCGAGTGAAACTGCCAAGAAGGAAGATATCATGAAGGAACTGGAAGACTGCATGCGCCGGATTTTCGGCTGCGGTCTGAACGAAGCGACGGAGAAACAGGTCTACCGCGCGATGTGCCTCATGATCCGGGAAAAGCTGACGGAGCTGAACGGCGCGTTCAACGATGAAGTGGCGCAGAAGGAGCAGAAGGAAGTCTATTATATGTCGATGGAATTCCTCGTCGGCACCAGCCTGCGCAATAATCTGTTCAACCTCGGCATCGAGAAGGAAATGCGCGAAGGTCTGAAAAAGAGCGGCTTCGATATCGACGCGATCTACGCGCTCGAGCCGGACGCGGGCCTCGGCAACGGCGGCCTCGGCAGACTCGCATCGTGCTATATGGACGCAGCGACAGGCCTCGGCTATCCCGTTACCGGCTACTCCATCCGCTATGAGTTCGGTATCTTCCGCCAGAAGATCGTCGACGGCTGGCAGATGGAATTCCCCGACAACTGGCTGGAAATGGGCGACGTTTGGCTGCGTTCCCGCGAGGACGATGCGGTCGAAGTCCGATTCGGCGGAGAAGTACACGAGTGGATGGACAACGGAAAGCTCAAGATCGCGCAGACCGGCTATAATTCCGTTACGGCAGTGCCGCACGACCTCTTTATTTCCGGCTACGACAGCAAGGCGGTCAACCGTCTGATCCTCTGGAGCGCAAAGCTGCCGCAGAGCTTCGATATGGCGGCGTTCTCCCGCGGCGACTACGTCCGCGCGCTGGAACAGAACGCCATGGCGGAGACGATTTCCAAGGTCCTCTATCCCGCTGACGATCACATTCAGGGCAAGCGCCTGCGTCTGAAGCAGCAGTACCTGCTGGTCTCCGCTTCCATGCAGAGCATCCTGAAAAAGCATCTGAAGAAATACCACACGTTCGACAACCTGCCCGACAAGGTCGCCATCCACATCAACGATACGCATCCGGCGCTGTGCGTGCCCGAACTGATGCGCATTCTGATCGATGAGTACGAATACGGCTGGGATCAGGCGTGGGATATCACCTGCAGGACCCTGTCCTACACCAACCACACTGTCATGAGCGAGGCGCTGGAACGCTGGAACGTCGATCTGTTCCGCGAACAGCTCCCGCGCGTCTACTCCATCTGCGCGGAGATCAACCGCCGCCTGATCGAGGAGCTCTGCGCCATCTATCCTGGCGACTGGGGCAAGATCAACTATATGGCTGTCATCTGCAACAACGAGATCCGCATGGCGAATCTCTGCCTTGCCGCCTGCCATAAGGTCAACGGCGTTTCCAAGCTGCACACGGACATTCTCCGCGGCGGCATTTTCCGCGACTACTGCCAGATCACGCCCGACCGTTTCCTCAACGTCACGAACGGCATTGCGTACCGCCGCTGGCTGTGCCAGTCCAACCCGCTTCTGACCGACTATCTGAAGGGATTGATCGGCGACGGCTTCCTGCGCGACGCGAAAAACCTCGAGGCGCTGCTGCGCTATCAAGATGACAAGCGCGTTCTGCAGGACTTACGCGCCATCAAGCGCAAAAACAAGGAACGTCTCGCCGCGCTGATCGCGAAGCGCAACGGCATCAAGGTCGATCCGGACTCCCTGTTCGACATCCAGATCAAGCGCCTGCACGAGTACAAGCGTCAGCTTCTGAACATCCTGCACGTCCTGTACCTCTACAATGAGATCAAGGCAAATCCGTCCGCGCCCTTCGTTCCGCGCACCTTCATCTTCGCGGCAAAGGCGTCCGCCGGCTATATCCGCGCGAAGCAGACGATCAGCCTGATCGTCGCGGTTTCCAACTTCATCAACGCCGACCCCGAGGTGCGCGACAAGCTCAAGGTCGTCTTCATCGAGGACTATAAGGTCTCTCTGGCGGAGATCATCATCCCCGCCGCGGACATCTCCGAGCAGATCTCCGTCGCAGGCAAGGAAGCCTCCGGCACGGGCAACATGAAGCTGATGATCAACGGCGCGGTCACGATCGGCACGCTCGACGGCGCGAACGTCGAGATCCACGAGCAGGTCGGCGATGAGAACATCTTCCTCTTCGGCATGAAGGCGCATGAGGTCGAAGCGCTCTGGCAGCGCGGCTACGACCCGCACGAATTCATGACGCCGGAGCTCCAGTCGGTCATCACGATGCTGACCTCCGGCATCCTCGGCCAGCGCTTCGACGATCTGGCGGCGTCCCTGCTGACGGGCCGCTTCGGCACTGCCGACCCGTATATGACCGTCGCGGACTTCAAGGATTATGCCCGCGCGCAGAAGGTCGTTTCGGAGACCTATCCGAACGCGCAGAAGTTCACCAATATGTCGCTGGTCAACATCGCAAAGGCCGGTATCTTCTCCTCCGATCGCGCGGTCGAGGAGTACGCGCAGAATATCTGGTATCTGAAATAAGATGCGTATTTTATACGACAGCAGACAATTGCGGCACAAGACCCCGTTCGGCACGATCCGGGCGGGGGAGTGCTGTATCATGCGGGTGTTCCTGCCGCGGGACTGCGGCGGCATCGGCGTCAAGCTGATTCTGGAAAACTGCAATAACGAATTTGCCGGCGAAACGCCGTTCTCGTTTGAAAAGCGCGAGAATGATTACGACATCTACCGCTGCGATTTCTCCACGCAGACATGCGGACTGTATTATTACTGGTTCTATGTGCTCAAGCCGGACGGCGGCTTCCGTCTGTTCAAGTACGGCAGCGAAACGAACATGGAAGATGGTGACAAGTGGCAGCTCAGCGTAATCCCGGCGGATTTTACCGTGCCGGACTTCGCAAAGGGAGCGGTGATGTATCAGATCCTGCCCGACCGCTTCTTTCGCGCGGGCGAGTGCGACCTGACGGATAAGCTGCAGCCCTTTACAATACATAATAATTGGGACGAGCTGCCGCAGTACGGCCCGGATGAAGAGGGCAACTGGTGCGGCGATTTCTTCGGCGGCAACCTGAACGGCATTCGGGAAAAGCTGCCGTATCTGAAGTCGCTCGGCGTCAGTGTTCTGTACATGAATCCGATCTTCATGGCGTATTCCAATCACCGCTATGACACTGCCGACTATAAGCGCATCGACCCGATGCTCGGCACGGAGGACGACTTCAAAGCGCTGTGCGATGAAGCGCACCGGCAGAATATCCGCGTGATCCTCGACGGCGTGTTTTCTCACACGGGCAGCAACAGCGTCTACTTTGACGCGAAGCGCGTCTTCGGCGGCGGCGCGGTCAGCGATCCCAATTCGCCCTACCGCGACTGGTATCGCTTCCGCCGTTACCCCGACGACTATGAATGCTGGTGGGATATGCCGACGCTGCCCAACGTTGAGGAGCTGACGCCAAGCTATCTTGACTACATCATCGAGAACGAGGATTCTGTCGTCGCGCACTGGCTGCGCCTCGGTGCGGACGGATTCCGCCTGGACGTGGCGGATGAGCTGCCGGACGAGTTCATCTATCGCCTGAAAAAGCGCATACGCGCCGTCAAGCCGGACGCGATGCTGATCGGCGAAGTCTGGGAGGACGCCTCCAATAAGCGTACCTACGGCGTCTCACGCCGTTACTTTGTCGACGGCGAGCTCGACAGCGTGATGAACTATCCGTGGCGCAAAGCGATCGTACACTACGTCACGGGAGAAGACGACGGCAGCGCCTTCGGCGAGACCATCATGTCCATCGCTGAAAACTACCCGCAGCAGGTGCTTGCCTGCCTGATGAACATTCTCGGCACGCATGACACTCCACGCATTCTGACGGCGCTGGTCGACCCGTTCACCGGCACGAGAGCGGACAAAGCATACCGCAGACTTTCGCCGGAACAGACGGAGCTTGCGAAAGAGCGTCTGCGCATGGCAGCGTTCCTGCAGTTCACCCTGCCCGGCATGGCGAGCATCTACTATGCGGATGAGGCGGGCATGGAGGGCTTTGACGACCCGTTCTGCCGCAAGACCTATCCGTGGGGCAGGGAAGACCAGAGCCTGCTCGCATATTACCGCGCGCTTGCCGATTTGAAAAACTCGCTTCCAGCGCTGCGGGAAGGCGATATTCGCGTGACGATGGCGGGGCAGGGGAGACTCTCCTTTGTCCGGATGACCGAGACGCAGAGCGTCCGAATCTACGTCAATAAATCATCGCAGGTATGGTATCTGCCGGAGGGAGAATTATGTATCGGGCACGGCGTTACCGGCAGCGCGGAGGGAAGAATGCTCCAGCCTGACGGCTACTGCCTGCTGATAAAAACCACTGATAAACGCATTTTCGATTGGATCTGCGGAAAGGAGACGCTATGAAATTTTCTGAAATGCCCTATGTCCGTCCGAATCTGGACGAGCTGAAGGCAAAGCTGGCTGCCTGCGCGAAGCGCATTGAGGAAGCGACGAGCGCGCAGGAGCAGATCGCGGCATTCGATGAAGCGACTGCGATCACGCAAACCTGTATGACGACGGAATCCATCGCATACGTCCGCAACACCATCGACACGACCGACAAGTTTTACGAGGCGGAGCGTGAATTCATGGACGAGTCCGCCCCCGAACTGCAGGAGGCAAGCAACCACATCAATACCGCGCTGCTGAATTCCCGTTTCCGCGCAGAGCTGGAGGCGCACTATGGCAGGCTGCTGTTCCAGAACATGGAGATCGCAGAGCGGAGCTTCAAGCCGGAGCTGATCCCCCTGATGCAGGAGGAGAGCAAGCTGGAAAGCCGCTATCAGAAGCTCTATGCCAATCTGACCGTCGAGTTTGACGGACAGACCATGCCGCTGCCCATGCTCGGAAAGTATAAGGAGAGTACGGATCGCGCCGTGCGCCGCGCCGCCTTCGAGGCGGAGGGCAGGGTCTTTGATTCCAAGCGCGAGGAGCTGGACGAGATCTATGACAAGCTCGTCAAGAACCGCAACGCGCAGGGAAGACTCCTCGGCTATGACAATTATATCCAGCTCGGTTATGACCGTCTCGGCAGAAACTGCTACGGCGGCAAGGAGCTGGCGCAGTTCCGCGGTCAGATCGCGAACGATCTTGTGCCGATCATCGCGGAGGTCAAGGAAGCGCAGCGCAAGCGCATAGGCGTGGACCGCCTGCACATCTATGACGATCCGATCCGTTTCCCGGACGGCAACGCGAAGCCTGAGGGTACGCCGGAGGAAATTCTCGCGGCGGGCAAGGCAATGTATCAGGATTTGAGTCCCGAGACCAAAGTCTATATCGAGGACATGTTCGACGGCGACCTGTTCGACGTGCTTTCCAAGGACGGCAAGGCGCCCGGCGGCTACTGCACCGAACTCCCTGATTATAAAGTCCCGTTCATCTTCTCGAACTTCAACGGCACCTCGGACGACGTCGACGTGCTGACGCACGAGGCAGGTCACGGTTTTGCCTTCTACCGCGCGATGCATTCCGGCATCCATCCGGCGCTGCAGGAGCCGACCATCGAAGCCTGCGAATGCCATTCCATGAGCATGGAATTCCTGACGCAGGACTATCACAAGTCCTTCTTCGGCAAAAACACGCGGAAGTACGAGGTGGCGCACTGCGAGGCGAGCCTGGATTTCATTCCCTACGGGTGCATGATCGACGAGTTCCAGCACCGCATGTACGAAAACGAAAACCTGACGCCCGACGAGCGCCATAAGGTCTGGGAGGAGCTGGAGAAGAAGTACCGCCCGTGGCTGGATATGGACAACCTGCCCTTCTACGGCCGCTACGCACACTGGCAGTGGAAGCTGCACGTTTATCTGCACCCGCTGTATTACATTGATTACTGCATGGCGCAGACCGTCGCTTTTCAGCTATGGACGCTGTCGCTGAAGGACCGCAAGGAAGCATGGAAGCGCTATCTGGCCTTCGTCGATGCGGCGGGCACAAAGACGTTCGAGGAGCTCTGCCGCAGCGCGAATCTGCGCGTACCCTACGAGCCGGGTACGATCCGCGACATTGGCGGACAGATCCGCGACTGGCTGAAGGAGAATGCGCTTTAAGCTGCCGCAGGGACGAAAGCAAGACTGCAAACGGGTATATTGGATAAATATCCTATAACTTTTCCTGCAAAGTCTCAATAATATTACCAAAAATGAAAAAATATCAAGAGAATTCATTTTTTCTGTTGATTATTGAAACGATTTGTGCTATAGTATGAAAAAAGTTTTTTGAGATTAACTTTAGCAGTTTAAATCGTTCTTACATTTGTATTTTTCTGTGCTCAAGCACAGTAAAATTAAAATTTTTTTAGGAGGATAATGAAATGAAGAAAAATCTGTCCAAGATTCTTGCTCTGATTCTTGCTCTGGTTATGGTTCTGACTGTTTTTGCAGCATGCAAGAACACTGACGAGCCTGATTCCAACGCTCCTACCTCAGCAACGAACGGCAGCGAGGTCGAACCCACTGATGCTCCCCCTGTGGAAGCGCACGAGAACAAGGTCATCTACGGCAGCTCTACTGAGGTGTCCGGTGACTTGGGCAATGCTTGGTGGACGAACAACGCCACTGACAAGCTCATCCGCGACCTGATCAATGATTATGACGTAATCAAGTTTGACCAGTTCGGCCAGATGGTTGTCAACACCACAGTTGCTGCTGACGTCGCAGATCCCGTTGAGAACGAGGACGGCAGCGCCACCTACACTGTCAAGATTAACGAAGGCCTGACCTACAACAACGGCGAGCCCATCACTGCGGCTGACTATGTTGCCTATGCTCTGGTTGCATATTCTCCCGCTGCGAAGGAAGCCGGTGTTAAGATGGCTACTGATTCCATCGTAGGCGCTGCTGAGTATCAGAGCGGCGAGGCGAAGGAACTGGCAGGCGTCCGTCTGCTTGACGAGTACACCTACTCCATCACCATCACCCCCGACTACGCAAACTACTACTTCGGCCTTCTCAACGCGAGCCTGGCTCCGCTGTATTTGCCGTTGTACACCACCGCTTCTCTGACTGTTATGGACAGCGAGAACGGTGCTTACCTTGACGGCGGTGAACTGAACGCTGAAGAAGTCAACGCTTCCCGTTATGTTTATGAAGACCGCGTTACCGCTGGTCCTTACCAGATCAAGAGCCTCGACACCGGTTCTCTGATCACCACTTTGGTTCTGAACCCCAACTACGCTGGCAACTTCGAAGGCCAGAAGCCGAGCATCGAGACGATCGTTATCGTCAAGGCTGAAGACGAGACCATGATGGACGCCTTCAAGACCGGCGAAATCGACTTCCTGTCGCAGCTCTCCGACGGCGACCAGATCAACGCTGCCCTCGACCTCGTGGATGAAGGCGGCTATGACTACTGCCACTACACCCGTAACGGCTACGGCAAGCTGATGTTCCAGTGCGACTTTGGACCGACACAGTTCGTCGCTGTCCGCCAGGCTGTTGCTTACCTGCTTGACCGCAACGAATTCGCCAACACCTTCTGCGATGGCTTTGGCTCTGTCGTGCACGGACCGTACAGCACTGCGCAGTGGATGTTCCAGGAGTCCGAAGAGCTCTTCAATGATGAACTGAACACCTATGCTTACAATCCTGCAAAGGCTGTTGAACTCCTCGAGGCTGACGGTTGGACCCTGAACGCTGACGGCACTGAGTACTCCGGTACCGGCGTCCGCTACAAGGAAGTCACTCCGGAAGAAGCCGGCGACTACGCACTGAATGTCACTCTGGACGACGGTCGTATCCTGATGCCGCTGCACATCATGTGGGCCTCCTCCGAGGGCAACCCCGTCTCCGACCTGCTTGCTACGATGCTTGCAAACGGCCAGCAGACTGCTGACGCCGGTATGGTGATCGAGCAGAACATCATGACCTTTGCTGAACTGCTCAACTGGATGTATCGTGATACCTCCGTCGGCGATCAGTATGGTGTCCGTACTTACGGCATGTACAACCTGGGCACCGGCTTCGCAGAAGTCTATGACTATTCCTACAACTTTGTGTCTGATCCCGAAAGCCCCTATGTCGAGATGGGTTACAACACGAACTATATCTTCGATAAGGAACTCGACGACCTGTCCATGGACATGGTCTACAAGGCAGCTCCCGGCGATGACGCTGCGTACCTGGATTACTACCAGAAGTTCGTCATCCGCTTCAACGAACTGCTTCCCGATTTGGCTCTGTACTGCAACGACTATCACACCATCTTCCCGTCTTGGCTGAAGAACTATAACGAAGGCAGTATGTGGGACTTCCAGAACGCTATTCTCTACGCTTACGTCGAAGGCGCTGAATAATAGAGCTTCCCCAGTTTAACTTACGACGGGGCGGTTTACCGCCCCGTCGTTTCAAGCTTTATCCTGAGCTTATTACAGGACATTTTCCGTTTGAAAATTCTTTCCATATTTGGATTTGATTATATATTGTTTTTAAAAATTATTAGACTTAGACTGATAGAAAAGGAGGGTTTGCAGATGACGAGATATGTATTACGGCGTATAATATACATGATTCTGGTTTTTCTGATCGTGTCGCTGCTGATGTATTCCATCTACAACCTGATCCCGACAGATCCAGCGCGTGCGCAATTGGAGCCGATAAAGAAGAGCCTGAAGCCGGCAGAGTATGAAGCGCGATACGCTCAACTGCGCGAAGAAATGGGTCTTGATTCTCCCCTAATCGTGCGATACGCCAGGTGGATGGGATTTGCCCCAAAAGTCAACGGCGAATTTGACGGCTTGCTGGAGGGCAATTTCGGCTATTCCCAATTCTTCAAAAAAGATGTTGCTGAGGTCATACCGGATCCGATGAAAAACACGATCTTTATCAACATCTTCTCAACGATCGTCGCGTTGGCGATTACGATCCCACTCGGTATTTTCTGTGCCGTACATAAACGGGGAAAATTCGACAGCTCGGTGCAGGTTCTTACCATCATCGGCTATTCCATACCAATCTATATCATAGGATTGATATTTATCTGGTTTTTCGCGGTTACGCTTCGGTGGCTGCCGGTCTCCGGTATGGAAACGCCAGGCAACAATTTCACCGGCATGCGGGCATTTTGGGACAGAATGCTCTACATGACCCTGCCGGTAATCGTTATGACAGTCGGCTCTCTTGGCGGCATGACGAGATATGTTCGTGCTGCGATGATCGAATCTCTGAGCATGGACTATATCCGTACTGCGCGCGCCAAGGGTCTGCGCGAGAAGGTCGTTATCTATTCTCATGCATGGCGCAACGCTCTGCTGCCGGTCATTACCGTTATCATCGGCTGGTTTCTCAGTATCTTCTCCGGCTCCGTTATCATCGAAAACATGTTCGGCTTGAACGGCATGGGACAGTTGTATTATAAGGGCCTTATGAATAATGATTATGAGCTGGCGTTGGCGATCCAGATGTTCTATATCGTGATAAGCCTGGTTGGACAGCTTCTTACCGACTTGAGCTACGGTCTGGTCGATCCGCGTGTTCGCGTAGATAAATAAGGAGGGGTGAAATATGAAAGATAAGAAGAAATCTAAGTTTTCCTTCCTCCGCAGACTGTTCGGCAACCGAAATAAAGTGATGAGCTTTATGGAAGAAGAGCAGTTGCAAAGCCCCGGCAGAATGATCGTAAAGAACTTTACGCATAATAAGCTGGGCATGACGGGTCTGATCGTTTTCCTTTGCATTTTCCTGTTTGTTATGATCGGACCATACTTCTTCCCGCTGGATCTTTCCTATCAGGACAACACACAGACCAATGTTCCTCCCGGCATGAATTTCCTCAGCGTTCCGAAGGAACTGGAAGGAAACATCGTCGATATCACACCTGGCACGACTTTTGCAGTTGGCGTCGGAAAGGACGGCAAGATCCACGTCTGGGGTCATACCAAAATTACAGATAAAATTGACCTTGCGAACATTCCCGAAGAGGTCAAAGCTGCGAATATCGTCAGCATTGCGGCGGGTTATGACCATATCGTCGCCATGGACGATAAGGGCGCGATCTATATCTGGGGCAACCGCAGACTTGGTCAGGATTCGCTTCCCGATGAGTTGGCGATGGCTGCTACCTACGGCAAGGATCTGCACATCAAGCAAATCGAGGCGAGCTATCAGTTCTCCGCTGCATTGACCGAGGAAGGCAAGCTGTATCTTTGGGGCAACAAGAATATGGCAGATCTCAAGGTTAAGAAGGAGTATCAGGGTCACATTCAGAAGGTTGCGCTGACAACTTACAGCTATGTATCTCTGCTGGATGACGGTTCTGTCGTCTACTCCGGCTTTGAGAAGGATAACTCTCTGGTCAATATTCCGGAAGCGTTGAGCAGCGGTGTTGTGGATATTGCCGGTGCGAGCAACGCTGTTGCTGCCGTCAAGGAAGACGGTACCGTTATTGTTTGGGGCAACTGCGATAAGGGTGAAAATAAGGTTCCGTACTTTGAAAGCAAGCCTGTCGAGCTTTACGGCGGCCGTTATCACTTCACTGCTCTGATGGACGACGGCGAAGTCATTTCCTGGGGCGATAATACCCATGGACAGGCGAGTGTTCCGGATTCTGTCAATTCCGAGGAGATCGAGACGGTCTTTGCCGGCTTCTATCAGAACTACGCGGTGACGAAGAGCGGCGAAGTAAAGGCATGGGGTTTGAAGGGTTATCTTTGCGGTACGGACAACCTTGGACGTGATGTTCTCAACCGTATTGTCAACGGCGGTAAGGTCACTATGACGGTCGGCGCGATCTCCGTTATCATCTCTCTTGTTATCGGCATCCTTCTCGGCGGTCTTGCCGGTTATTTTGGCGGTTGGGTCGATATGATCATCATGCGTATATCCGAGGTGGTCGGCGGACTGCCATTCATCCCGTTTGCAATGATTCTTTCTGCCATTATTGGTACCCGGATCAGCGTGGAGCAGAGGATGTATCTGATTATGGTCGTGCTCGGCGTTCTGTCGTGGCCCGGCATCTGTCATCTGATCCGCGCGCAGATCCTGTCTCAACGTGAGCAGGAGTACGTTACTGCTGCGAAGTCCATGGGCGTTCGCGAACGGAGCATCATCTTCCGCCATATTATTCCGAACGTGATGAGCTTGATTCTGGTCGACGCAACGCTGGAGTTCGCGACCTGCATGCTGACAGAATCTACGCTGTCTTACCTGGGCTTTGGCATTGCGCCTCCGACACCTACCTGGGGCAACCTACTGACCGGTGCGAACAACTCCATCGTTATTCAGCAGTTTTGGTGGCGCTGGGTCTTCCCGGCAGCAATTTTCGGCATCTGCACGATCTGCATCAACCTCGTGGGCGATGCCCTGCGTGATGCAGTGGATCCGAAGTCCGCTGAGCGCTAAGGAGGTTGTAGTATGGCATTATTGGAACTGAGAGACTTAAAAACCTTTTTCAAAACGAAGCGCGGAACTGTTAAAGCGGTCAACGGCGTCAGCTATTCACTCGACGCTGGCAAGGTGCTTGGTGTCGTTGGCGAGTCCGGCTCCGGCAAGAGTGTTTCTGCCATGAGCATTCTCCGTCTTCTTGACGGCAACGGCTATATCGAATCGGGTGAAATCTATTTTGACGGCAGAGAGCTGACGAAGCTTCCGCTGCGCGAAATGTACAAGATACGCGGCAACGATATTTCCGTAATCTTCCAAGAGCCAATGACCAGTCTGAACCCGGTTTTTACTGTCAGCAAGCAGCTTTGTGAGCCACTGATGATCCATCAGAAGCTTTCGAAGGCTGAGGCGCATCAGAAAGCGATCGAGCTGCTTTCCGACGTTAAGATTCCAAATCCGGAGGTCGTCGCGAAGCAGTACCCGCACCAGCTTTCCGGCGGTATGCGGCAGCGTGTCATGATTGCAATGGCGCTTGCGTGCAAGCCGAAGATTCTGATCGCCGACGAGCCGACGACTGCATTGGACGTAACGATTCAGGCGCAGATTCTAAAGCTGATGAACGAGCTTCGCGAGAAAAACAACACGGCTGTTCTCTTTATTACTCATGACCTCGGCGTCATTAACCAGATGGCGAACGATGTTGCCGTCATGTATTGCGGACAAGTCGTTGAGTTTGCTCCTGCGGAGACGATCTTCCATATCTCGGAGTATTCTCATCCGTATACTGAAGGCTTGATGCTCTCCATCCCGCGATTAGATACGCCAAGCGATGCGCGCCTGGAAGCGATTCCCGGCGCAGTGCCGCACCCGCTGGATCTGCCGAAGGGCTGCAAATTTGCTCCTCGTTGCAAGTATGCAACGGAGCGTTGCTTTGAAGAGGAACCGGAATTGATTCATGTCTCTGATAAGCAGCAGGTTCGCTGCTTCTATCCGAAGAAGGAGGACAGACATGGAAAAAAATAGTGAAGTTCTGCTTCGGATCAGCAATCTAAAGCAGTATTTCCCCCTAAAAAAAGGGAAATTTGTCAAAGCTAACGATGGCGTTTCCATCGATATTTACAAGGGTGAAACCTTCGGCCTCGTCGGCGAGTCCGGCTGCGGCAAGTCTACCTTGGGACGAACGATCCTGCAGCTTTATCCGCAGACCTACGGTCGCACGATGTATTACGGCCGCGCGCTGGACGATTTGGCTCCAAAGTATGTTACCGAAACCGTACGTAATCTGAAAAAGCTTCGCGTTAAGTGGCAGGAGCTTCATGCGCAGTTGGAAAAGGCAGAGTCGGAGTATGCGAGCTTGACTGAAGAAGCGCAGTTTGCAAAGCACGCAGAGTTGGACGCCCTGCGTAAGCGGGAGGAAGACGCCCTTCTCAATATGACAAAGATCGTCGGCGGCTTTATTACGCTTGAGGATTTGGATCCTGTGATCGAAATCTATGACAAGGCATACGCCATTGCGCACAAGATTTCTAAATTGGACATCAAACGCGAAGAGCAGCTTGTCACGCTTGCTGATGCAGAGTTTGCTGTCAAGCGCGCGAAAGAAGCCGGCAAAAGAGCGAGTACGAAAAAGGTCGATAAGGCAAAAGCAAGGCTGGAGGAAACAGACAAGGAAATTGCTGCTCTACGTGAGGAGCTTTCCTGCGTTTCCGCCGAGATTCAGAAGATGCGTGAATCTCACGCGGGCGACAAAGAATTTCAGAAATACGAGGTTTACCGCGATACCGGCATTGACCTTGCACGTCTGACTTATAACGAGATCCGCAGACTGCGCCGCGATATGCAATTGATCTTCCAGGATCCGTATTCCTCTCTGAACCCTCGCATGAGCGTCGGGCAGATCATCAGCGAGGGCATGCAGGCGCATAATATCGTCAAAAAGAAAGACGAACGCATGCAGGAAATGATTCTGAAGGTGATGGATGAATGCGGTCTCGCGCCGTATTTCCTTCATCGTTTCCCGCACCAGTTCTCCGGCGGTCAGCGTCAGAGAATTGGTATTGCGCGCGCTTTGGCAACCAAGCCAAAGTTTGTCGTCTGCGACGAAGCGGTTTCCGCTTTGGACGTCTCTATTCAGGCGCAGATTATCAACCTGCTGCTGGATCTTAAGGAACAAGAAAATCTGACGTATCTGTTTATCACACATGACCTGTCTGTCGTCAAGTACATTTCTGACCGCATCGGCGTTATGTATCTTGGCAACATGGTCGAGCTGGCAGATTCGCAGGAGATTTTCGACCATCCATTGCATCCGTACACGGAGGCGCTGTTGTATGCGATCCCCACGACGGATACAGTCGGAGGAAAGGAACTTGAGATTCTGGAAGGCGATATCCCCAGTCCGGTCAATCCGCCGAAGGGATGCAAATTCCATACGCGCTGCAAGTATTGCACGGAGATATGCAAGCATGTTGTACCAGAGTGGGAAGAGGTTAGCCCCAATCACTTCGTGGCATGCCACCATAAACTGAACGCTTCCGATAAAACGTAACAATGGTTATTGCCGGTGAGGAGTTGTTATGCTGTTTCAAAAACGAATCAAACGGGCATTCGACTATCTGGAAGAGAAAAAGCAGCGAGAAGCTGGAGAGAATCCTGAGAATGTGCAGGAAGAGCTAAAACCTTCCATCAAGGACACCCTTGAAAAGGGCGATATTCCCGCCATGCTGATTTCTGCTTTTCTTGTGATTCTTCCGATTGCCATTATCGTTCTGCTGGTGATTGTTTTTGCGGGACATCTCTTTATGCGCGCATAAAAAGCAAAAAAGCTTATAATTCCGATTCGGGCTATTTCCGAATCGGAATTTTCTTCTGCAAATGATTGCAATTTTTGTGCTGCTGTATTATAATATAATAAATTTTTTAGGAGGCGGTGTCATATGAGCATTGTAGTAATCGGCGCGGTCTTTGTTGATATCAAGGGATATCCGACGAATACCTACATCCCCGGCGGCAGAAACGTCGGCCGCGTGGAAGAGGTTCACGGCGGCGTCAGCCGTAACATCGTTGAGGACATTGCGAACGTGGAGCTCCGACCGACGTATGTAAGTCTGGTCGATCCGACGCCGGTGGGCGACGATGTGATCAAAAAGCTGCAAAATCACAAGGTCAATACCGAGTATATGCGCCGCACGGAAAACGGCATGGGTACGTGGCTCGCCATTTTCGACAATGACGGCGACGTTATCGCCGCTATCTCCAAGCGCCCGGATCTGCATCCGATTGCGGAGATCCTGGATGAGCGCGGCGATGAGATCTTCAGCAATGCGGACAGCATCCTGATCGAGATCGATATGGACCGCGACGTTGTAAAGCGCGTCTTCCAGCTTGCAAGCAAGCATAATAAACCTGTCTATGCAGCCGTCACGAATATGAGCATTGCAGTTGAACGCCGTGATTTCCTGCTTCAGACCGATTGCTTCGCCTGTAACCGCAGTGAGGCAGGGATCCTCTTCTCCGATGAATATGACGACGCTAGCCCGGAAGAAATGATGGAGATCCTCGCAGAAAAGGTGACAAGAGCCAGAATTCCGCGCATGATCGTGACCCTCGGCTCTGACGGTGCGGTCTATGCCACTGCAGACGGTGAGAAGGGCTGGTGTCCGACGAAAAACGTCGCAGTCAAGGACACGACCGGCGCGGGCGACGCCTTCTTTGCGGGCGTTTCAATCGGTCTGACCTACGGCAAATCGCTGGAAGAAGCCTGCGAGATCGGAACGCGGCTCGCCACTTCCGTTGTTGTCACATCAGAGAATGTCTGCCCGCGTTTCCTGCCCAGCGAATTCGGTCTGGACATTGAGGTGGAAGAGTGATATTGAGAAGAAAGCAGAACGGTGTTTCTTCTCAGAAAACTGCGCTGTTTTTTGTTTTTCAAGCAGTAATTCTTGAAAAAAAACCTTGCAATTATGATTATATGTGATATAATCTATCTGTAAGGCTATGTATTACCGTCGATTAGGGAATACATAATCGGCACAAATATTATATTTGGAGGATAAGAAATGAAAATCAATCGTCTCGTATCGATGCTTCTCGCTGTCGTAATGGTTTTCGGCCTGTTTGCCTTTACCGTCAGTGCGGAAGGCCCCGCGTTCTCTGACATTAAGGGTCACTGGGCAGAAGAAATCATCAACGACTGGGCTTCCCGCAAGGTCGTCAACGGCTATCCCGACGGCACCTTCAAGCCCGACAACTTCATCACCCGCGCGGAATATGCACAGGTCATCAAGAACCTGCTTGCGCTGACCGCAAAGGCCGAGACCGGCTTCTCCGATGTTGCTGAAAATGCATGGTACTACGACGCTGTTATGTGCGTTGCGAAGTCCGGCATCATGGTCGGCGACGCCGGCAAGTTCCGTCCGGACGATTACATCACCCGTGAGGAAGCCTTCCTTGCGTTCGCTCGCATCGTGTTCGGTGTCGGCGAAGATGAGCTGCCTGCTGATCTGTCCATGTTCAAGGACGGCGACGAGGTTGCCGACTGGGCGAAGGACAGAATCAGCGCGCTGGTCCGCGAGGGTATCGTCCGCGGCATGCCGGACGGCAAGATCCATCCGAAGGACAACATCACCCGTGCTGAGTTCCTGGCTATGCTGACCCAGACGAAGGACGCTGACCACAACCACTACTTCGTTGCGGAAGACGGCTCCTGCTCCATCTGCCAGAAGACCAAGGAAGAGTCCCTGAAGTTCTACTTCGGCGTTGCTTCCGGCGACACCAAGGTCGAGATGAACGTCTACAACGACTACAGCGCTTATGTTACCATCCCCGCGAAGGAAGTTGACGCTTCCAGCGTTTCCCTGACTATCAAGATGCAGAATGTTGCAAGCCTTGGCGTCACCTCCGCTCGTGAGCACAGCATCGCCATCGAGAACACCGGTCTGACCGGCAACCCGAATCTTGCTGATTGGCTGAGCAACGCCTTCACCTTCGAATCCGGCTATGTCAAGGCCACGATCGACGGCGAAAAGTGCCTGTACAAGATCACCGGCGACCAGAACAAGGAACTGGCTACCCTCCGCGCTGCTTCCGACGACATCTGTGCGACCCGCGATGCATGGAAGACCCTGACGAGCTTTGTCACCACGTCCAAGAACGAGAAGGACGACAGCTATATCCTTATCGTGAACGGTTCCTGCCTGCGTGTCGGCACCGAGCTGCTCTGCTTCGAGGGCGCTGATGACCTCAAGCTGGACAACTTCAACGACATTGCTGGCCTCATCAAGAACCTCAAGGATCACGTCAAGCTCGTGACCGCAGAGGCGGGCGAGTGGCAGATCGAAGCCGTCCTGAAGGCAGGCACCACTCTGGCAGTTTCCAACAGCGTCGCTGTCCTCGACAAGGACGCTACCATCAAGGTCAAGGGCCTGCCCGCTGATACTCTGGCAACGCTGCTGAGCTCCGCTCGTGCGGCAAGTTCCAACTTCGAGCTGGCGTCCCTGCTGGTCAAGGCTGTCAACGACGTCATCGGCGCTGCCAACGGTACGACCGAAGAATCTCCTGTTGAAGTCGAAATCAGCTTTGCGAAATAATTGACAGCAGCGTTTTTGCCTTGATCAATTCCGATTGACAAACAGAATAGGGCAGGGGATTTCCCCCTGCCCTGTTTTTGATTCTATTGAAAGGAATGAAGTATATGAAAAAACTGTTTCATAGCTTACTTTCTTTGCTTCTCGCGATAAGCCTTATTCTCTGCGCTTTCCCGGTTCTCACTGTTTCGGCAGCGCCAAGCGCAGAAACGCCCTGCGTCTTGTCGAACGAGCTTCCGATCGTTCCGGTGGATGGCGAGATTGCATATCATGTGGAGTACTACCTGCAGGATCTGGAAGGGGACGGCTATACGCTTGAAGAGACAGAGGAGCTGAGCGGAAAGGCGGGCGATCAGGTAGAAGCGGAGCGGGCGTATTACCCCGGCTTTGCGCTGAACGAGGAAAAGAGCGTGCTGACCGGCACGATCGCTGCCAACGGCTCGACCATTCTCAGGCTTTACTATGACCGCATGCTCTATACGGTCACGTGGAAGATCGGACAGGACGAAATCAACGAATCCTACCGCTATCAGGCAATTCCCGCCTTTACCGGCAGCACTGCCAGACCTGACGGCGAACACGGCAGCAATTTTGTCTTCCTCGGTTGGGATAAGACGATCGTTCCTGTCACGAAGAATGTGACTTACCGGGCGTTATACAGTGTCGACTGCGAGGCTTTTATCGTCGGAGATGATTCCTGGGCGACGCTGCAGCTCGCGCTGGAGCATGCGAAGAGCGGCGATACGGTCCGTGTCGAAAAGAATCTGACGATCAGCGAAGACCTTACGGTGCCGGCTGACGTGACGCTCCTGCTTCCGTGTATGGACGACGACAAGGGCTACATCAAGCGCAGCATGTTCGGTCAAAGCCTCACATATATGATGAATCCGGACGGCACGGACGGAAGCGGACAGGGCGTCGGACCCAACGCCAAGCTCTACCGCTCCGTGACCGTTGCGACCGGCGCGACGCTGACTGTATACGGTTCTGTCATGGTTAATGCCGTGACCGGCAGAAAGGCGACCGCGAACAGCGATCAAGACGTGACCGGAGGCTATGCCGTACTGAATCTGAACGGCAAGATCAATGTGGAAGACGGCGGTCATCTGGACGCATTCGGCTATGTTCGCGGCAGCGGACTTGTCAACGCAAAAAGGGGCGGCACAGTCGGCGATCTCTATATTGTGCGGCATTGGCGCGGCGGCACTCACGCTTCCAACATGTACGATGCCGGCATCTACCCGATGAACGAGTACGATTGCCACAATATCGAGACGGCGCTCCGCATCGAATGCGGCGCAGCCCTGGAGGGCATCGTGAAGATGTACGCGCAGGGCAGCTATTACTACACGCGCTTCCCGCAGGTCGACAACGGCAACGGCTTGATCCGTCTGACAAAACCGTCCAGCATTCTGGTTCGCACCTATGCGGACGGCAAAGAGCATTTCGAGATTGTCGGCGGCGCAGACTTCGCTAAAAGTGCAATGACTGTGATCGGCATTACGCTTAGCACCGGCGATTATATCTACCCGATCGACGGCGATATTGACTTCGTGCTGAACGCAGGCGACTATCGTTTTGTCAATGATTTCAAATTCCTGCCCGGCTCGTCTGTAAAGGTAAATAACGGCGCGAATCTGTCGGTCGAAGAGGGGAAAACGGTTGTATTCTATCAGGAATTCGACAACGGAGAGTTCAAGGACTCGAGCAAGTACCCTGACCGCTCACCCGCGCAGCTCCGGATCGCAGAGGGCGCGAGCTTTACGAACAAGGGCGTCTTTGCGGGCGATATCTTTACGCAATCCCCCGATATTCTGATCGGCGCGACCCCCGTCTGGGAAGCGACGACCTATGAGGCAAAGTATCTGACCGGCAGCAAGCCGCAGGAGGAATACACCCTTGCGATCGAGCACCAGCTTTCCATCACGCGCCCGCACCACAACTGGAGATTCGGCGAGGATAAGAGCATTGTCTGGTACGGCGGCGCTGCGGATTACAGCGCGGTGGAAGCCGCTGTCGCAAGAATTCCTGCCGACCTGAGCATCTTTACGGAGGAATCCGTCCAGGCGCTAATGGACGCCGTGAACGCGGTGCAGTACGGTCTGCTCGAGGAGGATCAGGCGCAAGTCGACGCTTATGCAAAGGCGATCAATGACGCAATCGCAGCTCTTGTTCCGAAGGAAGGCAAGCCTGCGGACTACAGCAAGGTCAATGCGGCGATTGCGCTTGCGGAAACGTATGATCTGAATCTTTACACCGACGCTTCCCTACAGGCTCTGGAAGCGGCGAAGGCAGCGGTAGTTTACGGACTGACGGATGAGTATCAGGAGCAGATCGACGCATGGGCAAAGGCGATTATGGACGCGATCGCTGCGCTGGTCTATAAGCCTGCCGACTACAGCAGGGTTGAAGCGGCGAAGCTGCTGATTCCTTCAGACATGTCTGTCTACACGGATGAAAGCGTGAAGCGCTTGAATGACGCGCTGGACGCGGTCGATTACGACAAGCTGATCAACGAGCAGGCGCTTGTCGACGGATGGGCGAACGCCATCATTGAAGCGGTCTCCGCACTGACCTATAAACCCGCGGACTACAGCAAGCTCAATGACGCGATCGAGGCGATTCCCGAAGACCTGTCGGCGTATTCCACGGAAAGCGTGAACGCGCTGCGCGCCGTGATGGCGGAGATCAAAAACGACCTCCTCATCAATGAGCAGGCGCAGGTCGATGCGTGGACCGACGCCCTTTTAGCGGCGATCAACGGACTGGTCAAACGGTGCGACGGCGGCGAGGACTGCCCGGGTAAGAACTTCACCGACATGCCGCCTGCAAACCACTGGGCGCACGAGGGTATCGACTTCGCGCTTTCGCACGGTCTGTTTGAGGGCATGAGCAAGACGATCTTTGCCCCCAACGGCAAAATGACGCGCGCGATGCTTGTCACGGTGCTGTGGCGACTGGCAGGCAAGCCGATCGAAGGCAGAAACACCTTCAACGACGTAGCGGAAGGTCAGTGGTACACCGACGCCGTCAAATGGGCGGCTAAGCACGGTATCGTCAACGGCGTTTCGTACGGAAGGTTCGCGCCGAACGATCTCGTGACGCGCGAGCAGCTTGCGGCGATCCTTTACCGCTATGCTGGAGAGCCGAAGGTCACCGGCGATCTGAGCGGCTTTGTCGATCAGAATAAGGTCGGCGAGTGGGCAAGAAACGCATTCTGCTGGGCAAACAGCGCAGGTATTGTGCAAGGTTCCCGCGACGGCGCAGGCAGGCTGTGGCTTAATCCGGAGAGCAGCGCAACCAGAGCGGAAGTTGCCACGATGATCATGCGTTTCGCAGCAAATTACTCCTGAAAACAGACAAAAAATGCTCGGGTCTTTCGACCCGAGCTTTTTTGTTCTATATCGCGTATTGACTTGTATAAATCTCGTAATAGAAGCCTTTCTTGTCCAGAAGCTCCTGATGCGTGCCCTGCTCCACGATCCGTCCATGATTGAGCACGAGGATCAGATCGGAATCCACGATCGTCGAAAGACGGTGCGCGATGACGAAGCAGGTGCGGCCTTTCATGAGCTGATCCATCGCTTTCTGAATCAGGATCTCCGTGCGCGTATCGACGTTGGAGGTGGCTTCATCCAGGATCAGAAGCTGCTTGTTCGCAAGCAGAGCGCGGGCGATCGTCAGAAGCTGCTTCTGACCGGCGGAGATCGTGACGGTATCCTCGCCGATCTCCGTATCGTAGCCTTGCGGCAGCGTGCGGATGAAGTGATCGCAGTAGGCGCGGTCGCAGGCGTCGATGATCTCCTCGCGCGTCGCGTCCGGCTTGCCGTAGGCGACATTTTCCGCGACCGTGCCGTTAAACAGCCAGGTATCCTGCAGGACCATACCGAAAATGTCGCGCGTACTGTCGCGCGACAGCGCGGCAACGTCCTGCCCGTCGATCAGGATCCTGCCGCCCTGAATGTCATAAAAGCGCATGAGCAGATTGACGATCGTTGTCTTTCCCGCGCCGGTCGGCCCGACGATCGCGACGTTCTGACCTTTTTTGACGTCGATGCAGAGGTCTTCAATCAGCGGCTTATCCGCGCTGTAGGAGAAATCCACATGCTCAAAGCGGATATTGCCCTCCGTTTTCCCTTGCAGTTCCGCAGTCGGACGCGCTTCTTCCTCCGTATCGAGCACGTCGTAGACGCGCTTGGCGGACGCCTTGACCATCTGCAGTTCGCCGAAGCCGCTCGCGATACGCTCCAGCGGCGCGGATAACTGCTTTGCGAACAGAATGACAGTGACGACCGTTCCGACGGGAACGGAGCGGTAGACGATCAGCCAGCCGCCGAGCAGAGCGATCAGAATATAGGCCAGTGCGTTCGTAAACACGATGACCGGCTGCACGATATACTGCAGGAAGTTGGCTTTCCGCGCGACCTCCTGATGCTCGGCGTTGATCTTATCGTGGTGCTGCTGAATGTGGTCTTCCAGATTGAACGCTTTGGTTGCGGGGAAGTTCGTGTAGCTTTCTTCCACCGCGGAATACATTTTTCCGAAATACTCAAAGGCGCCTTGCCAGCTCTTTTCGCTCAAGGCGGCGAGCTTGGATGACAGCCACAGCGACAGCGGCATAACGGCAAGCACCGCCAGCGCGAGCAGCCAGCTTTTGATGAACATGAACACCGCGATCGCAAGGATCTGCAGGAAGCCGGTGATCAGGATCTCGATAATGCCGTGAATGCTGTTGCCCATCGTGGAAACGTCTTCCTGCATCTTTTCGATGATCTCGCCGGCTTTCGTCCTGTCCATGTAGGACACCGGCAGCCGCTGCAGTTTGTCTGACATGCGGATGCGAAGACCTGCGGTGTAGAAGCGGCTGACGACGTTGTTGAGCAGATAATGGTTGCCGTAGGTGATGCCCGCGTTCGCGCAGAAAACACCGAACAGGAGCAGCAGCCCGGGAATCAGACCTTCTGTGAGGGAAGTGGAGCGATCCGTTTTCAGCCAGGCGTACAGCTGATCAATCAGCTTGCCCAACAGCTCCGGCGTTGCGATGGAGCAGGCAATAATGCCCATAGAGAGGAACGAAGACAGAACCAGCCATTTGCGGATCGGACGGGTATCGCGCACCATGCGCAGGATCGTGCCGTTCCGGATGGAAGTGAGTTCCTTTTTCATTTTTTTCCACCTCCAGTTTGGGAGGCGAAGATTTCCCGATAGATCCGGCAGCTCTTCAACAGATCTGCGTGCTTGCCCGCGCCGACGAGTTTTCCCTCATCAAGGACGAAAATGCAGTCGGAATTCATCGCGGAGGTGACCCGCTGGGTGATGACGATCTGCGTTCTCCCGGCAAACCGACTGTTCAGACGGGTGCGCAATTTGGCCTCGGTGAGGAAGTCCAGCGCGGAGAAGCTGTCGTCGAAAATATAGATCGGCGCGTCCTTGATGATGCAGCGGGCGATCGCCAGACGCTGCTTCTGCCCGCCGGAAAGATTCGTTCCGGACTGCTCCAGGGCGTAGTCCATGCCGTCTTTCTGCTCGGCGATGAAGTCTGTGAGCTGGGCGACGTCCAGCGCCTCGAGGAGATCTTCCTCGCTTGCGTCCATGCGCCCCATCTGCACATTCTCGCGAATGGTGCCGGAGTAGATCATGGACTTCTGCAGGGCGCAGCTTATATTGCGCCGGATCGCCTTGCGGGAAATGGTCTTCGCATCGCGACCGTCAAAGAGAACGCGCCCCCCGGTCGGCTGACGGAACGAAAGCAGGAGAGAGACGAGCGTGCTTTTTCCCGACCCGGTGCCGCCGATGACCGAGATCTTGTCGCCGGGGTTGATATGGAGGGTGATATGGCTGAGTGCCGCCTGATCCGCGCCCTGGTAGCAGAACGTCGCATCCTCAAAGTCGATTCTGCCGGTGAAGCGGGTGTCCTCATCCGGAATGCTGTCCGCCGTGCCCTCCGCGTTCATGACCTCGCCGATCCGTCTGGCGGCGACTTTCGCGTGCGGGAACATGATGATCGCGAACGAGGCGGAGATCAGCGCGTTCAGCACCAGCTCGACGTACTGGATCACGGCGAACACGTCGCCGGGGGTCAGATCGCTGCCGGTTTCGATACGGATTCCGCCAACGAGAACGATCAGCAGCACAGCAATGTGCAGCACGAAGGTCGTCATCGGCACGGTCAGCGCCATCGTAATGTTGGCTTTGATGATGTTTTC
>CAMUZA010000021.1 GCA_947165085.1 uncultured Clostridia bacterium | reverse complement strand
GAGGAGCTGGACGAGGTCCGAAAGGTCAGAGCCGTCCAGCGGCAGCGCAGGATCAAGAACTCCGTACCGGTCGTCGCGCTGGTCGGCTATACGAACGCCGGGAAATCCACCCTGCTCAATCAGCTGACGGACGCGGGCATTCCCGCCAATAACCGCCTGTTTGACACGCTGGACACGACGACGCGGCGGCTGAAGGTCTCTGACCGTCTGGAGGTTCTGCTTTCCGATACGGTCGGCTTTATCGCAAAGCTGCCGCACCATCTGATCGAAGCGTTTCAGGCGACGCTGGAGGAACTGAAGTACGCCGATCTGCTTCTGCACGTCATCGACGCCTCCGACCCCGAGCGCGAGGCGCATATCGAGGTGGTCGACCGGCTGATCGACAAGCTCGCCAAGCCCGGCGTTCCGGTGCTGCGCTGCTATAATAAGGTCGATCTGCTGGACGATATTTCAAACTACCCAGTCAGTCAGACCAGCATTCCGATGTGCGCGCGAAACGGCGTGGGCATGGACGAGCTGCTGACGCGGATCGAGGAAACGCTGCTCGGCACGATGCATCATGTGACGCTGCTCCTGCCGTATTCGCAGGGCGGCGTGCTGGAGGTTCTGCACGATCAGGCACAGGTGCTTCGCGCGGACTATACGCCCGACGGGATCGAGGTGGAAGCGGTCTGCTCCGAGGAACTCTACGGACGCTACCGCAAATATGAAAAGGAGCAGGACGCATGAACGAGTATCTGGTGCCGACGCGCGATGCCGACGCCGAATTCGTTGAGCGCCGCTCCCGCTTTATCGGGCATATCTTTCTGACCGAGACGGAAGAGGAGGCGCTCGACCGCCTCAAGCGTATGCGCGAGACCTACTGGGACGCTACGCATAACGTCTACGCCTACATCATCGAGGGCGGCGCAACCCGCTTTTCCGACGACGGCGAGCCGGGCGGCACGGCGGGCATGCCCGTCCTGCAGGTTCTGCAGCGCGAAGGCGTTTTCAACGTCACCTGTGTTGTAACGCGGTATTTCGGCGGTGTTCTGCTCGGCGCGGGCGGACTGGTGCGTGCTTACGCGCACAGCGCGAAGATCGCGCTCGAGGCGGCGGGAAAGTCCGTCAAGCGCGTCTGGACGAAGGTGTATCTGCCTTGCCCCTACAGTTGGTTTGAACGGATCAAGCTGGAGGTCGCCTCTTTCGGCGGCATCGTGCAGAATACGGATTTTGGCGCGGACGTCAGCTTTGATCTTCTCCTGCCGGAGGCGCAGGTCAAGCCGTTTCTGGCGCGCGTGACTGACCTTTCCGCAGGTACGATCACGGGATTGATCGGGGATAACGAATACAAGGCATTCCCGCTGCAGAAGGAGGAACAGCCATGACGATACGCGAGGAACTGGAACGCGACGAGCATTTGAGGCTGAGCGAAAAGGCGCAGTTTTCCGATGAAAGCAAAGGTCGTCCGAATCCGGAAACGGAGAGGGAGAACGACGTGCGCACCTGCTATCAGCGCGACAGCGACCGCATTTTACATAGTAAATCGTTCCGCAGACTCATGCACAAAACGCAGGTCTTTCTGCAGCCGGAGGGCGACCATTACCGCACTCGCATGACGCATACGCTGGAGGTTGCGCGTGTCGCCCGTACCATCACCCGCGCGCTGCGGCTCAATGAAGATCTCTCTGAAGCGATCGCTTTCGGACACGACCTCGGACATACCCCGTTCGGTCATGCGGGCGAGGTGGCGCTTTCTGAAGTGACCGGCGTGCCGTTCCGACATAACGAACAGTCTCTGCGCGTGGTTGACGACCTTGAGAATAACGGACGCGGTCTGAATCTGACCTACGAGGTGCGCATGGGCATTCTCGGCCACAGCAGGCATAGCCGTCTGCCGGAGACCTTGGAGGGACAGATCGTCCGCAAGTCGGATCAGATCGCTTATATCAACCATGACATCGACGACGCAATGCGCGCCGGTATTCTGACGAATCAGGACATTCCCCGGGAAATCGCCGACGTGCTCGGCGATACGCACCGCGAACGGATCAATTCACTTGTGACGGATATGATCTTCCATACGCGAAAAACCGGCGAGCTCGGCATGACGCCGGAGGTCGATCGGGCGATGGAAGCGCTGCGCAGCTTCATGTTCGAGCGCGTTTATAAGAATCCGAAAGCCAAGGGCGAAGAAGCCAAGGCGCGCGATATTCTGAAACAGCTTTACGAATACTATATCCGGCATCCGGACGCGATTCCTGCGGATTTCCGGCCGCAGCTCGATTTCGACGGCATGGAGCGCACGGTCTGCGACTATATCGCAGGCATGACGGACAAATACGCGATGTATAAATACGAAGAACTGTTCATTCCGCTCGCCTGGCAGGTGCGCGGGTAACAAAAAAACTATTATCTGCGCAAAGTCCCGAAAACGGGACACGATTTGCGATAGATTGGATATGGAAGAACCAATAGAACGGAAAGGAGAAGCTCATGGCGTTTTCACCGGCGTTTCTGGACGAACTGAATAACCGCAATCCCATAGAGGACGTGGTCGGGCAGTACGTCGCCCTGACGCGCAAGGGAAGCAATCTCTTCGGACTGTGCCCCTTCCACGGCGAAAAGACCGCATCCTTCTCCGTTGCGCCCGAAAAAGGGATTTTCTACTGCTTCGGCTGTCATAAGGGCGGCGGCGTGGTCAATTTCATCATGGAGATCGAAAACCTCTCCTATCCGGATGCAGTGCGATTTCTTGCAAAGCGTGCGGGGCTGGAGGTGCCGGAGGACGACTCCAATCAGTCCCTGTATAAGAAAAAGGAGCGGCTCTGGGCGCTGTGCAAAGAGGCGGCGAGATTCTTCAACAATCAGCTCAAAACGCCTGCCGCCGCGGAGGTCCGCGCCTACATCGCCAAGCGTGGACTGACGAATTCCACGGTGACGCGCTTCGGACTGGGCTTTGCGCCGAATACGTGGAGTTCTCTGCTCGACGCGATGACCGCGAAGGGGTTTACAAAAGAGGAGCTTCTGGACGCGGGACTTGTCTTGAGCAATCAAAACAAGGGAACGCTGTACGACCGTTTCCGCAACCGTCTGATGTTCCCGATCATCGACGTGCGCGGCAACGTCATTGGCTTCGGCGGCAGAGTGATGGACGATTCCACGCCGAAGTATCTGAATTCGCCGGAAACCATTATTTTCAATAAGCGGCGAAACCTTTTTGCGATGAACGTCGTCAAAAAGAGCAAGCAGGGATTCATCATCCTGACCGAGGGCTATATGGACGCCATCGCGCTGCACCAGTACGGCTTTGACTGCGCGGTCGCGTCGCTCGGCACCTCGCTGACGCAGGAGCACGCGGACATGCTGTCCAAATACACAAATGAAGTCGTGCTGACCTACGACGGCGACGCTGCCGGACAGAATGCGACGCAGCGGGCGATCCCGATGCTGGAAAAGACCGGACTGCGCGTGAAAGTCCTGCGAATGCAGGGCGCGAAGGACCCGGATGAATTTTTGAAAAAGTATGGCGCGGACCGCTTCCGGCTGCTCCTGCAGAGCTCGGAGAATCAGGCGGAGTACCGTCTGCGATCTCTGCAGATGAAGTTCGACCTTTCGGTCGACGAGCAGAAGGTCGAATTCGCGAAGCAGGCAGCCGATTTGATTTCTACGTATTCCACCGGGGTCGAACGCGAGATCTACGGCGCAAGAGCCGCTGAGATGGCGGGGCTGACCGCGGACGTAATGAAGATCGAAATCAATAAAGCGTTCAAACGGCGCATGGCGATCAGCAAAAAAGCGCAGGATAAGAAAGATCTTGAGATCTCCGCGACGCGGCAGCCGCGCTCGAGAGAGATCAGATACGATAACATGCGATCGGCGATCGCGGAGGAGAATCTGCTCCGCATGCTGCTGCGGCAGCCGGATCTGTTCGATCGAGCCAAAATACTGGAAAGAGAATACTTCTCCGTGCCGATGTTCGGACGCGCGTTCGACGCGCTGCGCCGCCGCTGGGAAGACGATCTTTCCGTTAACCCCTCCGCGCTGTCAGAATTGCTGACGCCGGAGGAAATGGCACATTTGACTTCAATCCTGCAAAAACCGGACATCCCGCTGCCCGATGCGGCGTTTGCCGACTGCGTGCGGATTATCTCGGAGGAATACCGCCTCGCCAACGTTTCGGGCATCAGCGATCTGAAGGAAATGCAGGAAAGTCTTCGCAGGAAAAAAGGATATGGAGGGAAATAGAATGGACGAGCTTAACGACATGCAGCTGCACGAAAAGCTGCAGCACCTTCTGGAACTGGGCAAAAAGGACAAAAGAGTTGCTTCCAAGGACCTGATCGACGCGCTGGACTCCATCGACGCCGACGAGCAGCAGACTGATATGATCTATAACGCGCTGGAAGCCGCCGGCATCGAAATCGACGTTTCCGACGTGGTGGAATTGCTCTCCAAGCCGGACGATATGGCACCGAGCGACGAGGATCTGGAACTGATCGAGGAGGAAAAGCTGGTCGATACCGACGAAATGTCCGAGGTCATGAGCATCAACGATCCGGTGCGCATGTATCTGAAGGAGATCGGAAAGATCCCGCTCCTTTCAAGCGAAGAAGAGCAGGAAGTCGCTAAGCGGCTTGCCGACGGCGACGAGGAAGCGCATAATAAGATGGTCGAAGCGAACCTTCGTCTCGTCGTGTCGATCGCGAAGCGTTACGTCGGCAGAGGCTTGCCGTTTCTCGACCTGATCCAGGAGGGTAACCTCGGCCTGATCAAAGCGGTCGGCAAGTTCGACTACGAAAAGGGCTATAAATTCTCCACCTACGCGACATGGTGGATTCGCCAGTCGATCTCCCGCGCGATCGCCGATCACGCAAGGACGATCCGCATTCCCGTGCACATGGTCGAGACGATCAACCGCGTCTCCCGCGCTTCTCACGAACTGGTGCAGGATCTCGGAAGAGACCCAACGACGGGCGAAATCGCGCAGAAGCTGAATCTCCCGCAGGAAAAGGTAGAGGAGATCATGCGCGTGGCGCAGGAGCCGATCTCGCTGGAAACGCCGGTCGGCGAAGAGGACGACAGTCATCTCGGCGATTTCATTCAGGATGAGGACGCGTCCGAACCCGCTGACGCCGCGACCTTCGCCATGCTCCGCGAGCAGCTTGCGGGCGTGCTGAAGACGCTGACGCCGCGGGAAGAAAAGGTCCTCTGTCTGCGCTACGGTCTGACCGACGGCAAGATGCATACGCTTGAGGAAGTCGGAGAGGAATTTGACGTGACACGCGAACGGATTCGTCAGATCGAGGCGAAGGCGCTCCGCAAGCTGCGCCATCCGTCACGCTCCAAAATCTTAAAGGACTTTCTGAATTAAAAATACTACTTGACAACGGCAAAAAAACTCGTATCATATTGATAGGATTCCAAAGAAAAATTTGGAGGGAGCAACGTGTACGAACGAATCAGATCTTATCTTTCCAGTCAGCTTGATATCCCCGCGGAGGAGCTGAGCCGCGATACCACCTTTGAGAGCCTGCACCTGGACTCTCTGGATATGGTCGAAATGGTCATGGATATGGAGGAAGAGCTCGGCATCGACCTCGGCATGGAAGGCGATATGCAGCTTGAGACCCTCGGCGATCTGGCTGACTATATCGAGGAAAAACTGGAATAATAGAACGATGACGCTTCGACCCGTGACAAGGTCGCACTAGTCGGGGAGATAGCGGTGCCCTGTTACCTGCAATCCGCTACAGCAGGGATGAACTCCCGCACCCGGGTTTGTGCTGTGTTGCTGTCCGTGTAAGCGGTGTTGAGGAATCGGTCTCACGCAATGGGCTCCCGTGAATCATGTCAGGCGGGGAACCGAGCAGCATTAAGCGGATCTGTTCGTGTGCCGTGAGTCAGCCGTTTCTGAGCTGGCTGCCCGGGAAACGGAGATAGCACAAATTCAAATGCGGGTGTGCGATCTTGTCATGGGTCGAAGCCGATGAAAAGCGCGGGGGATTTCCTCCGCGTTTTTTATTGCTTTTTTGAGAAAAACCGTATATAATTAAACAGACAGGAGGTGAACAGATTGTATCAGGCTTTGTACCGCAAATACCGCCCGCAGACCTTCGACGACGTGGTCGGTCAGAACGCGGTGACGCAGACGCTGAAAAACCAGATCATCAACAACCGCCTGAGCCATGCGTATCTGTTCACCGGTACGCGCGGCACCGGCAAGACGACCTGCGCGAAGATCCTGGCAAAAGCGGTCAACTGCGAAAACCCGCAGGACGGCAACCCCTGCAACTGCTGCCCCGCCTGCCGGAGCATCGACTCCGGCGCGTGCATGGACGTGCTGGAGATCGACGCGGCGTCCAACAACGGCGTCGACAACGTCCGCTCTCTGCGCGACGACGCGATCTACACACCGGCGGAGGTCAAAAAGCGCGTTTATATCATCGACGAGGTGCACATGCTCTCGATCAGCGCGTTCAACGCGCTTTTGAAAATCATCGAGGAGCCGCCGGAGCATCTTCTGTTTATCCTTGCGACGACGGAGCTTCACAAGGTCCCCGCGACGATCCTTTCGCGCTGTCAGCGCTTTTCGTTCCGCAGGATCCTGCCGGAGGACATCGTAGACCGGCTGAATTATATCGCGTATAAAGAACAGATTCCGCTGGAAGCGGACGCCGCGGCGTACCTTGCCAGACTTGCCGACGGCGGCATGCGCGACGCGGTGAGCCTTCTTGACCAGTGCGCTTCCGCCGCATCCGGAAAAATCGACACGGAGCAAATCTGCAGGACGCTGGGACTTGCCGGCACGCGGAGCACTGCGCAGATGATGCAGGCGATCGGCGCGCATGACAGCGCGAAGGCGCTGACGCTGTTCAACGGACAGTATGCAGAAGGCAAGGACCTCGCCGCGATGCTGGACGAGCTGTGTACCGTAGCGCGCGATCTGCTGATCCTTAAAACGGCTTCGTCCGGCGTGAGCCTGATTTCCGGCATCTGCACGGAGCAGGAGCTGAAATCGCTGCTTCCGCTCTTCGGCGCGGGAGAGCTGCTGCGCATGACCGCCCTGCTGCGCGACGCGGCGGCAGGCTTCAGCGTGAGTGCGAACCGCCGCATCGACGCGGAGCTGTGCATCATGCGGCTTTGCGAGCCGGAGGCGGAGCTTAATGCCGAAGCGCTGGGCGCACGGCTCAGCCGTCTGGAGAATAAAATCGCGAGCGGCATGCTCGCGGTGCAGACAGCGCCGGAAGCGCCGGCACAGGAGAAAGAGGAGAGCCCTCCGTGGGAGGAGGAAGAACAGCCTCCCGTGCCGGAGGAAGCTCCGCCGGAACCGGCGCACGAGCCGGTCAGCGACAGCGCGTGGCCGCAGCTCGTGCAGCGGCTGCGGACGGTGCTGCGCCCGCCCGCGCTGGGCATGTTCTCCGTTTCGGAGGCTGCGCCGGTGCAGGGCAGATTGACGCAGGACGAACTGATCCTGACGATCACCGCGGATTTCGCGGAAAACGTAATCAATAAGCCGAACGTCCTGCAGACCATCGCGGAGGTCGCCTCCGCGCAGGCGGGACATCCGGTAAAAGTAAGAATCTCCCGCGGAGGAGGAGAGAAAAGGTCAAACCGCAACTTTGACCGGATCCTTTCCTTCGGCGCGGAGCATCCCGATTTTATCGAACTCAAATAAAGGAGGATCATCACTATGGCAAAAGGCGGATTCCGCGGCGGAATGGGCGGCGGTATGAACATGAATATGATCAAGCAGGCGCAGAAAATGCAGCAGGATATGCTGAAAATGCAGGAAGAGCTTGAGACAAAGGAATATGAGACGACGGTAGGCGGCGGCATGGTGACGGCGCGCGTCAACGGCAAGCATGAGGTCGTCAGCCTGAGCATCAACCCCGAGGCGGTCGATCCCGAAGACGTCGAAATGCTGCAGGATATGGTCGTCGCGGCGGTCAACGAGGCGATGCGCAAGGCGGATGAGGAGACGCAGCAGAACATGGCGAAGCTGACCGGCGGCCTGAATCTGGGCGGTCTGTTCTGATGCGGCTCTTTCCCGCCGCACTGGAGCGGCTGACCGAACAGTTCGCAAAGCTGCCGGGTATCGGCGGCAAGACGGCGCAGCGTTTGGCGTTCCATCTGCTGAGCCTGTCGGAAAGCGAAGCGCAGGAGTTCGCAGACGCGATCCTGGAGGCGAAAAAGTCCGTGCATCTTTGCCCGTGCTGCAGGAATCTGACGGATCGTGAGCTCTGCCCGATCTGTGACGACGATACGCGGGACCGCGGCATGATCTGCGTAGTCGCCGATCCGAAAGACGTTATCGCGATGGAACGCGCCAGAGAATTCCACGGCGTGTATCACGTCCTGCACGGCGTCATCTCACCGCTCAATCACATCGGACCGGACGATATCTGCATCCGGGAGCTTTTGGAGCGCGTCGGCAAGGGCGATGTGCGAGAGGTCATCATGGCAACCAATCCCGACACAGAGGGCGAGGCGACTGCGATGTACATCTCGCGTCTGCTTCGCCCGATGGAGGTGCGCGTAACGCGCCTTGCCTACGGCATTCCCGTCGGCAGCCAGCTCGAATACGCCGACGAGGTGACGCTGCTGCGCGCGCTTGAAGGAAGAAAAGATATTTGATAATGAAAACGCTGCTGCAAGCGTTGCTATAGATACGGTAGGTCGTGAGTTGCGCAGTAAGTCGAAATACTCAGTATATTCTACCGCTTCCTAACCCTTTAGGGACAGATTGCCACGGTTTGCTGCGCAAACCTCGCAATGACAGGTGCAGCAGTATTCGATACTCTGTTTCGACGGTTATGGACCTTTTTATCAGCCTGAAACGCTGCCGCAAGCGATGCTTGCGGCAGCGTTTTTTGCATGACGGACGGACTCTCCCCATATGCTTGTATCAATCGTTTCATAGGAGGGATTGGGGTGGAAGACTTCCTGCGGAGAGCAGGAGAGCGCGTCTGGGGTTGGCCGATGATGCTTTTGTTTCTCGGCGTCGGACTGCTGTTCACCGTGCGTCTGAAGGGCGTGCAGTTTCGCCGTCTGGGAACGGCGCTGCGCCTGATCCGCCCGGGGGCAGGAAAAGACGGCATCAGCCCCTACGCCGCGCTGTGCACCGCGCTTGCGGCGACCGTCGGCACGGGGAATATCGTCGGCGTCGCAACCGCGCTTGCTGCAGGCGGACCGGGCGCGCTTTTGTGGATGCTCCTCGCCGCGGTTTTCGGCATGGCAACGCAGTATGCCGAGGGGTTTCTCGCGGTAAAATACCGAAGAAAAGACAAAAACGGCTTTTTCGGCGGACCGTTTTGCTATATTGAGCAGGGATTGGGAAAGCGCTTTCGCTGGCTTGCCGTCACGTTTGCTGTAACGGGTGCGTCAGTCGGTATCCTCGGGATCGGCACGACCGCGCAGGTCAACAGTATCACCGGCGCTGCGGACGCATTTTTTCCCTCCGGAACGGCGTTCATCCTTGCCGGCCGTGCCTGTTCGAAAACCGTTGTGATCACCGGCGCGCTCACCACCCTTGCGAGTGCGCTTGTCCTGCTCGGCGGGGCAAAGCGGATCACAAAGGTCTGTGAGGCGCTGGTGCCGGTCATGACGGCGCTGTACCTTCTGTTTTCGGCGACGATCCTTTTCTGCTGCGCCGACCGGATCCCATCGGCGATCGCGCTGATCGTCAAGAGCGCGTTTTGTCCGAATGCCGTCCTCGGCGCGGGAGCGGGCGTCAGCCTGAAGCTCGCTATGCGCATGGGCATCGGCAGAGGCGTGTTTACGAACGAAGCGGGACTCGGTTCTTCCCCAATCGCGGCGGCTGCCTCCGACGAGACCGATCCCGTGAAGCAGGGTCTTATCTCTATGACCGGGACGTTCATCGATACGATCGTGATCTGTACGTTAACCGGACTGTGCCTGACCGTAACGGGAGCATGGAACGCGCCGCTAAAAGGCGTGCAGATCACGGACGCGGCGTGGAAAGCCGGACTTCCGTGGGCGGAGCGACTGTCGTCTTCGGTGCTTGTCCTCTGCCTGATTTTCTTTGCCTTTGCGACGATCATCGGATGGAACTTTTACGCCGAACGCTGCGTCCAATATCTGACAGGGGAGAAGCCGTGGATACAGAAGCTCTACCGTGTTTTTTACCTGCTTGCCGTCGCTGCCGGACCGTATTTTACGGTGAGCGCTGCGTGGGATCTTGCGGATATTCTGAACGCGCTGATGGCGCTTCCGAATCTGACCGCTCTTTTGCTTTTACAAAACCGGGTCGTGTACGACACGCTTCGATTTATGCCGGCAAAACGCGCGAAAAAATAATGCGGAATATGGGAATTACCTGTTGAAATCCCGCAGAAATTCTGTTACTCTAATCTAAGATATTCAATAAAGAAAGAGGCTGCGCCGTGGAATTCTCAAATCTTTATTTCCTATATATTTTCCTGCCGCTGACGCTCGCGGTTTACTTTATCATTCCGGGGATCAAACGGAAAAACATCGTTCTGATCGTTGCAAGTCTGCTGTTTTATACGATGGGGCAGCCGTTCTATCTGCCTGTGCTGCTTCTGACGGCATACGGAAATTACTGGCTCGGCGACCGCATCTTCAACAAAGACCGCAGGACCGTCATCCTGCCGATTGTTCTGAACCTCCTCGTCCTTGCGCTGTTCAAGTATCTGAACTTCTTCCTCGGCATCTTCGGCATCCACGGGGCGGATGGCGGCGGTGTGGTCGGACTTGCGCTTCCGATCGGCATTTCCTTCTATACCTTCCAGATGATCGCATATCACGTGGACGCCTACAAGGGAAAGCACGATCCCGCGCCGTCCTTTCTGAATTTCCTGCTCTACGTCAGCATGTTCCCCAAAATACTTATGGGTCCGATCGTCCGCTACAACGATATTCGGCAGCAGCTGGAACAGCGGCGTTCCTCTCCGCGCGGCGTTTTTGAAGGCGGCGTGCGCTTCTGCGTCGGTCTTGCCAAAAAGGTGCTGATCGCGGACTATGTATATCTCGCCTTTGAAAAGCTGGAAAAGCTCCCTTACGGCGCGGCGGCGTGGCTGAGCGCACTGATGTTTATGTTCTATATTTACTTCGAATTCTCCGGCTGCACCGATATGGCGATCGGTCTGGGCAAAGTATTCGGATTCCGGTATCCGGAGAACTTCGATCTGCCGTACACCTCGAAATCCATCACGGACTTCTGGCGGCGCTGGCACATTACCCTCGGCAGCTTTTTCCGTGATTACGTTTATATTCCGCTGGGCGGCAACCGCAAGGGGAAAGCCCGCCAGATCCTCAATCTGTTCATCGTGTGGGCGCTGACCGGTCTCTGGCACGGCGCGAACTGGAACTATCTGATCTGGGGTATGTACTTCTTCCTGCTCCTGACGGCGGAAAAGCAGTTGATGCCGAAGCTGGAAAAGCTGCCGTATTACGCAAGACTGCTGATTACCATGTTTTTCGTGCTGATCGGCTGGGTGATCTTCTCGCACGAGAGTCTGCCCGCGCTTGGCAACAGCCTTGCTATGATGTTCGGCAAGGGCAGCTTCTGGAACGCGCAGGTCGGCGTTATCCTGCGTAATTCGCTGCCGATGATCGCGATCTGTCTGATCGGCTCGTCCGTCCTTCCGCGCTGGGTCAGCCTTATCTGGGGCGGAATCCTCGTGCGCGGGAGAAAGGAAAGCCAATTCTCCGTGCAGCAGCTGATCTACGCGGTCAGTCTCTTCCTGTTTGCGGCACTGCTGCTGTTCCTCTGCACCGTGTCGCTGGTCGGCAACGCCAGCCAGCCGTCGCTGTATGCGTCATTCTGATTGGAGGCAGTGTATGAAAAAAGTATATTTGATCCTGTCTGTGCTGTTCCTGATCCTTCTGCTCACCGTCGGGATCTATTCTCTGCTGCATCTCAACGCCGGCGCGGCAAAGCCGGAGCTTACCTTCGGCAGTCTCCTTGACGGCGAGTATTCAAAAGGGCGGCGCGCCTGGTATGCCGCGGCGTTCCCGCAATCAGAAACGCTGAAAAGCATGAATAAAACCCTGAACGGCTTTTATAACTTCGCCGGCTTGAGCGGAGAGGATGAGGTTTCGCTGATCGTCTCTGCGGACGGAAGAATGGCGCAGGGCGGCGCGTCGCTGCAAAGCGATCCGAATACGGAAGCTACCGTTTCCGGCAACGGGACTTCGCCGACTGAGCCGTCCGTGCCGAATAACGTCGAGCCGAGCGACGGACTGCAGCCCGGCATGATCGTGGAAGATCTCGGCGCGGCAATGCTGATCGGCAACCGCGCGGTCGAAGTCGCCTATGCCGAATACGGCACCATTGACAACTACGCCGCAGCGGTGACGTCCATCGCGAATGCGCTGGGCAAGAATGCCAACACCTACAGTATCCTCGTTCCGAACGCGGCGGAGTTCTATACGCCCGAAGCGTATCATACGGGCGAATCCTCGCAGATCGACATGATCTCCTATGCCTACGGGAAGATGGGCTCGAACGTCAAAACCGTCGATGCCTACAGCAAGCTCGCAGCGCACATCGACGAGTATCTGTATTTCCGCACGGATCACCACTGGACGCAGCTCGGCGCATACTACGCCTACACCGCTTACTGCGAGAAAGCGGGGCTGAAGGCGGAGCCGTTGAGCGCGTTCGAGACAGGGCAGTATGACGTCTTTGTCGGATCAATGTACAACTATCTGGAGAACTATCCGCAGGCGGCGATCCTGCGCGACAATCCGGATTCGCTGAAGTACTACCGTCCGCACGTCGATCTGGAAACCACCGTCTATTCGGATTCGACGCTGACAAACGGCTATCTGCTCGGAACGATCTGCCATATCGATTCGGACGTATCCAACAAATACCTCTGTTTCCTCGGCGGCGACCATCCGATCACGGTCATCAAGACGGATGTGAACGGTCCTGTTTGTATGCTCATCAAGGAGTCCTACGGCAACGCCTTCGCGCCGTGGCTGACCAGCCACTACAGCAAGGTCATCGTCGTCGACCCGCGGGAATTCAACAGCAACGGCAAGCCAACCCTGGACATTGCGCAATTTGCGAAGGACCAGAACGTCACCGACTGCATCATTCTGAATTATCCCATGATGATCGGCTCCGATACCTATATCGGACACTTGAAAAACCTGGTGAAATAAAATAACGGGCTGTTCACTGAACAGCCCGTTATTTTACTCGTCCGCGCCTACGATCGCACGTCTGCGGAACAGGAAAGTAATGCACCACAGACCGGCAAGACCGACGATCGTATAGATAATGCGGCTGACGGTCGCGGTTTGACCGCCGAACAGCCATGCGACAAGGTCAAAGCGGAAGATGCCGACCAGCCCCCAGTTTAGAGAACCGATAATGCTGAGAATCAGCGCTAAAGTATCCATCATTGTTCCTCCTGTTTTTTTGCTGTTCCTATTATGAACTGCTTTTTCCGTCACTATACGCAATTTTTTCGGTGAAATTTGTAAATAATCACGGAGCGCTTTTTCTGAAAACCACTGTACAAAAAACTGATTGTAAGATATAATAAATCTGTTGTGCAATATAAATAATCAATAAGTGAGGTATTTGTTATGAACGCATTTTTACCGGCTGATATTCTGTTCCCCGACGTAAAGGACATGGAAAAATGGGCAGTCATTGCCTGCGACCAGTTCACCTCCGATCCCGCCTATTGGGAGCGTGTCCGCAAGAACGCGGAAGGCGCGCCGTCGACGATCAATCTGATCCTGCCCGAAGCGGAGCTCGGTACGGAAAAGGAAGCGGAGCATACCGCCCTGATCAACGCGACGATGGGGGAATATCTCAAGAAAAATGTTTTCAAGACCTATAAAAACGCATTCGTCTACGTCGAGCGCACGTTGGAAAACGGCTCGATCCGCAAGGGACTGATGGGCATGGTCGATTTGGACGCCTACGATTATTCCACCGGCTCCACCTCTGCCATCCGCGCGACCGAGCGCACGGTCGTCGAGCGGATCCCGCCGCGCATGCGCGTCCGCCGCGACGCGCCGATCGAGCTGCCGCATATTCTGATGCTCTGCGATGATCACGACAAGGTGCTGATCGAGCCGATCGCCGCGAAGAAGGACAGCTTGACAAAGCTCTATGATTTCGACCTGATGGAGGGCGGCGGCCATATCGCCGGCTGGCTGGTCGACGGCGCAGAGGCGGAGGCGTTTAACGACCGCCTGACCGACTACACTGCGAACGTCGGCAGGAAGTACGCGGACCTCAAGGGCGTTCCCATGGTCTTCGCCGTCGGCGACGGCAACCATTCGCTCGCCACAGCAAAATCCTGCTATGAAGAGCTCAAGGCAAAGCATCCGGGAGAGGATCTTTCCAACCATCCTGCGCGCTTTGCGCTGGTAGAGCTTGAGAACATCCACGATGAGGCGCAGGTCTTCGAGCCGATCCACCGCGTCATCACCAAGTGCGATCCGAAGGCGCTGCTGGGCGCGCTGAAAAAGGAAGTCTGCGCGGACGAAGGCTTCGAGGTCAAGTGGTATATCGGCGGAGAAAGCGGCACGGTCTGCCTGGACAAGGCGAAGAGCCAGCTTGCCGTCGGCGTTCTGCAGAGCTTCCTTGACGGCTATCTCAAGGAGCATGAGGGCGAGATCGACTATATCCATGACGACGACGCGCTCATTCAGCTTGCAAAGCAGCCGAACGCCATCGGCTTCCTGCTGCCCGCCATGGAAAAGAGCCAGCTCTTCCGCGGCGTCATCGCGGACGGCATTCTCCCGAGAAAAACCTTCTCCATGGGTCACAGCCGCGAGAAGCGTTACTACCTGGAGGGCAGAAAGATCAAATGATCACCCTCGCGGAAAAAGCATACGCGAAGATCAATCTGACGCTGGACGTTCTGGCAAAGCGTGAGGATGGCTACCACGATCTGCGCTCCGTCATGCAGACGGTTTCCCTGTGCGACGACGTGGAGATCGATCTGGACACGGGAAAACCATGGAAGATCTCCTGCGGCGCAGCGTCGATCCCCTGCGACGAGCGCAATCTGGCGTGGAAAGCCGCGCGGGCGTTCTTTGACCGGATCGGCAAAGAGCCGGACGGCATTGAGATCCGCATTTTTAAGCGTATTCCCTCGGAGGCGGGACTTGCCGGCGGGAGCGCGGACGCGGCGGCTGTTCTGCGCGTGCTGAACCGTTGGGCGAACGATCCGTTTTCCGTCGGCGAGCTCTGCGCCCTCGGCGCAAAGGTCGGCTCGGACGTGCCGTTCTGCGTGCTCGGCGGGACGGCGCTGGCGGAAGGCAGGGGAGAGAAGCTCTCGAAGCTGCTGGACGCGCCGGAGCTGCATCTTGTGATCTGCAAACCGCCTGTCGCGTTTGCAACGCCGGAGCTGTTCCGCAGGCTGGACAGCGTGGAGATCAAAGAACGTCCGGATACAGAGGCGATGCTCCGCGCGCTTCATAGCGGCGACCGGAAGAGGATCGCGGGACTGCTGTGCAACGTTTTCGAGCAGGCCGTTGCCGGGTATCGGGAAATTGACGCGATCAAAAAGTCGCTTCTTGCGAACGGCGCGCTTGGCGCGGTGATGACCGGCAGCGGCTCCGCAGTTTACGGCATTTTTCGCAGTGCCGATTGCGCAAAGGCTGCGTGCGACGCTTTGATAACAGAGTATCCTCAAACTTTTGCCGCGAAAACCGTATAAAACTTGAAAACACCGTCCATACTGCAGATATCTTCTACATACGGACGGTGTTTCTTTCATGAAAATCAGAATTCTGGCGTGGCTGCTGCTTGTGGCGTTTACCGCATTTTGCCTCGGCGCGGTGGAAACGCTTTGGACGCAAGAGCGCCTCGCGGATAAGACCGTGCGTCTGCACGTGGTTGCAAATTCCGATACTGAAAACGATCAGGCGCAAAAGCTTGCGGTGCGCGACGCCGTGCTGCCGGTGATCGGCCGCTTGACCGCTGACTGCGCGAATGCGGGGCAGGCAAGGCAAGTCCTTGCCGCGCATCTGCCGGAGATCCGCGCCGCCGCCATGACCGCTTCCGGCGGACGGGATGTGGCTGCTTCACTTGCGTACGAGGCGTTCCCGACGCGGCAGTACGATACGTTTACGCTTCCGGCCGGAACGTATCCCTCTCTTCGTATCCGGATCGGCGCGGCACAGGGTCATAACTGGTGGTGCGTCGTGTTCCCGTCGCTTTGCTTCGCGGCGACCTCGGACGCGCTCGAGGAATGCGCGGCGGTCGGCGGCTTTCAAGAATCGGAGACCGAGTTGATCACAGGCGGCGAGGAAACCTATGTGATCCGCTTCAAAGTCTTTGAATGGGTGCAGTCGCTGATCGACTGTCTGAAAAGCTGAAAAATCTGCCGAAAAGTCAGATTTCAGACTGTCAAAAAGTCCGCAATCGTCAAAATCAGTCGAACATTTTGGGTACTTTCGCTGTTTGTTCGCTTTCCGAATAAACAAGTTTTTCAAACTTTATAGCCGGTAAAAGCACTTGCTACGCAAGGATTTTGACTTACTGCGCAACTCACGACCTACCGTATCTTTATACGCCGACGGTCGCGAGTTGCTTGTCTTCCGAACTTTTTGACAGCCTGCCAGCGTGTCGAAAAAGGTTTTTCGACACGCTGAAATCTGCCGAAAAGGCAGATTTTTTTGTTATTGTCCTGCAAATGGGACTGGATCTGTGATATGATACGTACAGAGGTGATAGACAGATGCTTCAAATCAGGCTATGCACTGACAGAAAAATGAATCAGCGGCAGATGCTGCGCGATCTCTGCGCCTGCGCAGAGCGGGAAGAGACAGGAAACATTCTGATCGTTCCGGAGCAGTTTTCCCATACGACGGAGCGCCTGCTCTGTGAATACGGCGGCGACAGGATCGGGCGTTATGCGGAGGTCCTGAGCTTCTCCAGACTGGCAAACCGCATCTTTTCCGTCGAGGGAGGTATCGCGGAGACGCAGACTGACCCCGCGGGCCGGCTTCTGATGATGTCGCTTGCGGTGGAGCAGGTGCGCTCAAGGCTGAAGATCTACGGAAGCAGCGTGAGCAAACCGGAGTTTCTGCTGCACCTTATGGATATGTTCGACGAATTCCGCAGTTACTGTATTACGCCGGATCGGCTGTATCAGGCGTCTGCGCAGCTCAGCGGCGTCCTTGCCGTCAAGACGGAGGAATTCGCTCTTTTGATGGAGAGCTTCGACGCTGTCAGCGCCAACCTCGGACAGAATCCGGACAGTAAGCTGACGCGCCTGCTGACCGCCCTTGAAACGGGAAGCTATGCCGAGGGGAAGACCTTCCGCTTTGACGGCTTTACGGACTTTAACGGCGTGGAGCAGGAGATCATCGCGGAATTGTTACATAAAAATGCGCAGGTTACCGTATTGCTGCAGTGCGACGATCTGTCGCACGGCGCGCAGCAGTTCGACGCGGCGCGCGATACCGCAAAGCGGCTTATTCGGATCGCCGGCGCGCAGCGCATCACGCCGGAAATCCGCAAGATACCCGCGCAGGAAACGGACGCGCCGCTTTCCTTCCTGCGCCGCCATCTTTTCGGCGGCGGGATGCCGGAATATGCCGCTGCGCAGGACGCCGTTCGCTTCCTGCATGCGCAGGACCGCGAGGAGGAGTGCCGTCAAACGGCGCAGGAGATTCTTCACCTTGTTTCCGAGGGGAAGCGCTGGCGGGATATCTGCGTCGCCTGCGCGGATTTTTCGTCATATCGACCGATCCTCGAATCTGTGTTCCGCCGCTTTGATATCCCCGCCTATTTTGCAGGTGACGCGGATATCACGCGCCAGCCGGTTTTGCGGATGTTGCTATCGGCATTGGAGGCTGCGACCGGCGGCATGGAGCAGGAGGACGTGCTGAATTATCTGAAATCGGGACTCACGCCCTTGACGCAGGAAGCATGCGACCGCATGGAGAACTATGCTTTGCTCTGGAACGTCAGCGGAAGCAAGTGGGGACAGACCTGGACGAAACATCCGGGCGGACTGCACAAGGAATTTGACTGCCGTTCGCGGGAATTGCTGGATAAACTGAACTGCGACAGGCTGACTGCGATTGCACCGCTGACCCATCTTCAGAGTCGGTTGAACAGCGCGAGGAATACCGGCGAAATGGTGCTTGCGCTCTATGAGTTTACGGAAAAGATCGGCTTGAGCGAACGGATCAGCGCCTTTGCCGAGGCATGCCGCATCGCCGGCAATCTGCAGGCGGAGCAGGAATACGAACAGATCTACGGCATCGTAACAGATCTTCTGGAACAGATGTTTGGCGTGCTCGGAAAGAGCGTGCGCTCGCCGGAGAGCTTTGCGGACATCTTCCGCGCAGCGGTCTCGCGCTGCACGGTCGGCACGATCCCCGCAAGTCTCGACTGCGTGACGCTCGGCAGTTTGATGTCACAACGCCGCTGCGACACGGACTATGTTTTCCTGATCGGCGCACAGGAGGGGAATTTTCCTGCAGTACGCGCGCAGAACAGTCTGCTGACGGACAGCGAACGCCTTGACCTCAACCGTCAGGGAATCGAGGTCGCGCCGACTGCGGCGGGAAATCTTGACCGGGAGCTTGCCTGCATCGACAGCGTGCTTAACGCGCCTGTAAAACGGCTGTATCTGTGCGCAATCGCGGGCGCGGAGGCGTATATGGTAAAACGGGCGATGAAGCTTTTCCCCAATGCCGATCTTGTCGTGGATTCATCTGTCTGCCGCGCCAAGCGGGAGTACCTTGCGTATCTTGTCGATGCGTCGGAAGTGACGACCGAGGAGCCGTCGCTGCGCGAACAGACCCGGCGCCTGATCGCCGCAAAGGATTATACGCCGGGCTGTCTGAGCGAGGAAGCAGTCCACGCCCTGTACGGCAAAACGCTTCGTCTCTCGGCGTCAAGGATCGACAAACTGGCAGGCTGCCGCTTCGGCTACTTTCTTGAATACGGTTTACGGGCTGAAGAAAGAAAAACGGCGCAGATCGACGCCTCACAATATGGCACGTTTGTCCATTACGTTCTGGAGCAAACCGTCAGACAGGTGCAGGACGAGGGCGGATTCCACGCCGTTACGCTCGACCGTGTGCTTGAGATCGCGCAGGAACGGATGGAGGAATACACTGCGCAGGAGCTTGCCGATCTTTGGGAGTCCGAAAGGGCGGAATACCTGTTCCGCAGGAGGTTTTCCGAGGTGCGTGCGGTGATCGCAGATCTCTACCGAGAGTTGAGCCGATCTGACTTTGTCCCGAAGTGGTTTGAACTGAGCTTTGCCGCGGACGGCGTTTTGCCCGCGATCCGGATTGTCGGACAGAATTCGGTCGCTGAATTGGTTGGCAAGGTCGACCGCGTCGATCTTTGGCGAAACGGCGACAAGGTTTACGTTCGCGTGATTGATTATAAGACCGGAAAAACGACGTTCAATCTGACCAAGGTGCTGAACGGACTCGGTCTGCAGATGCTGCTCTATCTGTTCGCCCTGCAGCGCATGGGCGCGCCGCTGTTCGGACAGGAGCCGGAAGCGGCGGGCGTACTGTACTTTCCGGCAAAGGAAGAGCCGGTGACTCTGCCGGATAAATTAGACAGTCAGGGCATGGAATCCAAGCGAAGGGCGGGCAAAAAACGCACCGGCATGGTGCTGGACTCCTATGACGTTCTGCAGGCGATGGAACGCTGCGAAGGTAAGCCGGAGTACCTGCCGTACAGCTATGATAAGGCGAATACGCGCACCGGGTCGCTGTTCACAAAAGATCAGCTCGAGGCTCTGGAACGTTATGTATTCGACGTTGTCGCTCAGCTCGGCGACACGCTCTACAGCGGCGACGTCACGGCAAACCCGTACGAGATCAACGACGACAGCAACGCGTGCAAATACTGCCCGTATCAAACAGTCTGCAGGGAAAAGAAAGAGGAACGCTGGCTGAAAAAAGTCGCGAAGATGGACGACTTCTGGAAGATGATCGGAAAGGAGGCGCAGACGGATGGCTGAATTCAAGCTGACCAAAGAACAGCAGGCGGTCGTGGAGGATCAAGGCGGCACGCTGCTGGTATCCGCCGCAGCAGGCTCCGGCAAGACGATGGTTCTGATCGATCGCGTACTCAGGATCGTGCAGGAGAAGCAATGCGATCTGGATCGCTTCCTGATGATCACCTATACGCAGGCGGCGGCTGCAGAGCTGCGCGGGAAACTGATCGCCAAGCTGAGCGAACGGCTTGCCGAGCGCCCCGACGACCGCCATCTGCAGCGGCAGATGAGCCGCGTATATCTGACGCAGATTTCGACCGTTCACGCCTTCTGCGCAGCCGTCCTGCGGGATTACGCGCATTTCATCGACCTTCCCGCCGATTTCTCCGTCTGCGACGAGCAGGAAGCGGGGAAGCTGCGGGAACGCGCCATGAAAACAGTGCTGGACGAAGCGTACGTGCAGCTTGATGAGAAAAGCGACGTCGCGGCGGCGCTGGATATGCTCGGCGCGGGAAGAAGCGACGACAAGCTTCCGGAACTGATCGAGCAACTGTATTTCAGCCTGCAAAGCTACAGCGATCCGAAAGAGCGCCTGCAGACGCTGAGAAACGATCTGGATTGTTCCGGCTGCACCGATGCGGGTGAAACGATCTGGGGCGCGTATCTGATCGAACAGTTCCGTCTCTATCTCGACCGTTCGCTCGAAACGCTGCAAAAACTGTATGCGATGGCGCAGGACGGCTTGGAAAAGTATCTTCCCGCGATACAAAACAGTATCGAAGTTGTTACTGCCCTGCGTGAAAAGACAAAATGGGAAGATATACGGGATTTTTCGTGCAGCTTTGAGCGGTTTGCGACGATCCGCAACTGTCCGGATCCGGAACGGAAGGACTATGTAAAGGATACGCGCAACGGCATTGACAAGGGCGTGGAAGCGTGGAAGGAGAAATTCAATCTGCCGTCCGAAGAGGCGCTGCGCGATCTTGCTGTCAGCGCGAAGGCGCTGCGCGGACTGATCGAGCTGACCGAGCGGTTTTCAAAGTCCTATGCAGAGAGGAAGCGCCGCGCGCACGTTCTGGATTATAACGATCTGGAACATCAAATGCTGCGCCTTGCGCACAACCCGTCCGCAGCGCGGGAGATCGCAGGCCGCTACGAGCAGATCATGGTGGACGAGTACCAGGATACCAACGAGGTGCAGGATACGATTTTCCGTCTGATTTCCCGCGGGGAAGAAAACCTCTTCTTTGTCGGTGACGTGAAGCAGTCGATCTACGGCTTCCGCCGCGCAGACCCGACGATCTTTCTGGACAAGTACAGGACCTTTGCCGATCAAGCGGACGCCGCGCCGGGTCAGCCGCGAAAGATCCTGCTGTCGGATAACTTCCGCTCCCATCCCGCCATTCTGGAGGCTGCGAACGACGTGTTCCGTCTGACGATGACAGAACGGGTCGGCGGTCTGCGCTACGGCGACAGGGAAGCGCTGCGCCCGAACAGACCGGCGACGGATATGGGCCAAGCGCCGGTGGAGCTGCACTGCATCGAAAAGGAGAGCAGTGTGGATGGAAAACCGCGGTCTGCGGCGGAGGTCGAGGCGGAATTTGTCGCCGGAAGGATCCGCGCCATGCTCGACGGCAGTGAGACGATCCCAGACGGCGAGGGTCTGCGCCCGGTTCAGCCGGAGGATATCGTCATCCTGCTCCGAAAAATGAAAAACCGCGCTGAAGTGTTTGAAGCCGCGCTCGAAAAGCGCGGGATCAAATATGTCTGCGATAACGACAATATCTTTCAGACGGATGAAATCACAGTACTGACAGCGCTTCTGCAGGCGATCGACAATCCGCATCAGGATATCCCGCTTCTGACCGTTCTGATGTCGCCGCTGTTCGGCTGTACGGCGAATGATCTCGCGCTTGCGAGGTCAAAGCACAGCGGCGATATCTTTGAGATCATGCAGGGCAGCGAAGCGCGTTCCGTGCTGGATGAACTGCGCGCCGCGTCGCAGATGATCTCACTGCGAAGGCTGCTTGATCTTGCGGATGAGCGGCTGTTTCTGCGGACCGTTTACGGCGCGATGGATAACGGCGCGCAGCGCGTGCAGAATATCAACCGCTTCTTCGCGCTCGCGGACAGTTATGAGATGAAAGACCGCTGTGGACTGCCGGGCTTCGTGCGCTATCTGGAGCTGCTGCGCGAAAAGGGGATCGGGGCAGACGGTCTGCCGGTCAGCGGCGCGGTGCGTCTGACGACCGTGCATAAATCCAAGGGACTGGAATACCCCGTCGTCTTCCTGTGCGGACTTTCCAATTCGTTCAAGTTTCTGTCGACCGAGGGGACGGTGCTGATCAACAGTGAGCTCGGCATCGCCTCCGACGTCTACGATACCGATGGCGCGATCAAGTACCCTACGTTTGCCAAGAACGCGGTCAGGGACCGCATCCGCAGAGAGAATCTGTCCGAGGAAATGCGTATTCTCTACGTCGGCATGACCCGCGCGAAGTACCGCCTGGTGATGACCTGCTGCAAAAGCCATCTGGCGAAGAAACTGACCGATATAGCGCACAGTCTGACGATCCCGGCGCAGGACAGCCTCATTGAATCGGCTGGCTCGATCGGCGACTGGGTGCTGATGAGCGCCATGACGCATACGGAGGCAGGAGAACTCTTTGCCGTGGGCGGCTGTCCGCAGGATCGTTACGTGCCGGCTTATCCGTGGACAATCCGCTTTTACCGAAGCGGCGAGCTTGAAGCGAATTGCGAACAAGCGGAAGTAACGGCTGCGGCAAGGCAAAGAATCGCATACATACCGCTGCGTTACGCGCACGAAGCGGCGGTCGGCGCGCCGAGCAAGGTGACCGCAACGCAGCTCAAGGGCCGCGATTTGGACGAGGAGATCGCGGAAGATACCCGCACTGTGCCGCTGAAGCTGACAGTCAAAAAACCGCATTTTTCCTATGACAAGCGCAGCTTGACCGGCGCAGAACGCGGCACGGCGATCCACCTTGCCATGCAGTATATCCGCTATGCGCAGTGTACGGATTTGGAAAGCGTGACGATGGAGCTTGACCGGCTCGTGCAGATGCGCTTTCTGACAGAGCAGCAACGCGAAGCGGTTCCGGAAGAAAAGATTCTGCGTTTCTTTACCTCCGAAATCGGGAAGCGCGTGCTGTCTGCCGAACAAGTTGTTCGTGAATACAAATTCTCCGTCCTAGAGGACGGCAGTCTGCTTGATCCCGCGCTTGCAGGAGAAAAGGTACTCCTGCAGGGCGTGACTGACTGCTGCCTGATCGAAAAGGGCGAAATGACCATACTCGATTTCAAATCGGATCACATTCAGCCGGGGCAGGAGGCGGAACGCGCCGCGTACTACCGCGGCCAGCTCGACGCCTACAGCACGGCGCTGTCCAGAGTATTCGGGCTGCCGGTCAAAGAGAGAATCCTCTATTTTTTCTCGACCGATACTGCGATCAACGCATAAAAAAACCCCCGCCGTCCGAATAGCGGACGGCGGGGTTTCAGGCTGTCAAAAAAGTCCGTAACCGTCGAAACAGAGTATAGAATACTGCTGCACCTGTCATTGCGAGGTTTGCGCAGCAAACCGTGGCAATCTGTCCCTAAAGGGTTAGAAAATGGTAGAAAATATTGAATATTTCGACTTACTGCGCAACTCACGACCTAACGTATTTATATACGCCGACGGTCGTGAGTTGCTTGTCTTCCGAACTTTTTGACAGCCTGCCAGCGTGTCGAAAAAGGTTTTTCGACAAGCAGAACCCCCGTCGTCAGCGGACGACGGGGGTTCTTTATCAACTATCACCGTTTGACTGCTTCGACGAATTGCGCCGGATCGGGCGCTTTGAAATATGCGCTGCCTGCGACAAGGACGTTTGCGCCGTTCTCACGGCAGATCATGGCGGTCGTTTCATTGACGCCGCCGTCGACCTCCAGCTCGCAGTCCGGATTCTTTTCGTCAATATAGGCGCGGATTCTCTTCAGCTTCGGCATCATGTCGTCCATAAAGCTCTGCCCGCCGAAGCCCGGCTCGACCGTCATCACAAGAATCAGATCGCAGTAGGGAAGATAGGGGAGCACCGCCTCGGCAGGCGTCTTCGGCTTGACGGAGATCGCCGCCTTCACGCCGTTTTCCCGGATGCGCTTCAATGCGGCAAGCGTGTTTTCCTCGCTGTCCGCTTCGACGTGGATCGTCAGAATATCGCTGCCTGCCTTGCAAAAATCGTCCACATAGCGGATCGGGCGGTCGATCATCAGATGCACGTCGAGCGGCAGCTCCGTGATCTTGCGGATCGCGGCGACGACGGGGATCCCGATCGTGATATTCGGCACGAAAATGCCGTCCATGACGTCAACGTGGACGTAGTCCGCGCCGGCTGGCGTCAGTGCGCGGATGTCGCGTTCCAGATTGACAAAATCCGCGGATAGAATGGAAGGAGAGACTTTTATCATATTGTACCTCCGAAACATAGAATATAGGGCGGCAGGGAACTCCGTCCATGCAGAACCGCCGCATTCATTATAGGCGATTTGTCTGACCATGTCAATTTTTTCCTTTGATATCTTTTGTCGTGTCGGTACAAACTAAAAGCGACAACAAATGAAGGAGGAAGAATCATGGATTGTCATTGCAGCGCAAATCATTCAATCGAGTGCACCGTCAAGCAGTGCAAGCATCACTACGGCATGGATAACTACTGTTCTCTGGATCGCATCCAGGTCGGTACCCACGAGACCGATCCCACGGTCAAGGAGTGCACCGACTGCATGTCCTTCAGCAGAAAGTAAAGCAAATGCGGGAGCGTTTCAAAGCTCCCGCTTTTTTTCCAGCCAGAGGTTGAGCAGCGCGCCGTAAAACAAAATGCAGATGCAGATATAAAGCCACAGCATTCCGAACGCGATCGCCGAGAGGCTGCCGTAAAAGACGGAATAGGAATTGGAATGTTTTACGTAGAAAGAAAACAGGTGGGTAAAGATCAGCCAGCCGAGCGCCGCGGCGATCGCGCCGGGCAGACAGTCGCGCGGCGTTTGCGTTCGGTTGGGAAACACGCAGTAAATCGCGCAGAACAACGCGCTGAGGAGAACGGCGAGGATCAATGCGCGGAATTGCAGCAGGCGCGAAAACAGCTGAAGGATCGGCACGGTGCCTTTCCGGCACCAGTCAGCAATCTCCTCGCCGAAGCCGTGAATGATCAGCGTGATCATCAGCGCGGCGATCAGCAGGAGCATGTACCCCACGCACATCAGCCGCCTCAGGATATAACTGCGGCATTCTTTGTCACGGTGTATCGCGTTAAGTCCGACGTAAATGCAGTAAACGCCGCTGGACGAAGACCACACGGCGACGATCGCGGTCAACGAGAGCAGCACGCCTGTGCTGTTTTGGCTCATGTCGTCGAGAATGTGCGCGATGACCGGTTCCAGCACCGCCGGAACCAATCCGCGTATCGAGGAAAGCAGGTCACTTTCGGAATAGCCGACGTATGGAAGCATCCCGACCACGAGGATCAGAGCGGGGAAAACAGACAGGATGATATAGAACGCCGCATTCGCGGAATAGAGCGGGATCCGGTATTCCGAGATCTGCTGCAGACCTCTGCGCAGCCGCCGGTAGTATTTCATAAAGTACCTCCGGTAATTGACAGAAGTGGGAAAGAATGCTATACTGATTGCAATAATATATGTACATAGGAAGTAAAATATGCAGAAACAAATCAGTACTTCGATCGCAAGTCTTTGCAGGAATCAGCCGCTGGACAGCGTTTTGCGTCTGGTCAAGGCGGCGGGTTTTGACAGCGTGGATTTTCCGTTCAGCACCTTCAGCTCTACGCCCCTGTGTCCGCTGAATCAGCCGGATTGGCAGAATTGGGTTCGTCGGGTAGGGGAGCTGACGCGCGAGATCGGTCTGCCCGTTACACAGGCGCACGCCTCGTGGGAGCAGGGGATCCCTGCGGACTTTCACTATGAAGCGCCGCACGACTTATACTACCGCACGATGGAAGCCTGCCGCGCCGTCGGCTGCAGGCAGCTCATTTTCCATCCGCTGCGCCAGCTCGAGCGCGTGGACAGCCTCGCCATGCGGCAGCGCATCCACGAGTACAACGTCCGCTGGTTTCACGATCTGATCTCCGCGGCGGAATCCTACGATATTGTCATCAATCTGGAAAACACCTTCGATTCCCACCACGTCCAGAAGCCCGGCGACCTGCCCTATCCCTACACCACGGCGCAGGACATGATCGACCTGATGCGGGACATCGGCAGTCTGCGCGTGCAGATCTGCCTCGATACCGGCCATGCGAATATCAGCGCACAGGATATTCCCGCGATGATCCGCGCCTTCCGCCGCGACCTTGCTACCGTGCATCTGAACGACAACTACGGCAGGATCGGGCCGATCTACGAGGATCTGCACCTCTTCCCGGGCTACGGCAGGATCGTCTGGAAGGACGTGTTCGACGCGCTGCGCGAGAGCGGCTTTTCCGGCGTGATGAATATCGAACCGATCGGAGAGCTGCGTACCGCCTCCGAGCAGGTGCGCTTGATCCAGCTCCGCGCCGCCGCCGATACCCTCCGCGCGCTGATGAAGGAGTAATTTGCCTTCCTCTGAGAGGGAGGTGGCACGGCGCAAGCCGTGACGGAGGGAGAGAGCAAAGTCTGAAGGAAAGAACAAAACTTCAATTCTATCTCTCTCCCTCAGTCTCGCTGAGGCTCGACAGCTCCCCCGCAGAGGGAGCCGAAAGACTTCCTGAATGAATATTACTCGTCAGCAGGGGGAAGCGCCTCTGCTATTGTTTTTCTTTTACACATGATTTGAACAATTACCACCGCAGACGAGTCGTTCCTTGAAATGAGCTGATATACAGCCTCATAATTAGCCAAAAAATGAGACAGATTTATAAAAATCAACTGTAATAATGCCTGTTTTCTATTTATCGAGAATTCTTCCTTGAAAGTTGACATACCCCGTGCTATAATCTCAATGAATAAAACAGGATATTGTGGGAATTGTGGAGATATTCCGCGTGTAACACACAATTTGTTGCAAATGTATCCTTTCTGTGGACAGTTGTCACATTTGTCCCATGTACCTTGATAACGGTGAATATGCCCCGAACGGATAACGGGGCTTTTCATCTGCGGAATGTTATGTGCAGGATGACGTTCCGCAGAAGAAACGGTTTATCCGAACATCAAAAACTATATTAAGGAGATAATTAGCTTATGAAGAAACGCATCCTTAGCTTAGTTCTTGCTCTGGCAATGGTCGTCAGCCTGTTTGCAGGTCTGGCCATTACCGCGAATGCTGCTGAAACGCTCATTTACACCCTGACCCCGGCGGGCGGCAGCAACAACAGCTATGCCGGTAATTGCGATGTTGCAATTAGTGGCATTACGTGGAATGTTACCGGTAACTCCCAGATGCAGCCTTGGCGTATCGGCGGTAAGAGCCTTACTGCTGTGGACCGCACGGTATATTCCAAGACGGCGATGAGCAGCGCGATTTCTAAAGTTGATTTAGTTGTTGGCGCTGCAAGCAGTATCACTGTCAACTCCCTCAATCTGGTTGTTGCCAGCGATTCCGATTTTACCACTGTTATTGATACGGTATCGGGAACCTTTGCTGCGAACTCCACCATTACTTTCACGCCGACCTCCGGCACTGCTTGGGCGACCGGCGCCTATTACAAATTTGTCTTCAATGTAACGGTGAGCGGCTCAAGCAACAAATACGTTGAGTTTACTTCTGCTGCATTCTATTATGAAGACAGCTCTCCCGCTTGCACCCATGAGAACACCACCCTCACCGGCGCTGTTGCCGCTTCCTGCACAACTGACGGCTACACCGGCGACTACATCTGCGACGACTGCGGAGCGACTGTTACCGCAGGCTCCGTCATCCCCGCAACCGGCCACACCTATGTTGACGGCGTCTGCTCCGTCTGCGGCGCTGTTGAAGGCGTTCAGGCGCCCGGCTGGTATCTGGTTGATGACTACACCAGCCTTGAAGACGGCGTCTACGCCATCATCAGCAACAACAACTACGCATTCAATGGCACGATCTCCAGCGGTCACGGTCAGAAGACTGCCGATGCGTTCTCCTTCGACGCAAGCGGCTATGCCGCTTCTGCACCGTCCGGCACGCTCGAGCTGACCTTCACCTCCACCGCGAACGGTTTCACTATCTATGACGCCACGCTTGGCTATCTGTATGCAACCAAGGCTTCCTCCGGCGGACTTGCATTCCATGCAGAAGAGACCAGCGGCTGGAGCTTCAGCGCGGACGGTGGTCTCTATGCTGCCAACAACGCGCACCTGCGCTCCTACAACGACACCTTCCGCACCTATGCCGGCAACAACAATAATCCCATTGGTCTTGCGCACAAGGTTGTCAACACCTGCACCCATAATTGGGTTGCCGGCGCAACGGTTCTTCCGACCTGCACTGAAGACGGCTACACCCCGTACACCTGCTCTCTCTGCAACGAGACCAAACAGGACGACATCGTTCCGGCGCTCGGCCATCTCTTCGGAACTGCGACCGACAATAACAACGGCACGCACACCCAGACCTGCTCTCGCTGCAACGAAACCATCACCACTGCTTGCACCCTTGCAGTTACTGAGGCTGGTTCAAAAGCAACGGCAAGTACCTGGGCGTCAACACCCTGGGGATGCTCAGCATGA
>CAMUZA010000020.1 GCA_947165085.1 uncultured Clostridia bacterium | reverse complement strand
GGCTTCCAGTTCTTCGTGAAGACCGGCAGCACGACCCCGACCGAGCCGACGACCGCGCCCACACAGCCGACCGTCGCGCCGACTGAGCCGACGACTGCGCCCACGCAGCCGACCGTCGCTCCCACGCAGCCGACGACCGCTCCGACCCAGCCGACCACGCCGAGCGATCCGTCGCAGATCTATTACACGATCACCTGGTATGTAGACGGCAAGGCATACCGCGAGCAGTGCGCAAAGGGTGAAACCCCCGTCTTCTCCGGCTCGACCGATAAACCCGCCGATGAAGAATACACCTACACCTTCGCAGGCTGGTCGCCGATCCCCGTTCCCGCCTATGCGGACGCGACCTACATCGCGACCTACACCAAGGAGCCCATCCGTCCGGAGGGCGCGTACCTCATCACCTGGATCGTCAACGGCAAGGAGACCACGCTGCGCTATGAGGCAGGCGTAATGCCCGTCTTTACCGGCTCAACCGACCGCCCCGATGACGAAAACTTCATCTACTGCTTCGCAGGCTGGTCGCCCGCCGTGGAGAAGGTCACGAAGAATGCGACCTACACCGCGCAGTATAACCGCATCCCGCTGCACAAGGTCGAGGACTTTGTCGACGTGCCGAAGGAGATGTGGTGCTACGAAGAAGTACACCGCGCCGCGCAGATCGGTCTGTTCAACGGCATGAGCTATCTGCACTTTGAGCCGAACGGCGACGTCAGCCGCGCGATGATCGTGACCGTGCTCTACCGCATGGAGGGCGAGCCGGAAGTCAAGATGGCGCGCACCTTCTCCGACGTCCCGACTGACCGCTGGTACAGCGACGCAGTCCTCTGGGCGTATGAGAACGGCATCGCGAAGGGCGTATCCGACAACCTGTTTGCACCGAACGCGCCGGTCACCCGCGAGCAGCTCGCCGCCTTCCTGTACCGCTACGCGCAGTGGAAGGACTACGACGTCTCCGGCCGCGGCAAGCTGACCGTCTTTGCGGACAACGCGAGCATCTCCGACTACGCGCGCGCCGCCCTGTCCTGGGCGGTGGACAGCGACATGCTCCGCGGCATGCAGCAAAACGGCAGACTCTGCCTTGCCCCGCAGGGTACTGCGACCCGCGCGCAGGCCGCTTCGATCATGGTGCGCTTCTTCAATGCATTTATCAAGTAAACAACCCACATAGATCAAAGGAGAGGCGCCTAAAAAGGCGCCTCTCCTTTCAGACTGTCAAAAAAGGTAGAAAGTAGGGCATTCGGAGGGAAAGAAAGTGTGAAAGAAAACCGTCAGGGTTGTCTTTCACGTTCAATCAAGCAGGATTTTCAAACTTTTTTGGAAGTTTGAAAATCCGCATGAGCGTGTCAAAAAGATTTTTTGACACGCTCAAAGGAGAGGCGCCTAAAAAGGCGCCTCTCCTTTGTCTGTCAAAAAACTCTGCGCGAAGCTACGCTTCGCCCTTGACTGCCGCATCGTATAGCGTATTTTTCGGCAGTCCGGTCTCCTGCGCGACCTGTCTGACTGCGTCCTTTTTGCTCAGCCCGCTTTCCGTCAGCGCGGCGATGCGCGCGAGGGCGGTCTGCAAAGAAGCGCCCTCTTCCCGCGCCTCCTGCGCGCCCTCGACGATCAGCACGTATTCGCCGCGCGGCTGCTGCTGCGCATAGTACGAAACCGCTTCATGCAGCGTCATGCGCAGCACCTCCTCGTGGAGCTTCGTCAGCTCGCGGCAGAGGGAGATCCGCCGCTCCGCACCGAACGTCTGCTCGAGATCGGCAAGCGTCGCGCACAGCTTGTGCGGCGCTTCGTAGAAGATCATCGTGCGCCTTTCCTCCTGCAGCGATTTCAGATGGGCGGCGCGATTCTTCTTTGCCGTGGAGAGGAATCCCTCAAAGGTAAATCTTCCCGTGGGCAGTCCCGAAATGCTCAGCGCGGTGATCGCGGCGCAGGGTCCGGGGATCGCGGTGACGGTGATCCCGCTCTGCGCGCACAGGCGCACCAGATCCTCTCCGGGGTCGGAGATCGCAGGCGAGCCAGCGTCGGAGACCTGCGCGCAGTTCTCTCCCGCCAGAATGCGCTCGACGATCTTTTTCCCGCTGAATTCCTTGTTATGCTCATAGTAGCTGACCAGCGGCTTTTTGATCTCCAGGTGATTCAGCAGCTTCAACGTCACGCGGGTATCCTCCGCGGCGATAAAATCCGCCGCCTCCAGCGCCTGACGGCAGCGCGGGGAAATATCGGAGAGATTGCCGATCGGGGTCGGCACGAGTGTCAATGTTCCGCTCATGGCTGTTCTCCTCTGTGGCAGGCGGCGCGGTAGGCTTCCGTTTCCGCGCCGTCGGGTGTAAATTCGCAGAAATCCTGCAGATAAGTCAGTCCGGGTTTGCCGCCGCGCCTGCCCTCGATCAGGACCAGACACACGGGGCTTTCCGCGGTATGCCGGACGAATTGGACGCGCTTGGGCTCCACGCCGTGCTCGCGCATCGCGCAGAAAACGTCGCACAGCCGCTCCGGACGGTGCACCAGCGCAAAATAGCCGCCGCTCGGCAGCAGATACGCCGCCGCTTCACACAGCGCGGAAAGCGTCAGCGTCTGCTCCGAACGCGCCGCAGCGTTTCCCGCGCTCACCTTGCCGCTCCCCACGGGGAAATACGGCGGATTGGAGATCACGCAGGAAAAGCCGCCGGCAGGCAGGAGCGCGCGGATCGCGCGGACGTCGCCCGGGACGGACGAAAGCCGCCCCTGCAGGCCGTTGCGGTCAATATTCTCCAGTGCGAGGCGGTGCGCCGTTTCGTCCAGCTCCACGCCGGTCACCGTGCAGTCCGGGCAGGAAGCGCACAGGAGCAGTCCCAGCGTGCCGCAGCCCGATCCGAGGTCGGCGATCTTCGCCCGCTTCGGCAGGGTCAGAAACTGCGCCAGCAGCAGCGAGTCCGTTCCGAGGCGAAAGCCGCCCTCCGGCTGAATCATCTTTATTCCGTTCCAAAGTATCTGTTCCATATCCGGCGTCCTATAAAAACAACCGGTCTTGCGACCGGTTGTTTTTTGTTCTCTTACTGCTGCTCGATCGCTTCACACGGGCAGGCTGCTGCGCAGGAGCCGCACTCCACGCACTGATCAGCGTCGATTACGTACTTGTCGTCGCCTTCCGTGATGATGCCGAGCGGGCAGGTGTCCGCACAGGTACCGCACTTTGCGCAGGCGTCAGTAATGAAATATGCCATATCATTGCCTCCTGTCTTTATTGGTTTGCAACCTCATTCTATCATGTTTTTTCAAAAAAGCAATGGTAATTTCTGAAATTTATAAAATATTCATAGTATGAAAAATCACACACAAGGCAAGACTCTTCCGGAAGGGAGGCGTTCGCGCGTGAGAGAACAAACGGAGCAGATGCGGCAGATTCTGAAGCAGGCGTGGAGCATCGCCTGCGTGCTCGGTCACAGCTACGTCGGCACGGAGCATATTCTGATCGCCGCCGCCCTGTCGCCGCAGTGCACCGCCTCGCGTGAGCTGCGGTGGCAGGGACTGTCGGCGCAGGAGCTGACCGGACAGCTCCTGCGGCTGCGCGGACGCGGTCACAGACTCGACCGGCTTCCGCAGGGCATGAGTCCGCGCGTGCGCCGTGCGCTCGCCGCAGCTTCCCGCGAGGACAGCGCCCTGCGTCCGGAGACCGTCCTTTGCGCGATCCTGCGCGACGGCGGCAGCGGCGCGGCGATCCTGCTGCAAAGCTGCAGCGTCAGTCCTTCGCTTCTCTTTTCCAATCTGCATGAGGGCGACTGCGCCCGAAAGGAGTTTTCAACAGCCATGCAAAACACCCGCCTGCTGGATCAATTCGGCGTCGATCTGACGGAGCGCGCCGACCGCGCCGAACCCGTCGTCGGCAGACAGCGCGAAATTGAAACGGTTCTGCAGATCCTCTCCCGCCGGCAGAAGAACAATCCCGCGCTGATCGGCGAACCCGGCGTCGGCAAGACCGCCGTCGTCGAGGGCGTCGCCCAGTATATCGCCGCCGGGCGCGTGCCGGAGCGGCTGCGCGGCAAGCGGCTGTTCGCGCTGGATATGGCGAGCCTGATCGCCGGCACGAAGTACCGCGGCGAATTCGAAGAGCGGATCCGCGACATTCTGGCGGAGGTGCGGCGCGCGCAGAACGTGATCCTGTTTGTCGACGAAATGCACACCCTGTCGGGCGCGGGCGCGGCGGAGGGCGCGATCGACGCTGCGAATCTCCTTAAACCCGCCCTCGGACGCGGCGAGGCGCAGCTCATCGGCGCGACGACGCTGACCGAATACCGCAAATATATTGAAAAGGACGCCGCGCTGGAGCGGCGGTTCCGTCCGGTGCAGATCCGCGAGCCGAGCCGCGAGGAGACGCAGGAGATTCTGGAGGGGCTGCGCCCGTCGTTAGAGGCGCACCATAGAATCATCATCACCGAAGCGGCGATCCGCGCGGCAGTCGACCTGTCCTGCCGCTATATCACGGACAAATTCCTGCCGGACAAGGCGGTCGATCTTCTGGACGAAGGCGCGGCGCACGCAGCCATGCGCCGGTCGCTCGGCGCCGCGCCCTCGGGTGAACTGGAGCAGCAGCTCCGGGATGCGGTACGCTCGGGCAACTACGAGCAGGCGGCGAAGCTGCGCGACCGTATTCGAAAAGAACAGGAGTCCGATCCTTCTGCACGGAAGGCGGAGGTCAGCGACGTCGCCGCCGCCGTTTCCAGCCGCACGGGTATTCCCGTCGGCGCGGTCAGCCTGTCTGAAAAGCAGCGGCTTCGCACGCTGGAAGACACGCTTTCGAAGCGCGTCATGGGGCAGACCGCCGCCGTGCACGCCGCCGCCGAGGCGGTGCGGCGCGGCAGATCGGGACTCGCCGCTGCAAAGCGTCCCGCCGCCGCCATGCTCTTTTCCGGCCCGACCGGCGTGGGCAAGACGGAGCTTTGCAAGGCGCTCGCCGAAGCGGTCTACGGCAGTGAGAGCGCGATGATCCGCGTGGACATGTCGGAGTATATGGAGAAGTTCTCCGTCTCGCGGCTGATCGGCGCGCCGCCCGGCTACGTCGGCCACGAGGACGGCGGCGAGCTGTCGGAAAAGGTACGAAGACGCCCTTATTCTCTCATCCTGCTGGACGAATTGGAAAAGGCGCACCGCGACATATCCGGTATTCTGCTGCAGATCATGGAGGACGGCATTCTGACCGACGCCGCAGGGCGGCAGGTCGACTTCCGCAACACCATGCTCGTCATGACGACCAACCTCGGCAGCGACGCCGCAGGAAAAGGCGGACTCGGCTTCGGCAGGACGGCGGACGATTCTGCCATGCAGGCGCTGCGGGAGCATTTTCCGCCGGAATTCCTGGGAAGGATCGACTGTATCGCCCTGTTTCAGCCGCTCGGGATGCCCGCGCTGACCGAGATCGCGGAAAAAGAGCTGCGCGATCTGCGCGACCGCGCGGAAAAGCAGAATCTCGCCGTCTCCTTTGCGCCGGAGCTGCCGGCTGTCCTCGCCGCGCGCGCTTTGGGTCGGAAAAGCGGCGCAAGGGCGCTTCGCAGCCTGATCCAATCGGAACTGGAAGCGCCTCTCGCGGCGGAGCTTCTCTCCGAGCAGCCGCCGTCCGCCGTGACCGCCGCCGTCGAAAACGAAAAAATCCTGCTGCGTTTCGGCTGAAACGCAGCAGGATTTCGCCTTCCTCTTGGGTAAACGATGATTTAACATTATTCTCGGAAGAAAAGGTTTCCCGAAAGCCTTCTTTTGTAAAAAGAAGGTGCCCCAGTGCGCACACCGGGGCGGATGATTTATCCTTATCAGCCGCCCGCAGGGCATTTGATTTTGTCTTACAAGTTTGAAATATTTACAATTTAACGAAAACCGCAATATTTCAGACGGTAATTATTGAGATCGCCTGCGGCGGGCTGTAAAGGTTAAATCTCCCCTGCCCCTCTTTTAAGCAAAAGAGGGCTTCCCCTATCGCACTGCTCTGCAGACCATGAAGCATTTCATCAGCAGTTACTCAAGGGGAAGGCGTTCCATGCGGTTATTTGTTCAATACCGCATAGAGCAGGACGATCGCGCCGAGGGCGATCCGGTACCAGCCGAAGGCGGAGAAGTCGTGCTTCTTGATATAGCCGAGCAGGAACTTGATCGCAAGGATCGAGACGGCGAAGGCGACCGCCATGCCGAGCAGAAGCACGGCAAGCTGCGTGCCGGTGAAGGCAAAGCCGAACTTGACGATCTTCAGCAGCGACGCGCCGAACATCACGGGTACGGCGAGGAAGAACGTATATTCCGCCGCCAGCCCGCGCGACGCGCCGATCAGAATGCCGCCGAGGATGGTCGCGCCGGAGCGGGACGTGCCGGGAATGAGGGCAAGCACCTGGAAAATACCGATCAGCGCGGCGTCCTTCCACGTCAGCTCCGCGATCGTGTTGATCCGCGGCTTACGGTTCTGATTGTACCGCTCGATGAGCAGGAAGCCGACGCCGTAGAGGATCAGCATCAGCGCGACGACCACGGGCGTATAGAAATGGGCTTCCATCCAGTCGTCCAGCGGCAGACCGATGATGATTGCGGGCAGGCAGGAGACAGCGATCTTCAGCCACATGACGATCTTATCCATGAAGCAGTAGTGATCGCAGAAGTTCTGCACCGCGCCGACCGCCCTATTGCCGCTGTGCTCTGCAAACCAGGAGCGCTTCGGCTCCCGCTTCCGGTGGAAGGGCCAGAGCTTCTTGAAAAAAAGCACGATAACGGCGAGGATCGCGCCGAACTGGATGACGACCAAAAACATATCCATAAAATCCTTCGTCATCACGTCGTTGTTCGACTTCCACAGTCCGTCGACCAGGATCATGTGTCCGGTGGAGCTGATCGGCAGCCACTCGGTAATGCCCTCGACGATGCCGAGTACGAGAACTTTCAGCCAGTCCAAAAATGCCATACGGTCAACCTCTTTTCGGTGATATATATGTATAACGAAAGAAGTATAGCACTTTTTCCGCACAATGTCAAAAGGATTCGTTGCAAAGCGGCGCGGTTTCTGCTATAGTATCATGAGAAATCTCCGCAGAGAAAACGAGGACACAGTATGGAAACAACGAAAACCTTTCAGGAGCTGGGCGTCAGCGAGGAGGTCATCCGCGCGCTGACCAAACAGGGCGTCACCGCGCCGACCCGGGTGCAGGAGGAGGCGATCCCGCCGCTGCTTGCGTGGAAAGACGTGATCGCCAAGGCGCCGACCGGCACGGGCAAGACCTTCGCCTTCGGCATTCCGATGATCGAACACATCGACCCCGCGAGCGACGATCTGCAGGCGCTGATCCTTGCCCCGACCAGAGAGCTCGCCCTGCAGATCTGCGACGAGCTGAACGGTCTGCTCGCCTATTACAAGGACATTCGCGTTACCGTCGTCTACGGCGGCACCGGCATGCAGGCGCAGATCAACCAGCTTCAGAAGCACCCTCACATCGTCGTGGCGACCCCCGGCAGACTCATGGATCACTACAACCGCAAAAATCTGCGGCTGGACAAGATCAAGACCGTCATTTTAGACGAGGCCGACCGCATGCTCGACATGGGCTTCTTCGATGACGTGACGAAGATCCTCAACAAGATCAAAAACCGCGTCAATCTCGGTCTGTTTTCCGCGACGATCTCGCAGGAGGTCATGACCGTGAGCTGGATGTATCAGCGCGACGAGGTGGAGATCACCGTCGCCCCCACGCAGGAGAGTAAGCCCGACATCGACCAGTATTCGATCACCGTCCCAAGGCTCGAAAAGGAAGAGGCCATGCTCCGCATTCTGCGCTCCGGCGCGTTTGAGCGCGTGATCGTCTTCTGCAACACCAAGGTCATGTGTCAGCGGCTGTCGGACGACCTGCGCCGCGCCGGCATTCAGGCCGACTGCCTGCACGGCGACATACGCCAGGCGACCCGCGAGCGCACGATGGCGGCGTTCCGCAAGGGAAAGCTCCCGGTGCTGATCGCAACTGACGTCGCCTCGCGCGGCATCGACGTCGACGACGTGGACGGCGTGATCAACTACGACGTGCCGGACGAGAACGAGTACTACATCCACCGTATCGGCAGGACGGGCCGCGCCCGCAAGAAGGGTATTTCGTTCACGCTGATCGGCTCCTTCCCCGAAAAGGCTAAGCTGGACGAGATCGCGAAATTCTGCGGCATGACGATCCATCCGATGATCTTCGACGAATACGGCTGCCTCGTTCCCGCCCCGGAAGAAGAAAAGCGCACGCCGCCCAAGAAGTTCTGATGCGCGGCGCGGAGGAAGGTCTGCTCCTGCTGTGCTGTAAGCTGGGGCAGTCCGTCAAGCCGCTTTCCGCGGCGGAATACAAGCAAATGCGGGCGCTTGCCGCCGCGAAAAAGCCGGCAATCGGAAGTCTCGGCGACGTCACGCCCGCGTATCTTTCCTCGCTGGGGTACGGCGAGGAGATGACCGGCCGCATTCTCTCCCTCCTGGACCGTCCACAGGTCCTGCTCAATTATCTCTCCGCGCACGAGGACGTCCGCGTGATCACGCGGCTGGACGAAGAACGCTTCCCGCGCCGCCTGCGAAGGCTCGGCATCGACTGTCCCGCCGCGCTGTTCTGCAAGGGCGATCTGCGTCTTCTGAACACCCGCTGCATTGCCGCGGTCGGCTCGCGCGCGCTGTATTCACGCGGCCGCGCGTTCGCGCGGGAGGTCGGAAAGCACGCGGCAAGCGAGGGCTTCACCCTCGTCTCCGGCAACGCCGCCGGCGCAGACTCCGCCGCGCAGAAAGCGTGTCTGGAGGCGGGCGGCAAGGTTATCTGCTTCGTCCCCGACGAACTGACGAAGTACCCCGAAACAGAAAATGTCCTGTATTGCAGCGCATACGGCTACGATCTTCCCTTCTCCACTGCGCGCGCCCTTTCCCGCAATCTGCTGATCCACGCGCTCGGCGAGTTGACCTTTGTCGCGCAGTGTCCAAGCACGTCCGGCGGCACCTGGTCCGGCACGTCGGAGAACCTCAAGCGCGGTCTTTCAGACGTTTACGTGCTGAACGACGGCAGCAAAGGCGTGAACGCGCTGATTGCGCTCGGCGCGGTTCCGGTCGATGACCGCCTCCCGCCGATCTCCGAATTGCAGCCGCCGCAGTTATCCATTTTCGACTGACTTTCCGTGAATCAGCGAAAAATGCAAATTTTCGGTTGATTTTGATAAATATTTTTCGTATAATCTCCGTAAGCGAACGATTTTATCCATCCACTCACGGAGGTTTTCTTATGTGCGGAATTGTTGGTTATATCGGAAAGCAGCAGGCTGCGCCCATTTTGCTGGACGGTCTTGCAAAGCTGGAATATCGCGGCTATGACTCCGCAGGCGTCTGCGTCTACGGGGAGAACGGTTTCGAGGTCGCGAAGGTCAAGGGCAGACTCGCCGGTCTCAATGAGATGATCGACGGCGGCGCGGCGATGCGCGGCAGTCTCGGCATCGGTCATACCCGCTGGGCGACCCACGGCGCGCCCTCACAGCGCAACTCCCACCCCCATATCTCGACAAACGGCAAGATCAGCGTGGTGCATAACGGCATCATCGAAAACTATCTGATCCTGAAGGAATACCTGCTCGCCCACGGCAAGAGCTTCGTCTCCGACACCGATACCGAGGTTGCGGCGAATCTGCTGGAATACTACTACGAGTTAGAGGGCGATCTGCTGGCGGCGGCCCGCCGCGCGGTGGAAAAGCTCGCCGGCAGCTATGCCCTCGGTATCCTCTGTGCCGACTGCCCCAACACCCTGCTCGCGGTCAAAAAGGACAGCCCGCTGATCGTCGGCTTCGGTCATGAGGAGAACTTCATCGCCTCCGACGTGCCCGCGATCCTTAGGTACACCCGCGAGGTCGTCTACCTCAACGACGGCGATATGGTCCTCTTCCGGGACGGCGAAGCGGAATTCTACAACAAGCTCGGCGAAGAGGTCGAAAAGATCCCCGAGCACATCTCCTGGGAGATGTCCGCGGCGGAAAAGGGCGGTTTCCCACACTTCATGCTGAAGGAAATCTTCGAGCAGCCCAAGGCGCTGCGCGCCACGATCTCCGACCGGGTCAAGGGCGGCAGAGTCGATCTGGGCGACGTACATCTCAGCCCTGAATATCTGCGCGGCATCCGCCGTATCTATATTGTCGCCTGCGGCTCTGCGTATTACGTCGGCTGCGTCGGCAAATATATTCTCGAAAAGACCTGCCGCATTCCCGTCGAGCCGATCCTCGCTTCGGAATTCCGCTATTCCGAGCCCGTTCTCGGCGACGATACGCTGGTCATCATCATCAGTCAGTCCGGCGAGACCGCCGATACCCTCGCCGCCCTGCGCGAGGCTAACGAGCTGGGCGCGCATACCCTCGCGATTGTCAACGTCGTCGGCAGCGCGATCTCCAAGGCCGCACACGACGTCATCTACACCTGGGCAGGTCCGGAGATCGCCGTCGCGACCACAAAGGCGTACTCCACCCAGCTTTCCGTCCTGTACCTGCTCGCCCTGTATATCGGCGACCTGCTTGGCACCCTCTCGGTTGAAGAGTATGAGGCAATGCTGCACGCGCTCAATAAGCTGCCCGATCTGCTCGCCGACATGCTCACGGAGGACTATCTGGCGCACATCAAGCAGCTTGCGGCAGAGCTGAAGGACAATCACGACGTGTTCTTCATCGGCAGAAATCTTGACAGCGCGACCTGCCTCGAAGGAAGTCTGAAGCTCAAGGAGATCGCCTACGTTCATTCCGAGGCGTACGCCGCGGGCGAGCTGAAGCACGGTCCGATCTCGCTGATCGAGGACAAAACGCTCGTCGTCGCTGTCGCCGGCGTGCCGGAGCTGTTCGAAAAGACGATGTCCAACGTCAAGGAGGTCAAGGCGCGCGGCGCGGAGGTGCTGGGTCTGACCACCGCCGATCTGGAAGACGAGATCAAGAAGACCGTCGACCGCTACCTGCTCGTGCCGAAGACCCACCCGCTGCTGCAGCCGAGTCTGAACGTCGTCCCGCTGCAGATCTTCTCGTACTACATGGCGCTCGCGCGCGGCTGCGACGTCGACAAGCCCAGAAATCTGGCGAAATCCGTCACGGTGGAATAAACAGATATGAACAGCCGGAGCAGAGGAGGAACCTCTGCTCCATTTTTCGTCCGTGTCATTGCGAGGTTTGCGGAGCAAACCGTGGCAATCCGTGCGTATCAATGTGGGACGAGGTGGAATGAATACTGAAGACCGAAAAATGAATAACCGTTAAATTGATGTGTCGCTGCTCGACAGATTTGATTTTGTTTTCCAATTCTGCGAATTGGAAAATACCGCTATTATTCATTATTCATTCTTAAGTTTTTAGTATTCATTATATTTCTCTGCTGCGTGCCATACCTGCAAGGGACAGATTGCCACGGCTGCCCTTCGGGCATCCTCGCAATGACAGAAACGGGCATTTTCGCGTCAAAAGCCGGAGCAGAGAACGATCTCTGCTCCGGCTTTTCGCGCGCTATTTTGCAATCTCGATGTCAATATCGCCCGTGTCGGTGGTGATTTCGCATTTGCCGCCGTCCCATGTTTTCGGCGTTTTTACGCTGCCGGTATCGGTTTGCGTTATGAACACTTTTTCGCTCAGCAGGGTGCCGGTCACGTCGCCCGTATCGGTTTCGACGCAGATGCTGCCGCCATCGCATCGTTCGAACCGCACGTCGCCCGTGCTCCGCTTCACAAACAGTCGTGCCGTGGCGACCACATTCGTCATTTGGATTCCCCCGGTACTGCCGGTAGAGGTCAGATTGTTGCATCTCAGCCCCTCCAGCGCCGTTTTTCCGGTACTCACGGAAATGCCGACGTCGCCGCCGCAGCGGACGTTCTTCACTGTCACTGCGCCGGTCGAAACGGAAAGGTCGAGCGACCATGCGGAGAGGTTTTCAACCGTAATATTACCCGTGCTTGTCGAAATGGCGACGAACGCCTGGGAATAGGACGCGCCGTAGCTGACGTCGCCCGTGCTCGTCGTGATGCTGACGCTGTCAAATTGCACATCGCGCGGAATCGTCACGTCGCCCGTGCTATCGCTGATCAAAAGCGACGTGTACGACCGCTCCGGCAGATAAACCGTAAGCTCCGACTGATTTCCGAAGCTGAAAAATTCATACCACTCTTTTTGATTGATTTTTTGAATGAGCAGCGTATCGTTCACAACGGTGACGGAATACGCTTCGCGCTCCGTTGTATTGCTGACCACGCGGCATGTCCCGTCCTCCGAAGGCAGGACAGAAATATCCGCGACGTCGGCGTCGATCTGAATCAGATGAAAATCCTCCTTCACCTGGTTGGTCACAACGATCCGATTCGCGCCGCCCAGCGCAGAGAAATCCCAATGATTTACAGCCAAAACCGTAAGGAACAGTCCCAGTCCGACGACGATCAGCGCCGCCGCGACGATCAAAAGTATCTTTTTCGCCATCACGCTTCCTCCTTTTTCACAAACCGCTTTTTGAGCCACAGGGCGAAGCGCTTTGTCAGCCGCGCAATTCCCGCGGTCGCCGCCTTGCAGCCGAAGAACAGGAAAACGGACGATCCCGCGCAGAAAAGTCCCGCGCCGATCATCGCAAGCCCCTGCGGTCGATTGCCGACCGCGATCTGCGCGACCCCGCAGCCGAGTCCGCCGAGCGCGGCGGCGATCAGCGATACGAACACCGCCCAAAGAGAAACAATCAGCGCCCAAAGAACGATGTACAGCGAGAACACGACGGCGGCAGCGGCGATCAGCAGCGGCGCCCACAACGGCGCGCCGAGAATCAAAAGCGCGATCTCCCACGGCTTCCGCTTTCTCTTCGGTTTTACCTTCTCCTTGACGAGCTTGGAGAGCGGGATCTCGCCGATGATCTGCGAAGCAAGCTCCTCGACGGTACCGATCTGCGCGACCGCTTCCTCCTCCGAGCGTCCCTCCTCCATCCTGTCGTCAATCATTTCGCTGTAAAAGGACAGGCGCTCGCCGATCTCATCCTGCGGCAAGCCGGACAGCTTTTTGCCGAGCGCCGAAAGAAACTCCTGTTTCGTCATCTTGTTCCCTCCCTTGTAATGAACTGATAGATTCGGTCTATTTCGTTCCAGTCCTCCTCGAATTCTGCAATGCGCCTTCTTCCGGCGTCGGTGATGCGATAGTATTTGCGGAGTCGTCCGGCGTGCTCGGCGGTACGCACGGTCAGCATATCCGCCGCCTCGAGGCGTTTCAGAATCGTATAAAGCGTCGATTCCGACAGCTCCACAAACGGCGCCATATCCTTGATGATCTTATAGCCGTAGGACTCCTCGTTCTTGATCGCCGCCAGCACGCTCACGTCCAGCAGCCCGCGCTTCAACTGAATATCCATATCATACCTCCCCTCGTGTAATACATCATATCACGAAGTATTGTATTTGTCAACCGGTTCTTTCAAAAGTTTCCTTAACCTGTAGTGCTCCCTGTGAAAACTCCCCGCCGTGTCATTGCGAGACCGGCAAAGCCGGTCGTGGGAGCGCAGCCGTTGGCAGCTTTGCTGCCTTACGGATGCGGCCTACCCCCTGCATAGCCGTTGGCGGCTTTGCCGCCTTACGGATATGGCGTACCCCTTGCGGGTATTGCGGGTACAATCCGTGCCTTTCGACATGGGATACTTCACCGTACTACGCGAAACGTGCCATACCTGCAACGGACAGATTGCCACGGCTCCTGCGGATCCTCGCCATGACGCAGGCGGGAGACAAGAACAGCCGGAGCAGAGATAAAACCTCTGCTCCGGCTGTTTGCTGTTTCTCAATAATTCTCCGCGTTGATCTCGAAATAGGCCTGCGGATGCGCGCAGGTCGGGCACACGTCCGGCGCCTTTTCGCCGACGACGATGTGGCCGCAGTTGCGGCACTCCCAGACCTTGATCTCGCTCTTGGCGAAGACCTCCTGTGCCTCGACGTTGTGAAGCAGCGCGCGGTAGCGCTCCTCGTGGTGCTTCTCGACCGCGCCGACCAGACGGAATTTCTCGGCAAGCTCCGGGAAGCCCTCCTTCTCCGCGGTCGCGGCGAATTCCTCGTACATCTGCGTCCACTCAAAGTTCTCGCCGTCCGCGGCGGCGGCAAGATTCTCGGCGGTAGAGCCGATGCCGTTCAATTCCTTGAACCACATCTTTGCGTGCTCTTTTTCGTTCTCGGCGGTCTTCAGGAACAGCGCGGCGATCTGCTCAAAGCCGTCCTTCTTCGCCTTGGACGCAAAATAGGTGTACTTGTTTCTCGCCTGCGATTCGCCGGCGAACGCCGCCTTCAGGTTGTCCTCTGTCTGCGTGCCTGCGTATTTGTTTGCCATTGTAATATCCTCCTTGCATCTTTTACAGGTAGTATGCCCGTTCCTGTTCAGCATAACAGAGTCGGCGTGTCTTTTCAATCCTTTTGTATCGTTTTTTTGACCCAGCGGTCGAGGAAGCACATCTGCTCCTCCGTGTGAAACCAGTGCTCCCCGTCCTCCATCACGGTCAGCGACGCGCCGATCCGGTCTGCAAACGCCCTGATTGTCTCGCGGGAGGTCAGCGCGTCCCGCCCGCCGTACAGTATATGCGTCGGAATTTCCCAGCGGATCGGATGCTCCCGCACATAGCGAAGATAGTCCCAGGACAGTGTCTGCCCGAACGGCGTTTCGATCTCCCGCCTGCGCTCCAGCTCGTCCTCGGTCACGTTCGCCCGCCGCATCATGTCTGTAATGAGCTTTTCCATATCGACGACCGGCGAGATGAACAGCGCGTGTACGATCCTCCGGTCGGCAAGCGACGTCATGGAATAATACGCGCCGATGCTGTTCGCAATCAGCATGACCGCGTCATTGTTCCTGCTGTGCAGGTCAAAAAAGCGCGGAAACTCCGTTTCCGCTTCCCACGGGGTCTGCGCTTGATAATCAAAGCCAATCACGCCGCAGTCCCGAAACAGCGGGCGGTAACGCTCGGCCTCCGCCGCGCACCCGCCCTGCCCGTGGACGTAAATCACAAGTTTTCGCATCTCAGACCCCTTTCGAAACGGCGCGCACGCCGATCCGCCATGCCGCGCGCAGCCGGATACGCGCACGGCTTTTCAAAAGCCATAACCACATCCTCCAGTTTGAAACTTCCTTTTATTATCCCTCTCGCGTCGAAATCGAACCGTTCAGGATGGGCGAAATGACCGGCTTGCCGTCGCGATCCAGCAGCGGCGTCATGCCGCCGGCATATCCGCTTTGGTGAAAGATGTAATTGACGCCCGTTTGCTTGTCCACCCAGATTTCGGTGGCAGTCAGCTTTCCTTGCGAATAAATCCTTTCAAATCGATCGTTATTTGCCATTTTGTTTTCCTCCATTGTTTTGCGTGGTTTCTGCTTTGGCCAGACCACAGCGCAGCACCGGAAGCAGGAAAGGAAGACGCCGCTGTTTCCCTTTTGTCTCTTCTTTTCGACGCTTCGCGGTATGCGCTATTTTCCGACGGGTTCATTATAACAGAATCATCCCGCTGATTCAACAGGCGTTTCCCCGTTATCTCGTTCACGCCTTTCCCTGTACATTCTGGGCAAAAATCATTTTTGCAGAGTTGCCAACAAAATCGTTCAAAGAACCGCCTCCGAAAACGCCGTACAGTTGCATAATTCCCCAATGTTTGCAGACAATAGAAGCGCAAGAAAGATCAGCAAACGCGATCGGAAAAGGAGAGTTTGAGATATGAAAGCAACCGGAATCGTGCGGCGCATCGACGACCTCGGGCGCGTCGTCATCCCCAAGGAGATCCGCCGCACGCTGCGTATCCGCGAGGGTGACCCGTTGGAGATTTATACGGAGAAGGACGGGGAGGTCATCTTCAAGAAGTATTCGCCGATGGGCGATCTGCAGGACTTTGCGGCGCAGATCTGCGAGTCCATTGGGAGCAACACGGGGCACATCGCCGCAGTCGCCGATCGGGATTCGATCATTGCCGTGGCGGGCGCGCCGAAGCGCGATCTGCTGGAGAAGCGCAACTCCGCGGAGCTGGAGCAGCTCATGGAACAGCGCAAGAGCTACCGCTACCGTCCCGGCGAGACACGGCTGCGCGCGGCGGAGTCGGTCGAGCGGTATCATCTCGGCGTTGCCGCGCCGATCATCGCCGAGGGCGATCTGATGGGCTGCGTGATGCTGCTTTTGAACGAGAACGACAGCGCGCCGACCGAGTCAGAGCAGAAGCTGGCGCAGACGGTCGCAGGCTTCCTCGGCAAGCAGATGGAAAGCTGAGAGCGACTGCGCTGACAGCCCCCTCATAATAGAGGCAGGCATGAAAAAGACTGTCAAAAAAGGCAGAGTGTGGGTCCTTCGGAGGGAAAGAACGTGTGAAAGAAAACCGTCAGGGTTGTCTTTCACGTTCAATCAAGCAGGATTTTCAAACTTTACGAAATCTTGAAAATCCGCACAAGCGTGTCAAAAAGACTTTTTTGACGCGCTCATGAAAAAGACGGCTGCGTTCGCAGCCGTCTTTTTCATTTTCATCTGCTATTTCCCCGGGGCAATGAGGCCGGCGATCGCGCTGATCGGCATTGTCTGCAGCAGGATCTTGCCCGGACCGGTCACGACCGTGTTGAACAATCCCTCGCCGCCGAAGAGTGCGTTCTTGACGCCCGAAACCGTCTTAATCTCCATCTTACAGGTCGCGTCCATCATGGCAAGATAGCCCGTGTCAATGACCATCTGCTCGCCGGCGCGGAGCTCGTATTCCACCACGGAGCCGTCGATCTCGATGAATGCGGTGCCACTGCCGCTCAGACGCTGCATGATGAAGCCCTCGCCGCCGAACAGTCCCGCTCCCAGCTTTTTCTGGAAGTGCACGGACAGCTCAACACCCGGCGTGCAGGCAAGGAAGGCGCGTTTCTGCACGATGACCGGATGGTCGGGCGTGATCTGGAGCGCGCGGATCTCGCCGGGGAAGCTGGAGGCGAACGCGATCATGCCGGGGCCTCCCTGCGCCGTGTAGCGGTTCTGGAACATCGCTTCGCCAGCGAAGGCGCGTCCGAACGCCTTACCGAGACCGCCGTTGCTGGTGGTCTCCATCTTCATGTTCGGGCTCATCCAGCTCATGCTGCCGCGCTCGGTGATCATCTGCTCGTTCGGCGCGAGCTCGCAGATCACGACGGGCATCGGCGTGCCCTGAATTTTGTATTGCATACTATCGTCTCACTTTCTGACTGATTGTACGGTTTCCCGTCTGTACCTATTCTATCACCGTCTTATGAGAAATACAAGAAAATGCACGCCGAAGCGTGCATTTTCGTTTCTTCAGAAGAACTCTTCCGGGTCGACGGGGACGCTGTTTTTGTACACCGCAAAGTGCAGATGCGGCTCGAGCGCCGTCTCGACGCAGGCGGTATCGCCGACCGTGCCGATCACCTGCCCCGCCTTGACGCTGTCGCCCACCGACACGGAGACGTCCTTGGACAGATTGGCGTAGTGCGTCGTATAGCCGTCCGCATGCTGCAGTACGACGGTCATGCCGTAGCTCTGATCCTCGTAGACTGAATAGACCGTGCCGTCCGCCGCCGCCGTGACGCTCTGTCCCGCCTCGCAGCGGTAGTCCACGCCCTCATGCGTGCGCCAGTCACGGGTCGTGACGTTGTAGGCCAGATGATCCGCCGCAAAGGAGTTTACGCTCTCGCCGCCGATCGGGCGCACGGTGACGAGCCGCTTCGGCGAGGTCGGCTCCGTCGGCTCCACGCCCTGCGTGGCGACCGCGTTCGCCGCCGGACGGGTCGGCGCGTCGCGTCTGACCGTCGTTGCCTCGGTCTGCGTCGCCGCAGCAGGCTCCGCCGGTGTTTTATCTGCCGTCAGAAGAAAATAGCCGGATGTTCCCACAGCCACTGCACAAAGAAGCAGGACTATGTAGTAGCCCTTCTCCTTCACAAAGCTGCGGAAGCCCTTGGATTTGTTGTTCTGCATAGTAGCACCTCCGATGTTGAGTATCGACAGCGGATTTTGATTTTATACCTGATGATTCCGACGAATTTTTCCCTGCCGTTCTGCTACGATACAGGAGAAAGGGCGGGATAAGATATGAAACGGTCGGGAAAACGCATCATCTGCGCGTGTCTGCTGCTCGGCATCGCGCTGGCGGTATCGGTCGGACTGATCAGCGCGATCTCCGCGGACTCCGGCTCCGCGCCGTCGGAGAAGGAAACGTATTTCTGGGTGCGGCTGCCGATCCGTGCCGACAGCGCCGTCGAGGAGATCCGGCTCTACGACCGGGACGGCAATCCCGTGCAGACACTGCGCGCGACGAACGGCGCGGCGGTCAGCGGGCTGCTGCAGCCGGGTGATTACTTCGCCGCGACCGCGCTCGGCTGCACGGAGTTCACGCTGCACGAAAACGCCTCCGTCAGCGTCAATCGCGGCTGCGGCAGATCGGACGGAAACCGGCTCTGCCTGACGAACGAGCCGGTTGGGACCGTGACGGTGGAGCGCTTCACACCCGGTCCGGGATCGGCGGACGACGGCGGCTGGGTGGATTACACGCTCGTCAGCGAGACGGCGCGGCTGCGCGAGGTCGTCCGCCGCACGGACGGGCAGGAGGTGCTGACCTGCACGTTCGAGGGCGTGCCCTACGGGGACTACGTGCTGGAGGAAAACGGCGTCGCGCAGTGCCGCGTCACCGTCGATGAGGGTTCGCCGGAGGTTGCCGTCTCGCTGCCGTAAAAAAACCTTGACATTCCGAATATTTGTGCTAAAATTACAATAATTTCATAACCTTATCGAGAGTGGCGGAGGGACCGGCCCGATGAAGCCCGACAACCTGCGGCTTGCCGCAAGGTGCCAATTCCGGCGATGAAGATCGACAGATGAGGACATGACTGTACCCTGTCGAAAACAGGGTATTTTTTGTATCGACAAGGGCTATGAAACAAGAAAGAAAAGGAGCGCTTGCCATGCAAAAACGAATCTTTACTTCCGAATCCGTCACCGAGGGACATCCCGACAAGGTCTGCGACCAGATCTCCGACGGCGTTCTTGACGCCATTCTGGCGCAGGACAAGAACGCCCGCGTCGCCTGTGAATGTATCGCCACGACCGGCATGGTGCTGGTCATGGGCGAGATCTCCACGGAATGCTACGTGGACATTCCACGCGTCGCCCGTGAGACCCTCTGCAAAATCGGCTACGACTCCCCCGCAGCCGGCTTCAACGGCAACACCTGCGCCGTGCTGACCGCCATCGACGAGCAGTCCGGCGACATCGCCATGGGTGTGGATAACTCCTATGAGGACCCCGCCACCCTCGGCGCGGGCGATCAGGGCATGATGTTCGGCTTCGCCTGCGACGAAACGCCGGAGCTGATGCCCGCTGCGATCTCGTTTGCCCACCGTCTGACCCGCAAGCTCGCCGCCGAGCGCAAGAACGGTCATCTGCCGTGGCTCCGTCCCGACGGAAAGAGTCAGGTCTCCGTGCAGTATGCCGCCGACGGCAGCGTGGAGCGCATTGACAACGTCGTCATCTCCACCCAGCACGCCGACGATATCGCCATCTCCGATCTGCGCGAGGCGGTGATCGAGGAGATCATCCGTCCGACCCTGCCGGGAAATCTGCTGGACGCGGACACGAAGTATTATGTAAACCCGACCGGTCGCTTTGTCATCGGCGGGCCCGTCGGAGACTCCGGTCTGACCGGCAGGAAGATCATCGTCGACACCTACGGCGGCTATGCCGCGCACGGCGGCGGCTGCTTCTCCGGCAAGGACCCGACCAAGGTCGACCGCAGCGCCGCCTACATGGCGCGCTACGTCGCGAAGAATATCGTCGCGGCAGGTCTTGCAAAGCGCTGCCAGATCGAGCTTGCCTACGCCATCGGCGTGGCGCAGCCCGTAAGCGTTCTGGTCGAGACCTACGGCACCGGCAAGCTCGACGACCTGCGCCTGAGCCGGATCGTCCGCGAGTGCTTCGATCTGCGTCCCGCCGCCATCATCTCCGCCCTCGACCTGCGCCGCCCGATCTATCAGCAGACCGCCGCCTACGGTCATTTCGGCCGCCCCGACCTCGATCTGCCGTGGGAGAAGACCGACGCGGTCGAAAAACTGCTTTCCCGTGCATAAACCCTCTCCGAATTGAGGCAAACAGATATGAAACTTTCCAAAAAGATAGACCTGTGCGAGCTGTCGCCGATCCGCAAGTTCTACCCCTACGTGGTTGCGGCGGAGCGGCGCGGCGTGAAGATCCACGCGCTGAACATCGGTCAGCCGGACGTGCAGACCCCGTCCGTCTACTTTGACGCGCTCGCCGCCTTCCGGCAGAACGTGCTGGAATATGCCCCGTCGCCCGGCATTCCGGAGCTGATCGAGGCGATCCGCGGCTACTACTTGCGGCTGAACGTAGCCCTTGACCCCGCCGACATCCTCGTGACCACCGGCGGCAGCGAGGCGCTGCTCATGACGATGCTGTGCATCCTGGACGAGGGCAGCGAGGTCATTGTCCCCGAGCCGTTCTACCCGAATTACAACACCTTCATCCGCGCGGCGGGCGGCGCGATCTGTCCGGTCCATACCAAGCCGGAGGACGGCTACCGCTACGCCACACGTGAGCAGATCGAGCCGCTTATCAATGAAAAAACCCGCGCCATTTTGGTCACCAACCCCGGCAATCCGACCGGCACGGTACTGACCGCGCAGGAGCTGCGCCTGCTGGCGGACATCGCAAAGGAGCATGATCTGTACTTTATCTGCGACGAGGTCTACCGCGAGTTCATCTATGACGGCGGCGAAAAAAACACCGCCGGCTGCTTCGACGACTTGAAGGAGCAGCTCATTCTGATCGACTCCGTTTCCAAGCGCTTCAGCGCCTGCGGTGCGCGCATCGGCGCGCTGATCTCCCGCAACCGCGCGTTTCTCGAAGCAGCGACGAAGATCGCGCAGGCGCGCCTGTCCGTCGCGACCCTCGACCAGATCGGCGCGGCCGCCCTCTACGGCGTGGAGCCGACCTACTTCGAGGCGACGCGGCAGGAATACCAGCACCGCCGCGACGTCTGCTACCGCAAGCTCAAGGAAATCCCCGGCGTCGTGACAACCGAGCCGAAGGGCGCGTTCTACACGATGGCGAAGCTGCCCGTGGACAGCGCGGAGGACTTCCAGATGTTCCTGCTCAATGAGTTTGAGGACAACGGCGAGACCGTGACCTTTGCGCCCGGCAGCGGCTTCTACGCGACGCCCGGCGCGGGAAAAAGCGAGATCCGCATCGCCTACGTCCGCTGCGCCGAGGAGCTGGAGCGCGCGCTCGACCTGCTGAAGCTGGCAATTGAAAAGTACAACAACCGATAAGATGCAATAGCGGCGCTGCGCGTTCCTGCGCAGCGCCGGTTATTTTGCGCCTTTCTTCGGCGTCATTGCGAGACCGACGTAGTCGGTCGTGGCAATCCGTCCGTGGAAGGTATGCACGTTTCTGCATGATGAAAGATCGCCTTGGCAGATGAACGCAAATCGGGAGACAGTCCTTCTTCCGGGAAAGTGTCCCAGGACTGACGGGGACAGATTGCCACGCCTGCTCACGCAGGCTCGCAATGACACGGAGCGGGAATTGTTTGTATCATAGTGAAAGCGGCCACCCGAACGAGAGACCGCTTTTCTGTGATCACACCAGCCGTGCGCCGGCGGGGATCGCGTCGTCGAGCATGACGAGGTGCAGCTTGTCGCCGCGCTCCGCGGAGAGCAGCATGCCGCAGGACTCCTGCCCCATCATCTTGCGCGGCGGCAGATTCGTTACCGCCACGAGGGTCTTGCCGATCAGCTCCTCCGGCTTGTAGAACTTCGCGATGCCGGAGAGGATCTGGCGCGGGGTGTCCGTGCCGTCGTTCAGCGTGAATTTCAGCAGCTTTTCGGACTTCTTGACGTTCTCGCAGGTCAGCACCTTCACGACCGTCATCTCCACCTTGCAGAATTCGTCGAAGGAGACGGGCGGCAGCGGCTCGGGCAGGGGGTCTTCGGCAGGTTTTTCGGACGCGGCTTTCAGCGCTTCGAGCTCGGCAAGCTCCTTCTCCGCGTCGATACGCGGGAAGAGAGCGGGCCCTGCCGTGACCGCCGCCTCGGCGGGAAGCACGCCGTACACGCAGAGGTTGTCCCAATCGTAGGCGGGCGCGCCGATGCGCGAGCGGATCTCCTCCGCCGTCGCGGGCATCACAGGTGTCAGAAGCCCCGCGCAGATACGGACAGTCTCTAAGAGGTTATACATCACGCGGGCGAGACGCGGACGCTTGCTCTCGTCCTTGGCGAGGATCCACGGCGCGGTCTCGTCGATATATTTGTTGGCGCGCGAAATGACCGCGAAGACCTCGCTCAGCGCGTTCTGGAACGCATAGCGCTCCATCTGCTCCTCGTACTTTTCATGCAGCCCGCCCGCCATGGCGATCAGCGCGTCGTCGAGTGCGGGATCGGCCTGCTGCTCCTTCGGCAGTCTGCCGCCAAAGTACTTCTGCACCATTGCGACGGTGCGGGAGACGAGGTTGCCGAGGTCGTTGGCAAGGTCGGTGTTGATGCAGGAGATCAGAAGCTCGTTGGAGAAGTTGCCGTCCGAGCCGAACGGGAACGAGCGCATCAGGAAGAAGCGCAGCGCGTCCGTGCCGTAGCGTTCCGCGAGCAGGTACGGATCAACCACGTTGCCCTTGGACTTGGACATCTTGCCGCCGTCTAAGAGCAGCCAGCCGTGACCGTAGACCTTCTTCGGCAGAGGCATGCCCATACTCATCAGCATGGCGGGCCAGATGATCGAATGGAAGCGGACAATCTCCTTGCCGACAAAATGCACGTCGGCTGGCCAGAAGTCCTTGTAGTCGTCGTATTTGTCATTCATGAAGCCGAGGGCGGTCGTGTAGTTGAACAGCGCGTCGACCCAGACGTAGACGACGTGACCCGGATCGAAGTCGACCGGCACGCCCCAGGTGAAGCTGGTGCGCGAAACGCAGAGGTCTTCGAGTCCCGCGTCGATGAAGTTGTTGACCATCTCGTTGACGCGGCTGCGCGGCTCGAGGAAGTCGGTCTCCGTCAGGAGCTTGCGCACGGGCTCTGCGTATTTGGTCAGGCGGAAGAAATAGGCTTCCTCCTCCGCAGGCTGGCACGGTCTTCCGCAGTCGGGGCACTTGCCGTCCTTGAGCTGGCTGTCCGTCCAGAACGACTCGCAGGGCGTGCAGTACATGCCCGTGTACTTGCCCTTGTAGATGTCGCCCTTGTCGTACATCGTCTTAAAGATCTTCTGGATCGCGGCGACGTGATAGTCGTCCGTCGTGCGGATGAAGCGGTCGTAGGAGATGTTCATCAGCTTCCACAGGTCGATGACGCCCTTCTCGCCCAGAACGATATTGTCGACGAACTGCTGCGGCGTGACGCCGGCGGTCTTCGCCTTTGTCTCGATCTTCTGCCCGTGCTCGTCCGTACCCGTCAGGAACATGACGTCGTAGCCGCGCAGACGCTTATAACGCGCCATCGTATCGGTCGCGACCGTGCAGTAGGAGTGGCCGATGTGCAGCTTGTCCGAGGGATAGTAGATCGGGGTCGTGATATAGAATTTCTTCTTGCAGGAATCACACATGTTTTGTTTCCTCTTTTCGAAATGAGATTACTTTTTCTTGCGCAGGCGGTAATACAGGCACAGAATCAGCGTGCCGAAGACGACGCCGCCGAGGTCGATCCAGACGTCTCTGACCTCGCCGCCGCGGCCGGGGATAAAGAGCTGGATCGTCTCGTCGCACAGTGCGATGAACAGACCGCATCCGACCGGCCGGAACAGGTTGAAGCGCTTGAACTGGTGGAGCAGCCCCGTCAGCAGGAAACCGAGCACGGAGAATTCTCCGAAGTGTCCGCACTTGCGCAAAATGTTGTTGGTCATCCACGGAAGGATCTTTTGCACGTAATACAGCAGGCCGAGACTCTCGGCGCGGCTGTCCGCGGCGACGCGGGAGGAATGCCAGAAGATCACGGCGATCCACAGGACGGTGAACACGAGCCAGACCCAAAACGCCTTCTTTTTCATGCCGTTCCTCCCATTCTTTCGCAAATTTGGAGATATTATACCATATCTGTCCGGAAAGTGCAACTCATAGATCCGGGAAGTGTCAGGTATTGCGGAAATCGTCCAATCCTGAAAGGGACGGATTGCCACGGCTCCTGCGGAGCCTCGCAATGACACGTCGAATGAAAAAACTGCCGCACGGGATTCGTGCGGCAGCAGTTTTACAGCAGGTTTTCCAATTGTTCGATCGCGTCGGCGACCGTACCGTCGCCGCAGGGCGCGACCTTGATATAAGGTCTGTCCCGCAGGGCGGGATCGCAGTCCGACGGGACGAAGGCATAGTCCGCCGCGTCGAGCATCGAAATGTCGTTCGGCGCGTCGCCCGCGCATGCCAGGATCTTCCGCTCGAAGCGGTCCGCCAGCGCACGCGCCGCGCCGCCCTTGCTGCAGTCCGGATTGCCGATCTCAAGGATATACGCCATGGAGCGCGTCACATAGCAGCGTCCGGCGCAGAAGTCCCTGAGCCCGCGCTCCACCTCCGCAAAGCGCGCGGCGTCCTCCGCCGTGAAGACCGGATGCTGAAGATCGCTGCCGATGCTCGCGCAGATCGCGATCTTGATCCACGGCTTCGGCACGGCGTCGGTCACGAGGATCGGGGTGAAGCCCTCGGATTTCAGAAAGGCGTCGCGGATGGGATTATGCCCGAAAACGTAGTGGTTCTCCACGCCCTGAATCTCAATGCAAAGCGACGGATCGAGCCGCTGCGCCTGCCGCACGATGTCCATGGCGAAGTCCGGCAGCGGATGGGCGTAATACAGCGTCCGGCTCTGATAATCGTAGCACGCGCCGCCGTTATAGAGGATGCACGGCGCGTTGACCGGCACGAGCGCGGCGCGCTTGCGGAACAGCGGGATGCTGCGTCCGCTCGCCACGGCGAATCTGCCGCCCTCGGAGATGAAATATCGGATCGCCTCCACGTTGCGTCCGCGCAGGACGTTGTCCTGTCCGGTCAGCGTGTGGTCGAAATCGCTCGCAAAAAAGACGTTTGAGAATTTTCCCATTTTACTCATAAATCGGATATTTGTCCGTCAGGGCAGTGACGGCGGCGCGCACCTTCTCCTGCGTTCCCTCGAAGTCGGCGGCGGTATCGTAGATGCACTGCGCGATCACGCGCATATCCTCTTCCTTCATGCCGCGGGTCGTCGCCGCCGGCGTGCCGATGCGCACGCCGCTCGTGACGAAGGGCTTTTCCGGATCGTTCGGGATCGCGTTCTTGTTGACGGTGATATAGTTCTCGTCCAGTCTGCGCTGCAGCTCCTTGCCGGTGATGTGCAGGGGGCGCAGGTCGGCGAGCATCAGATGGTTGTCCGTGCCGCCGGAGACGAGATCGAAGCCGTGCGCAAGCAGTCCCTCCGCCAGCGCCTTGGCATTTTTGACGATCTGGTGCGCGTAGTCCTTAAACTCCGGCTGCATCGCCTCCTTGAAGCAGACCGCTTTCGCGGCGATCACGTGCATGAGAGGTCCGCCCTGCGTGCCGGGAAAGACGCCGGAGTTGACCTTCTTCGCAAACTCCTCCTTGCCCATGATGATGCCGCCGCGCGGTCCGCGCAGGGTCTTATGGGTGGTCGTCGTCACGATGTCGGCATAGGGGATCGGGCTTTCATGCGCCCCGCCCGCGACAAGCCCCGCGATATGCGCCATGTCGACCATCAAAAGCGCGCCGCTTGAATGCGCGATGTCCGCGAAGCGCCTGAAGTCGATCGAGCGCGGATAGGCGGACGCGCCCGCGACGACCAGCTTCGGCTTGTGGATATCGACCAGTTTTGCGATCTCGTCGTAGTCGATGCGTCCGGTTTCGGGGTCGACGCCGTAGGAGACGAAGTTGTAGAGCTTGCCGGACTGGTTGACCGGCGCGCCGTGGGTCAGATGACCGCCGTTTGCAAGACTCATGCCCAGGATCGTATCGCCGGGCTGGACCAGCGCGGCGTACGCCGCCAGATTCGCCTGTGCGCCGCTGTGCGGCTGGACGTTGGCGAACTCCGCGCCGAAGAGCTCTTTCGCCCTGGCGATCGCGAGACGCTCGACCTCGTCGACGATCTCACAGCCGCCGTAGTAACGCTTGGCGGGCAGCCCCTCTGCGTATTTGTTTGTCAGCACCGTACCCATGCAGGCGATGACGGCGGGAGAGGCGATGTTCTCCGAGGCGATCAGCTCGATATTTCTGCGCTGGCGGAACAGTTCGCCGCGCATCAGCTCGCCCACCTCGGGGTCGAAGCGGCTGACAAAATCGATCGTGGGCGCAAGCTCGTGAAGGTTGTACATATTCATTCTCCTTTGCTGCGATACTCCCCGCGGGGATGCGGACGCGGTCTTCTCACGAAATCCATACAAAAAACGAGCGCCGCCTCTCCGGCGACACTCATACACAGATATCCCGCAAAAGCGGAATGTTCCTCTGTCCTTTTGCCTGAGAGATTCGGCTGACGCCTTGCACCTTCGGCACTCAATGATGAGCTTCTCCAGAGAGTCCCTCCGCAGCTCGGTCTGTTTTCCTGAGAGCATTACTCCTTCGGAGGGTAAAAAATACCGCTTTCCCGGGCTGTTTCGACGGGTATTTCGTTTTTGTTTCTTATATTATATCGTATTCCCAAAGAATTGCAATCGTCACTTTTACAAAATATGGGAGCGTCAGGCTCTGCGGCTTCTGTGCATTGTGTATAGATTTTTCGCGATTTTCCTGCATCTGCCCGTAGATTTTTCCGAATGACTGTGCTATAGTAAAGATGTATAACATCAATCATGAGTTGAGGTGATGCAACCTATGGCTCCTTTCTTTTTCGGCGGCGTCCATCCCAGAGGCTATAAGGAGCTTTCCTGCGAGGCGCCGATCCTGCCGATCAAACCGAAGATCGTCAGCATCGCGATGTCCCAGCATATCGGAAGACCCTGCGCGCCCCTGGTCAGCGTCGGCGATATCGTGACCGTCGGTCAGAAGATCGGCGACGGCGACGGGCTCTGCGTGCCCGTGCACGCCTCCGTCTCCGGCAAGGTGATCGCGGTCGAGCCTCGTCCGACCCCCTCCGGCACGGAAGGTCTGTGCGTCGTCATCGAAAACGACATGCAGGACACCCTCTGCCCCGACATTCATAAGCGTGACAGCGTCGCGGAGCTGACGCCGGAAGAACTGACCGCCATCATCCGCGAGGCGGGCATTACCGGCATGGGCGGCGCGGGCTTCCCGACCAGCGTGAAGATCTCCTCCGGCATGGGCAAGGTCGATACCGTGATCGTCAACGGCGCGGAATGCGAGCCGTACATCACCTCCGACGACCGCCTCATGCGCGAAGCGCCGGAGAAAATCGCGGGCGGTATCCGCATCATTCAGAAAATTCTGCAGCCGGAGCGCACCGCGCTCGGCATCGAGAAAAACAAGGGCAAGGCGATCGCCTCCATGCGCGCCGCCCTGCCCGAGGACATGGAGCTGCTGGAGCTGCGCGTTCGCTACCCGCAGGGCGCGGAAAAGCAGCTCATTCAGACCGTGACCGGCAGACAGGTGCCGCCCGGCGGACTGCCCGCCGCGGTCGGCTGCGCCGTGTTCAACGTGGCGACCTGCAAGGCGGTCTACGACGCGGTCTACGAGGGTATGCCGCTGGTGCGCCGCGCCGTGACCGTCACGGGAAAGGCGATCGCCAGACCCTCCAACTTCCTCGCGCCGATCGGCACCCCGTACGCGGACCTCATCGAGGCGGCGGGCGGCTTTGCCTGCGAGCCTTACAAGATCCTCTGCGGCGGTCCGATGATGGGCATCGCCCAGCACTCCCTCGACTGCGGCACGATCAAGGGCAACAACGCCCTGACCTGCTTTGCGCAGGAGGATAACCACGAGGTCGAAACGCCGCACTGCATCCGATGCGGCAAGTGTGTCGGCGTCTGTCCGATGCGCCTGATGCCTCTGCAGCTTAACAAGGCGGTGCAGAGAAGCGACCTTGCTGCGCTGGACAAGGGCAACGTCATGGACTGCATCGAATGCGGCTCCTGCGCCTACATCTGCCCCGCGGGCATTCCGCTGGTGCAGAGCTTCCGTACTGCAAAAAAGCTGCTCCGCGACGAGCAGGCAAAGCAAAAGGCAAAGGAGGCGGTCAAATGAACATCGAAGCGACCCATCTGACCGTATCCTCCTCCCCGCACGCGCATACGAAGAACACCACTGCCGTCATCATGCGCGACGTGTGCATCGCGCTGCTGCCCGCGCTGATCGCCGCGATTTACTTCTTCGGCTGGCGCGCGCTGACCCTGACGATGGTATCCGTCGCCGGCTGCGTCTTCTTTGAATGGGGCTACCGCAGGCTCATGAAGAAGGACTGCACCGTGGGAGACTTCTCCGCCGTCGTCACCGGCATGCTGATCGCCCTCGTCTGCCCGGTGTCGCTTCCCTACTGGACGATCCTGATCGCAGACCTGTTCGCGATCGTGCTGGTCAAGCAGCTCTTCGGCGGCATTGGCATGAACATCGTCAATCCCGCCCTCGCCGCCCGCGCCTTCCTGTTTAGCTGGCCGTCTCTGATGTCCGGCAGTTGGGTCGCGCCCGGCACGCGCATTTCCGTCTTCTCTCCGTCGCTCGACGGACTGACGGCCGCGACGCCGCTCGGCTCGCTGGCGGAAAACGCTCTCCCGCCGGAAAGCCTGCTCGATCTCTTTCTCGGCAGGGTCGGCGGCTCTATGGGCGAGGTCAGCGCGGCTGCGCTGCTGCTCGGCGGCGCGTATCTGCTCATCCGCAAGGTCATCTCCCCGCGTATCCCGCTGGCGTATCTCGGCACGGTCGCCGTCCTCGCCGTCCTCTTCCCGCGCGGCGGGAACGACTGCTTCGACTGGATGCTGTACCAGCTTCTCTCCGGCGGTGTGCTGATCGGCGCGATCTTCATGGCGACCGACTACGCCACCTCCCCCGTCACATACGCAGGTCAGATCGTCTACGGCGTCGGCTGCGGCGTGCTGACGATCCTGTTCCGCTACTTCGGCTCCTATGTCGAGGGCGTGACCTACGCCATCCTCATCATGAACTGCTGCGTCGGCTTCTTTGACAAGCTCGGTATTCCCAGGCGTTTCGGCCTGGTGAAGCAGAAGAAGGGCGGTGCGGAGAAATGAAGGATTATAAGTACATCCTCCGGCTGACGCTGACGCTCCTGCTGATCACCGCCGTTGTTGCCGGACTTTTAGGTCTGGTCAACTATCTGACAGAGGACAGGATTCAGGCGCTGACCGACGAGAAGACGAAAACCGCCATGCGCGAGGTCCTTCCCGCGCAGACCTACGAGCCGATCGAGACGAGCGCGGACGGCGTCACCGCGGCCTACCGCGCCGACGACAAGGGTTACGTCGTGCGGGTGAGCGTCAGCGGCTTCGGCGGCATGATCGACATGGCAGTCGGCATTGACAACGACCGCAAGGTCTGCGGCGTATACATCATCGGTCATTCGGAGACCTCCGGTCTCGGCGCAAACTGCGTGCGCGACGACTTCCGCGCGCAGTATATCGGCGCGGAGGGCGAGCTCGCCGTCACGAAGGACGGCGGCACGATCGACGCGCTGACCGGCGCGACCGTGACCTCCCGCGCCGTGACGCAGGGCGTCAACCTCGCGCTTGCATTCGTGAAGGAGGTGGGATGATGAACTTCAAAAAGCAGCTCAAAGAGGGGCTTCTGACCAATAACCCCGTTTTAAGCCAGCTCCTCGGCATGTGCTCGACGATGGCGATCACCACGACCCTCTTCAACGGTCTTGGCATGGGTCTGAGCGTCACGATCATCCTGATCTGCTCCAACGTCGTCATTTCCGCCCTGCGGAAGATCATTCCCGACAAGATCCGCATCGCGGCGTACATCGTCGTCATCTCCGGCTTCGTCACGATGGTCGACCTTCTCTTAAAGGCCTACGTCCCCGCCCTCTCCGACAGCCTCGGCGTGTTCATTCCGCTGATCGTCGTCAACTGCATCATTCTCGGCAGAGCGGAGGCGTTCGCCTCCAAAAACGGCGTGCTCGCCTCGGCGGTCGACGGTCTGACGCAGGGCATCGGCTACACCGCTGCAGATCGGAAGAGCGTCGTGTAGGGAAAGAGTGTAGATCTCGGTGGTCG
>CAMUZA010000019.1 GCA_947165085.1 uncultured Clostridia bacterium | reverse complement strand
AAATCTGTCCTTTTTTCTTTCGCAAAAGTGTAACACATCATTGACAAACCTACACTGTGAGTTCCTAAAGAAATCTATGGACTATAGATATTTTTTTATTTTACGGTACAATTCAAGGAGCCTATAATCGTTCAATTCGAACAGATCATACGCTTGAATGAAGCTGAAAGCTTTATGGAATGCATCCATCAATCCGACATACACTGGTATATTATAATCGGGAAATTGGTCTGCAGTTATATCAATTATCAAACCGTGCTGTAAATCGTCAGATATGTAATTCTTATTGACGATTCCGTGTGCGGGATTCTCCATACCATAGTTTGCAAGTACGGGCCATAACTCTTCAGGAAGAGAAACGGTTTTCTGTACAGGCGACTGGATTCTATTGTCATTTACCACAAGCCAAGCATGACTCCAGTCTCCTCGTTCTGTAGAACACCAAATTGATTCGACCCCCTCATTCCGCAAAAATTCTGCCAATAGACAACTGGTATCACCACAACAACCCTTTGGAAAGCGATTAAAGTAAAGATCGCGGTCAAATTGGTTATCATCTCTGGCTGCTTCGATGGCAGATCTAAATGTTAAAGACAACTTTCTGATTTTACAATCCGTCATTCATATTACTCCATTTTCGAACAACTCACTTTGCCTTGGACGATATTTTATGAAGATTTTTATCCAATGCGAGTAGTGCCAGATGATATAGCATTTATTGTGGCAACCTGGTAATTCAACAAGGTCTCTTTCGGAACATTATTATACACTCGCAGTATTTTTGTTCCAATAGCATCAATTTGACCGGAAAGATATTGTTGTACAAATCGCATTACACTCAGCAGATGATTCCCAGCTGCGCAATAATCTAGCTTTGCCCTTGTCCAAACCACAGAGGGAGGGCCGCCAAATAGTTCCTTGCCATTTTTACAAACAAGCATATATGCTGTTGCTTGCAGCATGTTATTCTCGTCGTGATCAAAATGCTTGTCTCGCATGGTCTCAAATTCGGAAAACTTGTTATACAACTGCGAGTTGCAAGAAAAGACGATGTTTTTATCGAGTTTTATCCTTGCTTTGCTGTACTTAAAACATTTCATGCAATTGTTTAAAGCTGCAATGAAGAGCGCTTCGTTAATTGTGCAACCGTTGCCAGCCCTAATAGCATTTAAGAATTCGATTCCCCGTTCTATATCTTGTTTGTGTAAGAACAAATCGATAAAATCTTTCCTGTAAGGATTGTCTAAAGGTATTGCAATAGGAACAGAATCCTCAGCAAAAGGCCCTTCGACAAGTAATAAGTCATGTTCTTTATCATATTTCACGTGATAATCGATCATATGCGTCTCCAAATAAATGTAATGTGATGTGAATAATGTTTATGTGTCAATTCAGCCTATCTCGAGCATTTTCAAGCTCATTCCTATCAATCGAAATCATCTTCACAAATGGGCGACCATATTCAGCATAATAGACAATCATGTTTGATAAAAAGCTGGCTTTACAATTAATTGCCTCGCGTTTCATTTCCAAGTCATTTGTCGCATTTTCTAACCATTGTTTCATTATGCTCTTCGGGAGCTGAAATAGATAAGAGCAATCCCCAGATTCTAAAACCCATGGACGATCTGGAGTAGACCAATGCAAAGAGTAAAGCTCGCCAAACTGGTTTTGCTCGCCTGACTCACGATATAAAAATAATAATTGCCCAGATCCAGTTATAGCAACGGCCATATGTTGGCCTATCTCGTTGGCAAAATTGATGATTTGTTCTTCTGTAATATCTTCGGGGTTATCATATTGTTTTGCATATTTGCGTCCAACATACGAAAACTGTGCTGTCCGAAGCATATTACGAAAATCTCCCCAAAATGGCAAACGTTCAAATGAAATCAATGGGATACGATAAGTTGCTGCGAACTTTTGTGCTTGATCCGTGAAACCGTTCATGGCGGCAATTGCAACTTGATAGGTATATCTTTCATAATCGTATAGAACGCCCTGCCGGTTTTGACGGCGCCTGATTAGAAGTTTATTTCTATCCACAATATCAAAGTGGTTAACATCTTCCCGCAGCCCTAACACACTTCGAACAGTATTGATGCCGATTCTGGTTTGATAATCTTTACATTCGATCAGAAGCCTAGTTGGAGAATAAAACGGAGTCTGTACAGGTGGATCTAATAGAACATCAGCGTTATGCGCCTCTCCTAAACCTTGCAACATTTGCCCAGGTGCACCATCGAAAACATAAATGCCATCAGACGCCACTTCTGAAAAACCAATATTGATCAAAAGGTGTTTGACAAATAACTCGAATGCTTTGCCTGCTTTCATTATCGTCCCTCCTTGGTTTTTAAAGCTTTTTACCCTGATTATAGAATAAGAAAGCCGCAGAGAAGCAATCCCTGCGGCTTTTCTGCGGTAAAAACCGCCTTTTTGGTCCGAGTGACTGGTTTCGAACCAGCGGCCTCGTGGTCCCAAACCACGCGCTCTACCATCTGAGCTACACCCGGATATTCAATTTTCTTATTCTGCCGTTGTGGTCAAACATGTGGTCAAACGGCGGTTTTCGGGGATTATACGGAAGATGCAAAGTGCCAAAACTACAGTGTTTGCAAGGGGTTGCGGAATTTCGGATTTCTCCGTCTTGCCGGGGGTGTTACACGCTCCCAAACCACGCGCGCTACCAGCTGCGCTACACCCGGATTTATTTGTATTATACACATGGGGGACAAAAAATGCAACAATTATTCCGCGCGGGGTTTACTATCCCCTTTTCATTTGTTATAATTGCCCTCGAAAGAAGAAAAAGCGAGGAACTGTCCCGATGAGAATGAGAAAACGAAACAATTTAGAGCCGCGCATGGAAGCGTGCGCGGCGATCTGGCTGCGCGACGCGAAAGCCTTGCGCGGCAAATGGCGCACACTGATGCCGGAGGCGCGGGAGCTTCGATTGGAGATCGGCTGCGGCAAGGGGAAATTCACCGTGGAAACAGCCGCCGCAGAGCCGGACGTGCTGCTGATCGCCGTAGAGCGCGTGCAGGAGGCGATGCTGCTCGGCATGGAGCGCGCGCTGGAAATGGGACTGAAAAACGTCTATTTCCTCTCGCTGGACGCGGCCCAGATCGAAGAATACTTCGCAGACGGCGAGGTCGATCTGCTGTATCTCAACTTCTGCGACCCGTGGCCGCGCAAGAAGAACGCCAAGCGCCGCCTGACCTACCGCACCTTCCTGCGCAAGTATCAGCGCATTTTGAAACGGGACGGCGAAATTCACTTCAAAACGGACAATTCTCCCCTGTTCGAGTGGTCGCTGGGAGAATTCGAGGCATGCGGTCTGGAGATCCGCAATCTGACGCGCGATCTGCACAAGGACGGGCCGGTCGGCATCATGACCGGCTATGAGGAAAAATTCTATGAGCTCGGCACGCCGATCAACCGCTGCGAGCTGATTAACCGGGAGGTAACCATGCAGAAGATCCAAATGACGACGCCGCTGGTCGAGATGGACGGCGATGAGATGACCCGCGTGCTCTGGAAAAGCATCAAGGACGAGCTGCTGCTCCCTTACATCGACCTGAAAACCGAGTACTACGATCTCGGCCTTCCGGAGCGCGACCGCACCGCCGATCAGGTCACGGTCGACGCTGCAAAGGCAATTCAAAAATACGGCGTGGGCGTAAAATGCGCCACCATCACGCCGAACGTCCAACGCATGAGCGAATACAGCCTGCATGAGATGTGGAAGAGCCCGAACGGCACGATCCGCGCCATTCTGGACGGCACGGTCTTCCGCGCGCCGATTCTGGTCGATGGCATTCATCCGGTCGTCAAGAACTGGAGCAAGCCGATCACGATCGCCCGTCACGCCTACGGCGACGTGTATAAGGCGACGGAGCTGCGCGTTCCGGAGGGCAGAGCGGAGCTGGTATTTACCGGCAAGGACGGCTGTGAGACCCGCAAAACGATCTACGACTTCGAATGCGGCGGCGTGCTGACGGGGCAGTACAACAAGGATACCTCGATCGCCTCCTTTGCGCGCTCCTGCTTCAATTACGCCCTCGCTACAAAGCAGGATCTCTGGTTCTCCGCAAAGGACACGATCGCGAAAATCTACGACGGCACCTTCAAAAAAATCTTTGCGGACATCTTCGAGGCGGAATATAAAGAACGCTTCGAGCAGGCCGGCATTACCTACTTCTACACGCTGATCGACGACGCGGTCGCCCGCGTCATCCGCAGCGAGGGCGGCTTCATCTGGGCGTGCAAGAACTACGACGGCGACGTGATGAGCGACATGGTCTCCACTGCCTTCGGTTCGCTTGCGATGATGACCTCCGTGCTGGTCTCGCCGGACGGAAAGTACGAATACGAGGCGGCGCACGGCACGGTCACGAAGCACTATTACCGCTATCTGGAGGGCGAAAAGACCTCGACCAATCCGATGGCGACGATATTCGCCTGGACGGGCGCGCTCAAAAAGCGCGGCGAGCTCGACGGACTGAGCGATCTGACCGCCTTTGCCGAGAAGCTGGAAAAGGTCTGCATTTTCGTGATCGAGCGCGGCACGATGACGAAGGATCTGGCGGCTTTGTGGGAGGGCGGCGCGCCCAACGTCGTCACGACCGACGGCTTCATCGCCGCGATCCGCCGCGAATTGGAAAACCGCTGATTTTTCATGTATGATAACACGCTTTGACGGGTATGCTGTGCATGAACCGTCGAAGCGTGTTTTCTTCGCGAAAAAAAGCGCGGAAAAAGTAAAAAAAACCGCTTTTTTCTCAAAAAAACTCTTGCACTGTTAAAAAAACTGCGGTATACTGTACCAGATGTGCCCTATTTACTAGTTGTTAAGGAAGTGCTTTATGGCTACCTCGAATAAAAGCGGAAAAATGAATGAAGAGCTGATGGCTCCCCTGACCTCTCTGATCAGCAAGGGGCGCTGCGAAGGCATGCTCGACTCCACGGAGCTTATGGCCGTCCTGGAAAAGATGGATCTCACGCCGGAGAAAATCGAACAGATCTTCGATACGTTTGAGGCGATGGGCATCCAGATCGCCACCTCCGAGCCCGAAGCGGACGACATTCCGGACGAGATTCTCGATGATATGGAGCTGACGGAAGAGGACGTCGCCGCGGAGGAGCCTCTGGTCGATCCGGTGGAACTGGCGGCGGAATTCAATTTGGACGATCCGGTCCGGATGTATCTGAAGGAGATCGGTCAGATCCCCCTGCTCACCGTCGAGGAAGAGCAGGAGCTTGCCAAGCGCGTGGTGGAAGGCGATCAGGAAGCGAAGAAGCTCCTGACCGAAGCAAACCTCCGTCTCGTCGTCTCCATCGCAAAGAAATACTCCGGGCGCGGTCTGCACATTCTGGATCTGATCCAGGAAGGCAATACCGGTCTCATCCGCGCAGTCGACAAGTTCGACTATACAAAGGGAAACAAATTCTCTACATATGCGACCTGGTGGATCCGGCAGGCGATCACCCGCGCCATCGCCGATCAAGCGCGTACCATCCGCGTACCGGTGCATATGGTAGAGGTTATCAACAAGGCGACCCGCTGCAACCGCAAGCTGGTGCAGGAGCTTGGCCGCGAGCCGACCCTTGAGGAGATCGCCGACGAGCTGAATCTCCCGATTGAGAAGATCATCGAGGCAAACCGCACCGCCGCCGATACCCTGTCTCTGGATACGCCGGTTGGCGACGAAGAAGATACCACGATCGGTTCTTTCGTCGAAGACGACAACACGCCGGGTCCGGCGGACGCAACGAGCAACGCTCTGCTCGCGGAAGCGCTGAGTGAGATCCTCAACACATTGACCGACCGCGAAGCGGACGTTCTGCGCCTGCGCTTCGGCATGTACGACGGCAAGACGCATACGCTGGAAGAGGTCGGACAGATCTTCGGCGTGACGCGCGAGCGCATCCGCCAGATCGAGAACAAGGCGATCCGCAAGCTGCGCCATCCGAGCCGTGCGAAGAAGATCCGAGATTTCTATTGCTGAAAAAAGATGACTGCCTGTCGGCAGTCATCTTTTAATATTCAATAGTTTGCTTCCTCCGCGGTCTTTTTTCTGCGGTGACGGCGTTCGTGAAGGATGCGCAGCTCCTCCATGCGGCTGTTGTGCTCCAGCGGGTCGACGCTCTCCCAGTACGCATCGATGCGCTGATACTGCTCATAGAGGCTCCATTCGCTCGAAGCGTAGCAGAAAAAGCCGTTCAGACCGGCAAATACCAGAAGCAGAAGCACGTAGATCCAGAACAGGACAAACAGACACAGCAGCAGCGCAAGGCAGCTCAGCGCGAGCTCCAGCACCGCAGGCGAGTCGCTCGTCGCGAAATGGAGCATGGCGAACAGGATCAGCACTGCGACGACCGCCGTCAGAATGCCCGCCTCCGGATAGATCGACCAGCGCGGCATATCACGGCGCAGGACGTAGCAGGTCTCCGCCTTGTTGGTCAGCGCCTTTGCTTTTTCGATCAGCGTGCCGTTGAGCGGTGCTTTCGCGTTTTTGTGCTTTTTATAGTCCAGATAGTAGAACACGCCCGCGATCACGGCGGAGATCACCAGCGGGATCATGTATGTAAACAGAATGGAAAAGACGATCAGACTTCCCCATCCGCCGCGCGGCAGCGGCTCAGCCAGCGACGGCAGGAGCGGCACTTTTTCAAAGAAACGGTTTACAAAGCCGTTGTTGAGAAACAGAATGAAGTTTCCGGTCGTCAGAAGCAGATTGAACATGAAGATGATCGTACCCACAGGCTGGATGATGCGTCCGACGCGCTGATTCCTGCGCAGGGTGCGTTCCAGCGTCACAAGATTGTCCCATGCAGGCTGCACCTCTTCCATGCGCATCGGTTCTTTCTTTTTCTTGAACATGGTCCCTCTCCTCTCTATTCTTCCAGAAGACACACGGCGTGGCAGGCGATCCCCTCGCCGCTGCCGGTGAAGCCGAGTCCCTCCTCGGTCGTCGCCTTGACGTTGACGCGCTCAACGGGAACGCCCATCGCCCGCGCCAGATTCTCCCGCATCTGCGGAATATGATCTTTCAGCTTCGGGCGCTGGGCGAGCACCGTCACGTCCGCGTTTCCGACGCGTAGCTTCTTCTCTCCCAAACGGCGCATGACCTCCCGCAGCAGCAGCATGCTCGATATGCCCTCGTAGCGCGGGTCGGTATCCGGAAACAGCGCGCCGATATCGCGCTCCCCCGCTGCGCCGAGCAGGGCGTCCATCAGCGCATGGACGAGCACATCCGCGTCCGAATGACCGTCCAGACCGCGTTCGAACGGAACGTCCACGCCGCCGAGGATCAGCTTCCTGCCTTCCGTCAGGCGATGGACGTCGTAGCCGTGACCGATTCTCATGCGCGCTCCCTCCGTTTCAGAACGGCGTCCGCCAGCGCAAGATCCGACGGCACCGTGATTTTCAGATTTTCCTCGCTGCCCTGCGTCAGGCGCACTTTCATGCCAGCCTTCTCTGCCGCGGAGCAGTCGTCCGTCAGCGAAAGCCCTTTAGCCAGCGCGGCAAGGATCGCAGCTTTGATCTTCTCGGTATGGAAGACCTGCGGGGTCTGCACGGCGAAAAGTGTTGAGCGGTCGGGCGTTGCCTGAACGACACCGTCTTTTGCGACCTTGATCGTGTCATGCACCGCGACGGCCGGCGCGGCAGCGCCGCAGCGTTCCGCGGCGTCCACAGCGGCATCAATGACGTCCTTCGTCACAAGGGGTCTTGCCCCGTCGTGGATGGCGGTCAACGGCGTATCGACTGCGTCCAGTCCGCGCAGAACGGACTGCGCGCGACTCTCGCCGCCCGGCACGACCGCCTGCAGCTTCGGCAGTCCCGCGCAGAGCGACCGGACTTCCTGCACCAGATCGGCGCGGGTGACGATCACGACGCTGTCGATCTTTTCGCTTTCCGACAGCGCCAGCGCCGTCCGAAGCAGCATCGGCACGCCGCCGACCTGCGCCATGATTTTGTCGATGCCCTGCATTCTGCGGGCAGAGCCGGCAGCAACGACGACTGCCGTACAAGCCTTTCTCATCTCAAAGCTCCATTACCGTTTTCTTAAACTCTGCGCCGCGTACCATAAAGTTCTTGAACTTGTCAAAGGCAGCGCTGGCAGGCGACAGCAGCACGACGTCTCCTGCCTGCGCGCGCCTGCTTGCGGTGCGGATCGCGTCATAGAAATCGTCGATTTCCAAAATCTCCGGCGTGCCCTCGACGGCTCTTGCCGCCGCCGCGATCTTGCCTCCGGTCGCGCCGGTGCAGATCAGGAGCTTGACGTGCGCAGCGATCTCCGGACCCAGAACATCGTAGGGGATGTGCTTGTCATAGCCGCCGGCGATCAGAATGACCTTCTTCGGGAAGCTGCGCAGCCCCGCGATCGTGCGGCTCGGCGAGGAGGCGATGGAGTCGTTGTAGTACGAAACGCCGTCCTTGACGCGCACCAGCTCAATCCGGTGCTCCACGCCGCCGAAGTGCGTTGCAACGTACCGGATGTCCTCGTCGCTCGCCATGCCCTCCACGGCGGCGATGGCCGCCATATAGTTTTCGATATTATGCACGCCCGGGATCAGAATGTCCTCACAGCGCAGCACCTGCGCGCCGTCGCGGTAAATGGTATCGTTCTCGACATAAACGCCGCCTACGCGCTCCCGACGCGAAAAGCGTCGAACCGTACCCGCCGCCTCCGCCGCGAAGCCCTCGGTCAGCGCGTTGTCGTGATTGACGATCAGCACGTCGTCCGCGCTCTGGCGCAGGAAGATGTTCTTCTTCGCGCCGACATACTCCGCCATATCCTTGTGCATATCCAGATGATTCGGCGCGAGATTCGTCACAACGGCGATATGGCAGCTCCTGCGCAGATCCATGAGCTGGAAGGAGCTGAGTTCCAGAACGACCTTGTCCTCCGGCAGCATCTCGTCCGCGCGGTCGAGCAGCGGCGTGCCGATGTTGCCGCCGAGCCAGACTCTGTGCCCCGCATGCTTGAGTATCTCGGAGATCAGCGTCGTGGTCGTCGTCTTGCCGTCCGAGCCGGTCACGCCGATGATCGGGCAGGGACAGACCTCGAAGAACGCATCCATCTCGCTCGTAACGACCGTGCCCGCCTGCCGCAGGGCGATCAGCTCCGGCTTATCCGGGTGAAGACCCGGTGTGCGGAACGCCACGTCGCCCGCGATGTTCTCCAGATAGTCCTCGCCCAGATGCAGCTTCGCGCCCATGCGTTCCAGCTCCAGCACCTCTGCGTCGAGCTGCTCGCGCGGCGTTTTGTCGCAGCCGGTCACGTCGATCCCGTACCGCAGCAAAAGCCTTACCAGCGGCCGGTTGCTCACGCCCAGTCCGAGCACGAGGACCTTCTTCCCCTTCAGACGTTCAAAATATGCTTCCAGTTTCAAATCCTGCGCCTCATTTCCGTTTTCTGCTTTCTATTATATCCCCAAAAGAAAAATTTTGCAATCCGTTTGACAAGACAAGAAAAATAAAGTAGAATAAGTCCGCGACCGGGACGGACAGCCGCGTGACCGCGCCGAAAGGCGCTCTCATGAGGAAAGTCCGGGCTCCACAGGGCAAGAATAACGGGTAACGCCCGCCGAAGGCGACTTCAGGAAAAGTGCAACAGAGATATACCGCCGTTGGTCTTTGACCGGCGGCAAGGGTGGAAAGGCGAGGTAAGAGCTCACCCGCCGCATGGGAACATCGCGGCGCTGTAAACTCTATTCGGAGCAACACCGTGGAGGAGAATAAGGTCTGCCCGACCTCTCCGGGGAGGTGGCTGGAACGCATCGGCAACGGTGCGTCGAGATAGATGGCTGTCGATTACAGAACCCGGCTTACAGTCCCGATCGTGAAAAAAGCGCAGAGCAATTGCTCTGCGCTTTTTTATCCTGTCATGCAAAAAATAACCCCTATGCATCGTTTTAGCAGTAGAAAACAAAGCGCTTTGTTTCACGATTTCTCCCGGGAGGTGAACCTTTGGAGCAAGATAAAATGGCGTGGATCGTGCACACCTACAGCCCTTCCCTGCTTCGCGCGGCATTTTTGTATTTGAAGAACGCCGCGGACGCCGAGGACGCCGTGCAGGACGTGTTCCTGTCCTACTGGGAGCGGCAGCCCGCCTTTGAAAACGAGGCGGCGCGAAAGGCGTGGCTCTACAAGTCCGTCTGCAACCGCTGCAGGGACAAGCTGCGCTCCGGCTGGTTCCGGCATCGCGCGCAGATGACCGAGGACCTTTCGTACCTGCCGCCGGAGCAGTCCGAGCTGCTGGAGGCGCTGCTTTCCATGGACGAAAAGTACCGTATCCCGCTGCACCTGCACTACTACGAGGGCTACACGATCAAGGAGATCGCCGCGATTCTGAAGCTTCCGCCGGCCACGGTCGGCAGCCGCTTGTCCCGTGGCAGAGCCATGCTGAAACAGATTTTAGGAGGTAACGATTATGAAATTATATGACGAAACCATGGAAGCCATTCGGTTTTCCGAGGATTTTTGCGAGAAAACGCTCGATCGGCTTGAAGCCCGTCCGGTGCGGCGTCAGCGGCGGCTGCCGCGTGCGCTGACCGCCGCCGCCTGTATCGTTCTGAGCACGGCCGTGCTCTTCGGCGCGGCGTGGGCGGTATCGCCGGAGTTCCGCGCGCTGTTTTTGCCGAACGAGCGCATTGAGACCGTCGAGCAGGTCACGCCGCCGGAGGAGCCGGGCACGGTCGTCGTGAACGACCTCGGCTCGATCACCGCCCGCTATTACAAGCTCGACGGGAAATTCGCCAATCACGACGGCATCCACGGCTTCCTTCCGGTCGAAAAGGACGGAAAAACCACGATGTACCGGATCGACGAGAACGAAGAACTGGTGGAAGCGCAGCCGGCGCGCCATGTGCGGCACGAGGTGGATTACGCCGGTCAGCATTGGGATATTGACCTCGATATCTACGAGGGCGAGCCGCCGATCGCAGTCGCTGTCGACCAAAACGGCATAGCGTGGTGTCTGCGCGATGCCAACACATGGACACTGACCTTGGTGACAGCCGACTGCGTGCGCCCGATCTACCTCGATCTCACGACGGGCGAAATCATAGACCCGCTGGCAGGTTTTGCGTTCCCCGAGGTGGAGGGGTTAGAGAATACGCCTTGGGCAATGCTCGCCTCCGTGAATGCTGACAGCGACATCGCCCTGATTATGTGCACGCTCGCAGACAACCACGGGCACATTTACTATGCGGCGGATTTAAAAACCGGCGAGGTGCAAAAGATCGCCGAGCAGAAAATCGGCGACGGCGTCACAAAGCAGAACGTGACGATGTATCACGGACGCATCTATTCCAATTCAGAAAACAAGATCAAGGTGCTGGGCGAGGACAGTACGTGGGAATGCCTCCTGCAGGAAGGCGAGCTCAGCAATTATGAGGGCGGACGGTATGTCATTGTGGAAAACCACGGGCAGAAGCAGCTTTACCTGCTCGATCTGGACACCGGCGACCGCTTGATCTTAAGCGGCGTGGACGGGGCGCTGGACATTGCTTCCGGTATTATGCCCAGTCCCTCTGGCAGTCGAATTGCGATGGCAAGCTTCAACTGCACCGCCGGCAGCCTTGCCACGAAGGCCTTCGCCATCATCGACCCCGAAGGGCAGACGATGGTGACGCTGGAGCGCACGCCCGGCATGACGGAGGGTATGGCTGGATTTTTGGACGACACGCACTTTATCATCGCCGGCTTCGGCGAGAACTCTACCATCTGCGTCTATTCCTTCGATTGAGCATAGTAACGCCTCCCGCTGTTTCGGCAGCGGGAGGCGTCCTTTATTATTCTTTGATCAGCTCCTGCACAACGAAGCCGGCGAGCATGAGCCCGGCGCAGGACGGTACCCACGAGACGGACGCGGGAATGCTGCGTCTGCCGGGGGGCGGCGCTTCCAGCTCCTGCGGCGTATGGGGCAGCTCCTCGCTGTAAAGCACCGTATGATGCTGAATGCCGCGGGCGCGCAGCTCCCTGCGCATCACGCGCGCGAGGTGGCAGCCGCTGGTCTTGGAGATATCCGTGATTTGAAACTGCGTCGGGTCGAGCTTATTGCCCGTCCCCATCGCGCTGACGATCGGAATGTCGCGCTCCTTTGCCGTCGTGATTAAACTCAGCTTGCAGGAAACAAGGTCGATCGCGTCGACGATATAGTCGTACCGCTCCGCGAAGAAGCGTTCCTTGCTTTCCTCGTTGTAGAGTTCGGGCACGGAGATCACGCGGCAGTCCGGGTTGATGTCCAGCACCCGCTGCGCCATGACGTCGGACTTGTTTTTCCCGAGCGTGGAATGCAGGGCGCAGAGCTGGCGGTTGAGGTTCGTCATGCCGACGGTATCGTTATCCACCAGCGTGAGCGCACCGACGCCGGCGCGGGCGAGTCCCTCGGCAGCGTAACTGCCGACGCCGCCGATCCCGAAGACGATCACGTGCGACTGCCGCAGGCGTTCAAGCGCGTCCGCGCCGAGGATCATTTCCTCCCGAAGAAACGGATGTTCCATACTCTCTCCTCATAAGGGAATGGGGCACTGCAAGCAGTGCCCCATGAGCGTGTCAAAAAAGTCTTTTTGACACACTCATGTGCGGATTTTTAAACTTATAATCAGTTTAAAAATCCTTTTGATTGAACGTGAAAGACAACCCTGATGGTTTTCTTTCACACTTTCTTTCCTTCCGAAACAACTGCTCCCTGCGCTCTTTTACAGACTGACGGGGCGCTGCCTGCAGCGCCCCATCAATAGTCGGTAATCGGTTTAGTTTGCGTTGTACGCCACGCCGACGTTCGCGGTCATAGCGGCGGCTTCGTCATAGCCGCAGGCTTCCTTTGCTGCGTCGACTGCGCTCTCCGTCCATTCGTTGAACAGCGTGCTCTTGACGGCGGCAGTGTGATAGTTGTCGCCGAGATCGGTGCAGTAGAAGAAGTAGGTCGTGCCGTCAGAGATTTCGGTCATGATCCACTGATCCTTCCCGAAGCCTTCCAGGCACCAGGTCAGCGCGTCCTTCGAAACGTTCTTAAAGGAAGTGCGGGTGCGGTTCTTGAGAACCTCCGGCTCCGCGCCGTATTCTTCCATCAGCGCCCGGAAGTTCGCTTCCGTGGGATCGGCGTCCAGCGCAGCCTTGATCGCGTCGATCTTCTCCGCAGCAGTCTTCTCGCCCTCAACAGGCACTGCGTCGGCAGCATCCGCCGCAACGGAAAGCACCAGACAGTTCAGCGTCTGATAGTCGTCCTTGTTGACGAGCTTGAGAACGTAGTAGGTGTGCGTCTCTTCGTTCTCAAAGAGCTTCACGTCGCCGTCCTTCGCGGTATCGAAGAGCCATGCGGCAGCTTCCTCGGTGGAAGCGGAAGTGACAGCCTCGCGGGTTTCGTCCGTCCGGATGGAGGCTCTCTCATTGTTCTCGTCGAAGTCCTGCTCCATGGCCTTTGCGAGTTCCTCCGCCTTCTGCTTGTCCTCTTCGGAAGGCTCGTCCTCTTCGGTCGGCTCGGTCGGTTCGTCTTCCTCAGACGGCTCGGTCGGTTCGCTTCCCTCTTCGGATTCCTCGGGCTCGGTGGCTTCCTCTTCGGATTCCTCGGGCTCGGTCGCTTCCTCTTCGGATTCCTCGGGCTCGGTGGCTTCCTCTTCGGTCGGTTCGGTCGCTTCGCCTTCCTCTTCGGTCGGTTCGGTCACTTCGCCTTCCTCATCGGTCGGCGCGGGTTCGGTGGGAAGCGTATCGGGAGAAATGCTGTAGAGATAGTAAGTCGCGACGTCGAAGTCCTCGGGACTCTCGTTGTAGCGGGCAGCAATCTCCTCATCGCTGTAGGCGGGGCCGGTATAGTGCTGCGCTACGAGAACGACTTCTCTGTAGTGGCGGTAGCCGCTCTCGTTGCAGCCGGAGCCGAACACGCGCTTGATCAGTCCGTTGAGCGATTCGCCGTTCTGGTCGGCGTAGGTCTGCAGCTGTTCCACCGATTCGTCGATCTCGTGCTTCAGATGCTCGTCGATCTCAAAGCTCTCATCCGCCATCGCGGCATTGTAGATGGTGTAGTATGTCACCGCGTTATCCTTTGCAAGGCTTGCGATGAGCTGCGCCCAGGTCACGTCGTAGACGTCGTTGACCGGCTCCTTGCCTGCCAGAATATCGGTGCTGACGCCGAACATTTCGGCATTTGCCTTGCCGGTGCTGGTAATATACTGTTCGTCCAGCGGCACGCCCGTCTCAATGCTGAAGAAGGACGCATAACTGCCGAACGCGTTGTAAACATCGCTGTAGAAATAGTTGAATTCCTTGACGCTGACCTTGTGATCGCCGACGGTCAGAACGGTGCGGTTGTTTCTCACCGTGCGGTAGATCAGAATACCGCCGACCAGCAGGGCGATGATCAGAGCGATGGTGATGCCGAAAATCCAGCCCTGGGACAGCTTCTTCTTTTTCTTCGGAGTCTGGGAAGCAGGAATCTGCGACTGCTCCAAACGCTTTTTTCTTGCACTGGAAGCGCTCATGTTTATTACCTCTCATTTGTTATGGGATCTGTCCGGAATCGCGTCCGAACGTACAACATCATACATTATAACGACATTCTCCGCAAGTTGCAAGTAAAAAAGTAAAAAGTTTTCAAAAAACCAAAAAAAGACACAGGGGCTGTCCCCTGTGCCGTATTCTATAACCCCGCCGTGGCCGTGTAGCTCCATTTATAACCTGCACGAAAGGGCAGGTGGGTTGTCTCTCCGGTCCTTAGCTGCTTCCAACGTCCGCTCACGGTCAAAGCCGCAAGCGGGAGGCCTGCAATCCGGAGCGGAAGTCCGACATCCCTAGAATATGATGTGGGTTTAAAAGAAGCTATCACGCACCCGGCAGGGAACTTTGCCTTTCAGATTCCGTCAAAGGGGCGTCAGGGCTCGTCGTCCTCGTCGTCCTCTTCTTCCTCGAACAGATTCTGCATCAGAAGATCATACACGGTCTCGAGCTCGTCGTCCTCGACCGCGACCAGGATCGGCTCGTCGCCGTCCATCACGGACTTCAGAATGCTGACCTCCAGCTCCTCTGCCTCGTCGTCCGCGTCGGCAGGCGTCAGCGCAAGGTACTCCGCGCCCTTGTAGGTCACGCTGGAAAGCACCTCAAGCTCATACTCTACGCCGTCTTCGTCGGTAATGGAAATGATATTCGCGCCGTAATCCTGATCCATGGTATTTCCTCCCGTTTCTGTCTGTTTCTATTTTACCCGCAACCGAAGAGAAAATCAAGTGGAAATCGGGCGACGGAACCTCAGGAATTGAAATTTTCGAGCAGGCGCGCCGCGTCGGAAGGGCTTTCGCAGTAAATCCCCTGTCTGAGCAGCTCCCGGTCGGACTGCGGCAGAAGTTCCGTGCGGAATTCCGTGCGGTAGACCGTCCCGTCCGCTGTATTTCTGATCGCGAGATACCCGTTCTGTTCAAAAATCAGAAAACCCGCGATCAGGCAGAGAAATAGTGAAAACATGCGCTGTAAGACGTTCCCTTTGGAAAACAAATTCATTCTAATCACCCGAACGGTAGTTTCCCGCAAAAATCGTAAAATATCAAACAAAAAATGTACTTATACACATTTGACAAGCGTGATATAATTATATAGATAGGTAAAATGGGTTGGTATATCTCGCAGGTATTTCCCTGCGGACAGACTTCGACAGAATATATCATTTGTGAAATGAGGGGTAATCATGGCTGAACCGTCCCGTAAACCCGCAAAAAAACCGAATACCGCCTGGCGCATCGCCCGGGTCGTTCTTGATATTCTCGGAAAGGTGCTGCTGTGCGTTCTGGTCGTCGCGATCACGCTTGCCGTCATTTCGGCGATCGCAGGCGCGATCTTCTACGCAAAGTTTACGAGCTATCTGAAGACCGATGTCATTCCGAAGGCCTATGAGTACGCAGACAGCCTCGCGCTCGACGACATTTCGCTGGCGCAGACCTCGATCATCTACTATTGGGACAGAGAGGCCGGCGAATACCGGGAGCTGCAGCAGCTATACGCCTCGGAGCACCGTATCTGGGTCAGCTATGACGAGATCCCGCAGGATCTCGTGAACGCGACCATCGCGATCGAGGACAAGCGCTTCAAGGAGCACGACGGCGTCGACTGGATCCGCACGCTCTCCGCCGTGCGCAACTTTGTCGGCGGCGACTCCTCCTACGGCGCGTCCACCATCACGCAGCAGCTCATCAAGAACCTCTCGCACAACGACGACGTTACCGTCAACCGCAAGGTGCAGGAGATCTTCCGCGCCATGGCGGTGGAGGAATGCTATTCCAAGAGCGAGATCATGGAATGGTATCTCAACACGATCTATCTCGGCGAGGGCTGCTACGGCGTACAGAGCGCGGCGGAAGTCTATTTCGGCAAGAACGTGAGCGAGCTCACGCCTGCCGAATGTGCCTCGATCGTCGCGATCACGAACAATCCTTCCCTCTATGATCCGTATATCAATCCCGAGGGCAATCACAACCGTCAGCTCATCATTCTGAGTCAGATGCATCAGCAGGGCTATCTGACCGACGCGCAATACAACGCCGCGAAGCAGGAGGAGATGGTCTTCCACAACGGCCGCTACGATGAAAAGACCTACTACTGCGCAGCCTGCGGCTTCGACGGTCCGCGCAGCAAGTATTCTAAGCAGGACGGCGCCTACTTCTGCCCCAACTGCGGCACGCAGAATTACGCCGTGGACGACAACAACGCCTACTCCTATTTTGTTGACACCATCTACCGCGACGTCGTGAACGATCTGTGCGAAAAGTACGACATCAGCGAGCTGGCTGCCGTGCAGAAGCTCCTGACCGGCGGCTACAGCATCTACGCCACGATCGACCCGAGCGCGCAGGAAATCATCGACCGCGTTTATGAGAATCCGGACAACGTGCCCGATACCGTCAGTACGCAGCAGCTCCAGTCCGCCATCGTGCTGATCGACAACGCGACCGGCGACATCATCGCCATGTCAGGCGGCGTCGGCGAGAAGACCGGAAGTCTGTCTCTGAACCGCGCAACGCAGAGCAAGCTGCCGACCGGTTCGTCGATCAAGCCGATCTCCGTCTACGCGCCCGCGTTGGACGCAGGCGTCATCACGCCGGCGACCGTCTTTGACGACGCTCCGTTCTACGAGGGCGGCAGCTGGCCGCAGAACGACTCCAGAACCTACAGCGGTCACTGCCTCGTGCAGCGCGGCGTGACGAGCTCTCTGAACACGATCTCCGTCCGGACGCTCAACGCGCTCGGTCTGGAAAACAGCTACAATTTCCTCAGGCAGAAGATGGGCATCACCACTCTGGTCGATGATCTGGAGATCGGCGGTCAGCACTACACCGATATTGCTTACGCGCCGCTGGCGCTGGGCGAGCTGACCTTCGGTCTGACCGTGCGCGAAATGACGCAGGCATACGCTACGTTCCCCAACGGCGGCGTCTTCCGCGAGGCGCGCACCTATACGAAGGTCGTCGATCCCGACGGCAACGTCATTCTGGATAACCAGCAGGAAAGCCACACCGCGATCGGCGAAAAGGCGAACTTCTATATCACCAACATGCTCAAGGATGCCGTTTCCTACGGCACCGGCACGCCCGCCTATATGTATAACGTCGCCGTTGCAGGCAAGACCGGCACGTCCGGCAATAACCAGTCGCGCTGGTTTGCGGGTTATACGCCGTATTACACCGCCGTCGTCTGGTGCGGCTACGACGAGCCGGAGCAGGTCATCCTCTCCAACTCCTGGACCAACCCCGCCATCGTCATGTGGCGGCAGGTCATGGATCCGCTGCACCAGAATCTCGAATACCGCGATTTCCCGTCTGCGGACATGGGCTGGTATCTGCTCTGCGCCGACTGCGGCAAGCTCGCGACGGAGGCGTGCAAGAAGGACGTCCGCGACGGCAAAGACCGGACCGTTTCCGTCCGGCTGTTCGGCAGCGACGTGCCGCAGCAGTACTGCAACTGCCACGTGATCGTCAAAGTCTGCAAGGAAAGCGGCAAGATCGCGAACGAATTCTGTGAGAAGGTCGAGGGCAATGAGATCGAAGAAGTAGGCATGATCCTCAAGGAATATGCCTGGGATGAAGACGTAAAGAACCATTGCGATTTCATCTACGACCCGGAGGATCAGAAGGCCGTCTGCGACGTCCACTCGGAGGACAGCACGGAACCCACCGCGGATCCCACGGAGCCCACCGAGCCGACGGGAGAAACCGAGCCGACAGAGCCGACTGTTGAACCGCCGACGGAAGCGCCGACGGAAGCGACTGACAAGCCGCCGGCAGAACCGCCGTCGGAGCCGGAACCAGGACCGGATCTGTTCCTTCCGCCGCAGGAGGACGACGACTGGTACCGGCGCCGGCAGATCGTATGAGGTGTGCCCCATGTGGATTGCAGAAAACTGGAAGGACTATGAGGTGCTCGACACCTCCGACGGCGAAAAGCTGGAGCGTTGGGGAACGTACTTCCTTGTGCGCCCCGACCCGCAGGTCATCTGGGCAACGCCGAAGCGCGACCCGCACTGGCGCGGCTTTGACGCCCGCTACGCCCGCTCCAGCAGCGGAGGAGGGCAGTGGTCGCAGCACCGTCTGCCGGAGCGATGGCAGATCCGCTACCGCGATCTGACCTTCAACGTCAAGCCAATGAATTTCAAGCACACCGGCGTGTTCCCCGAACAGGCGGCAAACTGGGATTTCATCGCCGCGCAGATCCGCGCGGCACAACGTCCGGTCAGCGTGCTGAATCTGTTCGCCTACACCGGCGGCGCTACGCTTGCCGCCGCCAAAGCCGGCGCGTCCGTCTGCCATGTGGACGCAGCGAAGGGCATGGTCGCCTGGGCGCGGGAAAACGCCGCCTCCTCCGGTCTTGCAGACGCGCCGATCCGCTGGATCATCGACGACTGCGCGAAATTCGTCGAGCGCGAGATCAAGCGCGGCAGACGCTACGACGCGGTCATCATGGACCCGCCCTCCTACGGCAGAGGTCCGTCGGGCGAGATCTGGAAACTGGAAAAAGATCTCTACCCCTTCCTGAAGCTGGTCTCGGGCGTGCTGTCCGACGATCCCCTGTTCTTTATCATCAATTCCTATACGACAGGTCTGGCACCATCGGTGCTGACGTGTCTTCTCGACAGCATCATTACACCGAAGTACGGCGGCGGGACGGTATCCGACGAGCTCGGACTGCCCGTCACCGGAAGCGGTCTGGTACTTCCCTGCGGCGCGACCGGCCGCTGGACGAAAACTGAAAGGTAAAGCTCTATGGGCAACGCCGTATCCGTGCAGGAGCTGCTGTTCTCCTATCCGTCGCAGAACGGCACGCCGCACTGCGTGTTTGACGGACTGAATGTAAATATTGAAGAGGGCAGCTTTGTCGCGGTACTCGGGCACAACGGCAGCGGCAAATCCACTTTTGCCAAGCAGTGCAACGCCATTCTGCTCCCCGAGGGCGGCAGCGTGCAGGTCTTCGGCATGGACACGAAGGACGAGGCGCTTCTTCTCGACATCCGCCGCACCGTCGGCATGGTCTTCCAGAATCCGGATAACCAAATGGTCGCCAACGTCGTGGAAGAGGACGTCGCCTTTGCGCCGGAGAATCTCGGCGTACCGTCGGAGGAAATCCGCAGGCGGGTGGACGACGCCTTGCGCGCCGTCGGCATGTACGAATACCGCATCCACGCGCCGCATCTTCTCTCCGGCGGTCAGAAGCAGCGCATCGCCATTGCGGGCGTGATCGCCATGCAGCCGCGCTGCGTCGTGCTCGACGAGCCGACCGCCATGCTCGATCCCATCGGGCGCGAGGACGTCATGCGGATCGTTGAAAAGCTGAACCGGGAAAACGGCATTACGGTCATTCTGATCACGCATCACATGACCGAGGCCATCCGCGCCGACCGCGTGATCGTCATGAAAGAGGGTCGTATCCTGACGGACGGCACCCCGAAAGAGGTCTTCACGCAGGTCGATCTGCTCAAATCCGCCGGACTGGACGTTCCGGCAACCACACAGATCATCTATGAGCTGAACAGGCAGGGCTTTGACCTGCCGCTGGACGCTCTTTCCACAGAAGAATGTGCGCAGGCACTTTACGAACAGTTCAAGGTAGAGGCTTGACCACGGGAGGAAACACATTTGGCTGCAGTCATTGAGGTCCGCGACCTCTGCCATACCTACAGCGTCGGCACGCCGTTCGAGCACGACGCGATCAAACATATCGGCTTCACCGTGGAAAAGGGCGAATTCCTCGGTGTGATCGGACATACCGGCTCCGGAAAGTCCACGCTGATTCAGCACCTGAACGGTCTGCTCAAACCGACGAGCGGCGACGTGCTGCTGAGCGGCGAGAGCATCTGGAAGGACAAGCAGACGACCCGCCGGGCGCGTTTCCGCGTCGGACTGGTGTTTCAGTATCCGGAGTACCAGCTCTTTGAGGATACCGTCTTTCAGGACATCGCCTTCGGTCCGAAAAACATGGGGCTGAGCGAAACAGAGATCAAGCAGCGCGTCTTCCGTGCCGCGGAATTTGCGGGCGTGAAGCCCGCTTCGCTGGAAAAATCCCCGTTCGATCTCTCGGGCGGTCAGAAGCGGCGCGTCGCGATCGCCGGCGTGATCGCCATGGAGCCGGAAATCGTCATTTTCGACGAGCCGACGGCGGGTCTCGATCCCGCCGCCCGCAAATCCCTTCTGGAAAACATCAGCGCATATCAGAAGGCGACCGGCGCGACCGTGATGATGGTCAGTCATTCGATGGACGACGTGGCGCTGATGGCCGACCGCCTGCTCGTGCTCAACGAGGGACAGATCGAAATGCTCGGCACGCCCGCGGAGATCTTCCGGGAGGCGGAGCGCCTGCAGCAGATCGGTCTGACCGTCCCGCAGGTCACTTCCCTGTTCCTGCGCCTGAAGGAGCTCGGCCTCCCCGTTGATCCCGCTACTTACACCGTGGACGCAGCTCTTGCGCAGCTTCTGCGCCTGAAGGGAGGCGCGGCCGGATGCTGAAGGACATCACCCTCGGTCAGTATTTCCCGGGAAATACCGTTGTCCACCGGCTCGACCCGCGCACAAAGCTGCTGATGACGCTGCTGTATATCGTCACGCTGTTTTTGTGCAAGTGGTTCGTTTCCTACGGAGTCATGCTCGTCTTTCTGATCACCGCGGTCGCCCTGTCCCGCATCCGCCCGAAGGCGCTGCTCAAGGGCTTGAAGCCGCTGATCATCATTATCATTTTCACGGCGGTCATCAATCTGTTTTACACCGAAGGGCGCGTACTCGTCGAATTCTGGATCTTCAAGATCACCGCGGAGGGTCTGCAGAACGCCTTTTTCCTCGTTCTGCGCATCATGATGCTCGTCACGGGAACCTTCCTGCTGACCTACACCACCTCGCCGATCGCGCTGACGGACGGTCTGGAGTCTCTGCTCTCGCCGCTGAAAAAGATTCATTTCCCTGTCCATGAGCTGGCGATGATGATGAGCATCGCGCTCCGCTTTATCCCCACGCTGATCGAGGAGACCGATAAGATCATGTCCGCGCAGAAGGCGCGCGGCGCGGATTTTGAGACCGGAAACATCTTCCGCCGCGCCAAGGCGCTGATCCCCATTCTGGTCCCGCTGTTTGTCAGCGCGTTCCGCCGCGCGGATGAGCTTGCGACCGCCATGGAATGCCGCTGCTATCACGGCGGCGAGGGGCGGACAAAGCTGAAGCAGCTTCGCTATCACAGACGCGACGCGCTGTGCCTGCTGCTCGGAGCCGTGCTGCTCGCAGGCATCATCGTCCTGCGGCACTTCATGCTATAGGAGGATTTCGTGCGGAATATTGCTCTGTTTCTGAAATATGACGGCTCGGCCTATCACGGCTGGCAGGTGCAGAAGAATGCCCGCTCCGTCGCGCAGACGCTGGAAGAAGCGACTGCCGCGGTTGTCGGGCATAAGGTGCATCTAACCGGCTGCGGCCGCACGGACGCCGGCGTCCACGCGCGGGTCTACGTCGCTAATTTCCGCACCGAGTCCTCCATTCCCTTTGACCGCCTTCCCTACGCGCTCAATACGCATCTTCCCGACGACATCGTCGTGTACGATGCGATGGAGGTGCACGACGGCTTCAACGCCATCGGCTCCTGCGTCCGCAAGGAATATACCTATCAAATCTATAACTCGCATATACGCGACCCGTTCTTCGTGCAGCGGGCGTGGTTTTATCCCAGGCATTTGGACGAAACGATCATGCGGGAGGCTGCCGCGCAGTTCGTCGGCACGCATGATTTTGCAGCCGTCCGTTCGGTCGGAACGGACGTAAAGTCCACCGTCCGCACCGTGCACCATTTCGAGGTCGAGCGGCAGGGCGATCTGATCCTGCTCCGTATCTGCGCCAACGGCTTTCTCTACAACATGGCGCGCGCGATGACCGGCACGGTCGTCTACGCTGCGGAGGGAAAGATCGCGCCCGGGCAGATCGGCGCGATCCTGCAAAGCGGCAACCGCACCGCTGCGGGACCGACCGTGCCGCCCGGCGGACTGTATCTGACGCAATTGTGGTATGAAGACGGGGAGGTGTCCTTCCATGTCCGCTGAAACCGAACAGACTGCAGCGGCAAAGACCGGACGCCGCTGGCTGATCTACGCCGTGATCGGACTTGCGATCGTGCTGCTTTTGATCTGGTATCTCTGGGCGCAGACCTCCTCTCTGGACGGCTTGAAGCGTTTTGTCCGCTATTCCGGCAAGCATTACGACAGCTTTTCCGTCAGCGTCCCGGACGCCGGCGCCTGCGTGATCGCGGAAGACCGCCTCTGCACGGCGTCACAGGAGGGCGTATCCGCCTACGGCGCGGACGGCAAGCTGCTGTTTCGGGTCGGCGCGCCGTACCGCGATCCTGCGATCAAGGCGGCGGGGGATTTTATCCTCTGCTATGAGATCGGCGGAACGCGGCTGGCTTTGCTCAATACGAACGGCAAGGAGCTGTTCTTTCTGCACACGGAAGGACGCATTTACGACGCGGAAGCCGCGCAAAGCGGCAATGTTTCCGTGCTCATGGAGGGCGACGGCTGCCGCGCCGTCGCGGAAGTCTATTCCAAAAACGGCGTTCTGCTGTTCCGGCACGAATCCGCGAGCCGCTACCTGAATGCATGCGCCGTCTCCCCCGACGGCGACTATCTCGCAGTGAACGCCCTCGGGCAGGAGGATATCCGCTTCGCGAGCGCGGCGCGGCTTTTCGCGACAGACAGCGAAGAACCGCTCGCAGAGCTGTCTATGGACGCGCAGATGATCTACGACATGGCGTTTTTGGACGATGAAAGCGTCTGTGCCGTCGGCGAGCGCAGTCTGCAGTTCTTCACCGCCGAAGGCGCGATCCTGCGCGAATACGCCTTGCAGACCGGCACACTGTCCGCCTACCGCTTCGCGGACGATCTGGTCGCCGCTTCCTACGATCTGCTCTCCGGCGGCAGCGCGGTCGTGCTGCTCGACGCACAGGGCAAGGAGCTCGCATTTTCGGAATACGACGATACCGTGCGGCACATCAGCGTCTGCGGAAACTATATCGGCATCCTGACGGATCGGGAGCTTCGCATCTGCGACCGCACCCTAAAGCTTTGCGGCAGCACGGAAAACCAGGGCTGGCAGGCAGCCCTTGTGCGCTCGGACGGCACGGCGATGTGCCTGACCGGTTCGGACGCAGTTCTCTATATCCCCGGTTAAAGGAGGAATACTATGAAACCGACACTTTGCAGCAGATGTCAGAAAAACGTCGCTGTGATCTTTATAACGAAGGTCGAAAACGGCAAGAGCTCCACGGAGGGACTCTGCTTGAAATGCGCCAAGGAGCTCGGCGTGAAGCAGGTCGACGAGATCGTGGAGCGCATGGGCATCACCGACGAGGATCTCGACGGTCTGAACAACGAAATGATGGCGATGATGGCGCCCGAGGACGAAAACGAGGACGATGAGGACGACATCGGCAGCCGCACGGCGACCTTCCCCAACATGAGCAGGCTCTTCGGCAAGGCGGACGATCTGATCCAAAAGGAAGATCCCAAGGAAAAGGCGAAAGAGCCGTCCTCGGAAAAGCCGAAGAAGCAGAAGCACAAATTTCTCGACATGTACTGCCAGAATCTGACCGCGAAGGCGCGGGAACACGCGCTGGACAAGATCATCGGAAGGCAGGTCGAGACCGAGCGCGTCGTGCAGATTCTCAACCGCCGTCAGAAGAACAACCCCTGTCTGATCGGCGAACCGGGCGTCGGCAAGACCGCCATCGCCGAGGGTCTGGCGCAGCGCATCGCCGCGGGCGACGTCCCGTTCAAGCTCCGCGACAAAGAGGTGTATCTGCTCGATCTGACCGCGCTGGTCGCCGGAACGCAGTTCCGCGGACAGTTTGAAAGCCGCATGAAGAGCCTGATCGGCGAGGTCAAGCAGTGCGGCAACATTATCCTCGTCATCGACGAGGTGCACAATCTCGTCGGCGCGGGCGACGCCGAGGGTTCCATGAGCGCGGCGAACATCCTCAAGCCCGCCCTCTCCCGCGGCGAAATTCAGGTCATCGGCGCGACGACCTTCGCAGAATACCGCAAGTATATCGAAAAAGACGCCGCCTTAGAGCGCCGCTTCCAGCCGGTCACGGTCGCAGAGCCGTCGATCGACGAAGCCGTCGCCATTATCCGCGGCATCGCGCACTACTATGAAACCTACCACGGCGTGAAGGTCACGCCGGAGATCGCGCGGCAGGCGGTCATCCTGTCCGAGCGCTATATCACCGACCGGTATCTGCCCGACAAGGCGATCGACCTGCTGGACGAAGCCTGCTCCGACCTCAATCTGCACACGAAGTCGATCTCCGACCTCGCCGAAAAACGCAAGGAAAAGGCGGATTATGAATTAGAGATCAAGATGCTCACCGAGGACACCGAGAACGAGCATTATGAGCGGCTTGCGATCCTTCGCTCGAACGTCCTGCGGCTGGATAAGGAGATCGCCGAGCTGGAGGCGAAGCCAGCTCCCCAGCTCACGATCGAGAATCTGGCGCGGATCATCGAAATGTGGACGAAGATCCCCGCGAGCAAGATCCGCGCGCAGGAATACGAACAGCTCCGCACGCTGGATGAACGCCTGAAAAAGCATATCGTCGGGCAGGACGAGGCGATCGAGGCGGTCACGCGGGCGATCCGCCGCAACCGCGTCGGCATCGCCACGAAGAAGCACCCCGTCTCCTTTATCTTTGTCGGCTCGACGGGCGTGGGCAAAACGGAGCTGGTCAAGCGTCTTGCAGACGAACTCTTTGACTCCGTGGACAGCTTGGTGCGGCTGGATATGTCGGAGTATATGGAGCGGCATTCTGTCTCCAAGCTGATCGGCTCGCCGCCCGGTTACGTCGGCTACGACGAAGCGGGTCAGCTCACCGAGAAGATCCGCCGCAAGCCCTATTCCGTCATCCTCTTTGACGAGTTGGAAAAGGCGCACCCGGACGTGCTGAACGTCCTGCTGCAGATTCTCGACGACGGCCGCATCACCGACGCGCAGGGCAGGGTCGTCAACTTTGAAAACACCGTGATCGTCATGACCTCCAACGCCGGCTCCGACCGCAAGGACGGCTCCGTCGGCTTCGGCCGCAGCGTGTCCGAGCAGACGAAGGAGAAGGCGATGAAGGCGCTGCAGGAATTCCTGCGGCCCGAGTTTATCAACCGCGTGGACGAGATCATCTGCTTCAACCGTCTGACGGAAGAAAACTTCCGCGGCATCGCCGCTATCATGCTCGGCGAACTGAAGGACAATCTTGATGAGCACGGCGTAAATCTGACGTGGGACGACAGCATCATCGACTACCTCGTCAAAAAGTCCTATTCCGTCACCTACGGCGCGCGCAACCTGCGCCGTACCATCCAGCGCGAGATCGAGGACGGCGTCGCCGAACGCATGATCGACAGCTACGAGCGCCCGATCTCCCAGATCAAGCTGACGGCGAGCGGCGACCAGGTCAAAATTCTGGCGTTATGATCAAAGCGGCGTTTTTCGACATCGACGGGACGCTCGTTTCGTTAAAGAAAAAGGTATATCCCCTTTCGACCAAGACGGCGCTTTCCCGCCTGCGGGCAAGGGGCGTGAAGTGCTTCGTCGCCACGGGCAGATCAAAATTTGAGATCCGGTCGGAGCATCTGTTGGACGGATTGGAATTTGACGGTCTGCTGACCAACAACGGGCAGGACGCCTATGCCGCCGGCGGCAGTTTGCTCTACGGCAAGCCGCTCGACCCGAGGGAGGCGGAAGCCGTGCTCGACTGGGTCGAGAAAAACGGTTGCGCCTGCTGGATGGTCAGCGCGGAGCGCAGCGTCATGAACCTCCATAACGAGCGCGTTTTGCGCGCGATGGAGGCGATCCACACGCGGCCGCCGGAGATCGGAGACCTGCGGGAGATGCTGCAAAAGCCGATCTACAAGATCGTTCTTTTCCTCACCCGCGAGGAAATGCCCGCCGTCATGCCCTGCGCGCCCACCAGCCGCATGACGAAGTGGTATGCCTGCGGGCATGACATCATTTCCGCAGACGGCGGCAAGCGCAACGCCATGCTGGAGATTCTGCGGCGTTACGGTATCCAACCGGACGAGTGCATCGCCTTCGGCGACTCGGAAAACGATATTGAAATGCTCCGCGCCGCGGGGATCGGCGTCGCCATGGGCAACGCCACGCCCGAGTGCCTCGCCGCCGCCGACTACGTGACCGCCGACTGCGACGACGACGGATTATTGAAAGCATTGGAACACTTTGGGTTGATTTGATAGCTCAAATTGGTTCTGATAGCGGTATTATGGTGTTATCGTTATTATGATGCAGGTGTACGAACGCAGAGAAGGCGGCTGATAAGCAGCCGCCTTCTTTGCGTATTTTTCTGCACAATTCTCCGTCCGTGTCATTGCGAGGCTCCACAGGAGCCGTGGCAATCCGTCCGTCGCAGGTATGGCACGTGTGGCGTTCGATGCGCCGCACTTCCCTCTCTGTCATTCCCCGCAAGGGGAATCTGTCCGTCGTTGGTATGGTACTTGTACCGTATCACGATGAAGTGTTCCACAACGATACGCACAGATTGCCACGCCGCCTTGCGGCGGCTCGCAATGACACGGCACAGAGGTGCGCTGCGGAACATGCAGAAACGCCGCAGAGTCGGAGCATTCCGACTCTGCGGCGTAGTTTTGTTATAAGGTTCTGCAATTCAATTCCGCAGACTGTGGATCGGGGCGGGGATTCTGCCGCCGCGCAAGATGAATTCCTCCGCGCTCTCCGGGTGCACCGCCATCACGGGCGCTGAGCCGAGCAGACCGCCGAATTCCGCGCGGTCGCCGACCTTCGCGCCGGGCACGGGGATGATGCGCACCGCCGTAGTCTTGTTGTTGATCATGCCGATGGCGCATTCGTCCGCGATGATCGCGGAGATCGTGGACGCCGGCGTATCGCCCGGGACGGCGATCATATCCAAGCCCACAGAGCAGACGCAGGTCATGGCTTCGAGCTTGTCCAATTGCAGGCAGCCGCTTTCCGCCGAAGCGATCATGCCCGCGTCCTCGGAGACGGGGATAAACGCGCCGGAGAGCCCCCCGACGTGGGAAGAAGCCATCACGCCGCCCTTTTTGACCGCATCGTTCAGAAGCGCCAAAGCAGCCGTCGTGCCGTGCGTGCCGCACCGCTCCAGACCCATCAGCTCCAGGATCTCCGCCACGCTGTCGCCGCGCGCGGGCGTGGGCGCAAGCGACAGATCGACGATGCCGAATTCCGCGCCGAGGCGTCTCGACGCCTCCTTTGCCACCAGCTGACCGATGCGGGTAATGCGGAAGGCGGTTTTCTTGATCGTCTCCGCGACCTCGTCAAAGGGCTTTCCCTTGCAGGTCTTCAAAGCGTTTGCCACCACGCCGGGACCGGAAACGCCGACGTTGATGACGCACTCCGCCTCGCCGACGCCGTGGAACGCGCCCGCCATAAAGGGATTGTCCTCCACGGCGTTGGCAAAGACGACCAGCTTCGCGCAGCCGATGCCGCTGTCCTGTGCGGTCAGCGCGGCGGTTTGCTTGACCGCCTCGCCCATGAGCTTGATGGCGGACATGTCGATGCCCGCCTTGGTCGAGCCGACGTTGACGCTGCAGCAGACGCGCTCGGTCTGCGCGAGCGCGCGCGGAATGCTCGCCAGGAACGCGCGGTCGCCCTTGGTCATGCCCTTCTGCACGAGGGCGGTGTAGCCGCCGATAAAGTTCACGCCGACCGCCTTCGCCGCGCGATCCAGTGTCAGCGCGAGGCGGAGATAGCCCTCTTCGTCGAAGCTGCCGCCGATTAGCGAGATCGGCGTGACGGAAATGCGCTTATTGACCACGGGGATGCCGTATTCGTGCTCGATGTCCTCGCCGGTTTTGACGAGGTCTTTCGCAAGCGTGATGATCTTATCGTAGACCTTTTCGCAGCAGCGGTCAACGTCCGGATCGATGCAGTCGAGCAGTGAAATGCCCATCGTGATCGTGCGGATGTCCAAATGCTGCGACTCGATCATCTCGATGACCTGCAGGATGTCGTCTTTGTTGATCAGATTCATACGCTCACCGCCTCAGATTCGATGCATGGCGTTGAAGATATCCTCGCGCTGGACGCGGATGACCACGTTCCGGCGCTCGCCCTCTTCTTTCAGACCCGTCTGGAGCTGATCGAAGGGCAGATCGCTCTTTGCAAAGTCGATCAGCATGATCATGACGAAATAGTTCTGCATGATCGTCTGGCTGATGTCGAGGATGTTGACGTTGTGCTCTGCGAGATATTTGCTGATAAAGGCGATGATGCCCACGGTATCGGCGGCGTTGACGGTAATGATCGCTTTCATAGTTTCCCTCTTTGTTTGGAATTTGCAAGTATTATACCGCACTGCGCGGTAATATGCAACATTTTCTATGGAAACAGGTGCACAATCAGATTCACCGCCGCGCACAGCACGCACCCGAACGCCGTCGGCAGGGCGGCGGCAAGGAGGGTCCACTTTTTGCTCCTTGTTTCGCGGTAGGCTGTCAGCAGGGTCGTCGTGCAAGGCCAATGGAAGAGCACAAACAAGATCGTGCAGAGCGATTCCCGCCAGGTATAGCCCGACGCGCCGAGAATGCGCGTCATTGCGGCGGTGCTCTCCGCGCCGAAGAGGCTGCCGGAGGTCAGTATCATCATCAATACCGGCAGCACCAGTTCGTTCGCGGGACTGCCGAGCATAAACGCCAGCAGGATCGCGCCGTTCATGCCGAGGAGTCTGCCCGGCGCGTCCAAAAATGCCGCCGCGCTCTGCAGAAGCGGCGTGCCGTTCGGTGCGAGATTGGCAAGCAGCCAGATCAAGAGTCCTGCCGGCGCGGCGACGGCGACCGCCCTGCCGAGAACGTAGAGCGTCCGGTCGCGCACCGACCGCACCAGCACCTGCCAGATCCGTGGCTTGCGGTAAGGCGGCATTTCCAGCACGAAGGAGGACGGCTCGCCGCGCAGCGCCGTGCGGCTGAGAAGCTTTGAAGCCGCAAGCGTCATTCCGACCGACAAAAGCATGCACAGCGTCAGAAGTCCTGCGCCAAGCAGCGCCGAACCGTGCGAAAAGTACAAAGAGATCAGAAAGATCAGCGCCGGAAATCTGCCGTTGCACGGCACAAAGGCGTTGGTCAGCACCGCGATCAGCCGCTCGCGGCGCGAGTCGATGATGCGGCAGCCCGTCACCCCTGCCGCGTTGCAGCCAAGACCCATGCACAAGGTCAGCGACTGCTTGCCGCACGCGCCGGCTTTTCGGAAGCGGTGATCCATCAGAAACGCGACGCGCGGCAGATAGCCGAAGTCCTCCAGCAGCGTGAACAGCGGGAAAAAGATCGCCATCGGCGGCAGCATGACCGCGACGACCCGCGCCGCCGTGGCGTATACGCCGTCCAAGAGCGCGCCCGTGACCGGCGCGGGCAGTCTGATTGCATCCGCGCCGCGGCGCAGCAGCTCTCCAAGGCGGTCAAAGCACCACTGCAGACCCATCGACGGATAGTTCGCCCCCTCGATCGTCAGCCAGAAGACCCCCAGCAGGAGCAGGAGCATGACCGCATAGCCGCTGAAGCGGTGCAGCAGAACGCGGTCGAGCCGTTCGGTCACCGAGGTCTTCCTGTTTTCTTCCCGCTGCACACATTTTTCCGCGATCTCCTGTGCGCGCAGGACGAACTGCGCGGCGATCGCGTCCGAGTCGTCGTCGTTTTCTCCGCGAATGCCGCAGCCGCAGCGGTTCGGCAGCAGGGGAAGAAAGCCGTCGCATACCCCGCGGACGCGCTCCATGAGCGCGTCCGTCCCCGTTTCTCTGAGTGCGCAGGACGCGACGACCGGTACGCCGAGCTGCCGCTCCAGGGCGGAGATATCCACGCGGATTCCGGCGCGTTCCGCCTCATCCGTCAGATTGACGCAGACGACCACGCGCTCCGTCAATTCCATGAC